>CAZHAD010000105.1:0-9528 GCA_964529965.1 uncultured Leptospirales bacterium | reverse complement strand
TCGTGGATCAGGCCCTTCATCTACCTGTCGATCCCGTGGGCGATAAGCATCCATACGGTCACCGCATTCATCTATGCGGGCCTGCCCGGCAGGCACCTGTGGCTCTCCGCAATCATCGCCGCGCGCTTCCTTGCCTCCGCGTTCGCATCCGGGCCGGCGCTCCTCGTCCTGTTCTGCCTGTTCATGGAACGATACACGGGGTTCAAGCCGGGACGCGGGCCGGTGAAGGCGCTTCTGGTCATCGTGACGTACGCATTTTCGGCGAATATCTTCTTCATTTTGCTGGAGCTGTTCACCACCTTCTACAGCGGAATACCGGCGGCCACCCATCCGCTCGTGTATCTGTTCATGGGTCTCCATGGGTTTAAGGAACTGGTTCCGGTGATGTGGGTTTCCGTCGTTCTCGCAATAATCTCGCTTATTTTATTGCTTGTCCCCTCTTTCAGGGAGAGAACTTTTTTTTCGATTTTCGCCGCAGTCGGCGTTATATTATCGATATGGATCGATAAGGGATTCGGATTCGTGCCTGCCGGGTTCATCCCGAATCCGATGAACAGGATAACCGAATATTCCCCTACGA
The DNA here is from genome assembly GCA_964529965.1 of uncultured Leptospirales bacterium. Lineage (GTDB taxonomy): Bacteria > Spirochaetota > UBA4802 > UBA4802 > UBA5550 > RBG-16-49-21. The sequence goes on along the minus strand of CAZHAD010000105.1, from coordinate 8,948 downwards.
TGACCGAGCTGACGATCAGCGCGGGAGTTTTTGCGATAGGGCTGCTTATTCTGCTCGTACTGTATAAAATCGCGATATCCGTGAGAGAAGAGGTCTGAGAAACGTGTTTGGAATCGGGTTCGTGTGCATCATTCTGACCTATGCCGCAATCATAATATCAATTTCGGTTATAGCTTTCAGGACAATCTCCATCTGGCGTATGCCGATCCACCTCAGGTGGGAGCTCGCGCCCGTGCCCGGAGAGAAGGGGAGGGACGGCTACGGCGGATCGTATCTGGAGGAATACGAATGGTGGACGAAGAAGCGGAAAAAATCGATCGCACACGAGCTCCTCTATATGGCCAGGGAGATATTCCTGCTTACCAGTGTGCGGGAAAACAATAAATCGTTGTGGATTTTCTCCCTGCCGTTCCACTGGGGCATATATATTCTGGCGTTCACGGCTGTGCTTCTCGGCGCGGACGCGCTGTTTTCCCTCGGGATTTATACACCGGCCGTCATACTGGCATATGCGGGATATTCGGCAGGCGTTGTTGGGACGGCCGGCCTTCTGGTGAAAAGGGCGGTCGATCCCAATTTAAGATCCTACAGCGCGTTTTCGAATTATTTTAATCTTTGCTTTTTAACCGTCTTGTTTTCAAGCGGCCTGTACGCCCTTATTGCCACAGACCGGTTCGCCTATCATGTCGTCCTTTTCATCAGCGCACTCATACATGCGGACTTCAGTCCCGCGATACCGACTGCCCTTTCTGTTCATATCATCGTCGTCATGCTGTTCGTAATCTACCTGCCGTTCACCCAGATGATTCATTTTGTGGCCAAGTATTTCACGTATCATTCCATCAGGTGGAACGACATGCCGATGAACGAAAAAATGGGAAGGGCCATCGCAGCCTTGATGGGCCAGTCCGTATCATGGTCCGCCCGGCACGTTCAGGGCGGCTCGGAAAAAAACTGGATCGATGTAGCACAAGAGGACATGAAAGATGAAAAAGACGATAAGCTTAAATGATATATCGAAAGAGGGAGACGACAATCTGACGGAGATCGATATCGCCAGGCTCGTGCCCCTTCCGCCTCCCTATGACAAGATCGAAGAACAGCCTGCCTGGAAAAAGATATCGGAAGAGCAGAAGAAAAACATCGTATGCAACCTCGACGGCGTGGTTTCCCTGAGCCTTCCCAGGCCCAAGGATGAGGCTGAGGAAAAATTTTATGTTGAAAAATTCGTCTCAGGCCTGAAAAAGCTTCTCACCAGGGAGAACAACTGGCCCTTTCTTCAACCGTTAATACTATCTGTCGAGTACTGCGCCAAATGCCAGACGTGCAACAACGCGTGCCCGGTGTACGAGGAGAGCCGCAAAAATGAAATCTACCGTCCGACATACCGATCGGAGATATTCAGGAGGCTCATCCGCAAGTATACGAAGCGGGGAGGCAGATGGTTATCGAAGCTCAGGGGAGACGACATCGACCTGAACTGGACCACGATCACCCGCCTGTACGAGCTGAGCTACCGATGCACCCTTTGTAGAAGGTGCGCGCAGGCCTGCCCTATGGGCCTCGACAACGCGCTTCTGACCCGCGAGCTGCGCAAACTGTTCAGTCAGGAGCTCGGATGGGCCCCGCGGGAGCTGCATGAGAAGGGGACGGTGCTGCAGCTTAAGGTGGGCTCGTCGACCGGGATGAGCCCGAAGGTGGTGAAAGACAACATCGAATTCCTGGACGAGGACTTTTCGGAGGCCACCGGGATCGAGATCAAAACCCCGTGGGACAGGGAAGGCGCGGACGTGCTCCTGATTCACAACGCGGGCGAGATTCTTTCATGGCCCGAGAACCCCGCGGCCTTCGCCCTGCTGTTCAATGCCGCCGGCGTCAGCTGGACGCTGGCATCGGAACAGGTCGCGTACGACGGTGTGAACTACGGGCTTTTTTACGACGATGTCCAGCTTTCACGCATCGCGCTTAAACACGCGGAGATCGCGAAAAGGCTCAAGGTCAAAAAGATCGTCATGGGGGAATGCGGGCACGAGCACAAGGCCCTGATCACAGTGGCGGACAGGATACTGACCGGCGACCTCAACATTCCGAGGGAAAGCGCGCTCACTTTTCTCGAGAACATCGTGTTCAGCGGCAAGGTGAAATTCGATCCCATGAGAAACAATTTCCCCGTAACCCTGCACGACCCCTGCAATATCGTGAGGAACCTCGGGATCGTGGAGCCCCAGCGCAGAATCCTGCGTTACCTCTGTCCACAATTCAGGGAGATGACCCCGCACGGCGTGGACAACTATTGCTGCGGCGGGGGGAGCGGGTTCGCGGTGATGTCGCAGAACAATTTCAAGGACTGGCGCGTCAGCATCGGGGGCAGGCGGAAATTCAGGCAGATACTCGATGCCTTCAGCGACCAGCCTTCTCCGGATGTGAAAAAATACGTGTGCGCCCCCTGCTCCAACTGCAAGGGACAGATACGCGATATCCTCGATTATTACGACGCGTACAGGAAATCGGGGATTCTCTACGGCGGGCTTGTCGAGCTCATCGTTAACGCGATGACGGACTTGAAAGAGCCCTTCATTAAGCTGGACAAAGACTGAATTCCGCCGGTCTGTTGATCATAAATGCGGCTGCGGCATACATAAATTTTTCATATTTTCTTTATTCTGGTGCAATATTGTATTGAATGAGAAGGAAGTATACCCCAATTTTATACTTTTTACGTAATCTCATGCATTAAATTGTTGACTTATTTCAAAAAATAGTCAATGATCAGCCACATTGATTCCTTGCACATTCTCAATATACACGTGTACAGGAATCAGCTCATAAAAATCTATCCGCATTTCTTTATTTTAAAATTTTACTGGAGGTGTGTATGAGCAACCAGAAAGGTCTTTTAAAGACCGAAGACTGGTGGTCAGTGTGGATCGGCTTTTTCATTTTTATCGTATCACTGGCGCCATTCATCGGTCTTGATCTCATGGGGTGGGCGGTTACGCCGAAGATGTGGATGAACGTCAAGGATACAATCGCACCGTTCTCAAAAAACTACGCATCCCTCTCTCCCATCCTGTCGATCATATTTACCTACATTGCCCTGCTCGTGATAATGTCGATCGGAGCAAAGGCATTGGGTTATGATTTAAAAAAATTCTTTTACGGATTCACGATCATTTTCTGGCTTACCTATATCTGCAATCTGTTAGGCCACTATGCCTACATCGCCGCCAACACTCCGGCGCAGCTCGAGCATTACGGCATCGGCTGGTCCCTCAAGCTTACCGGGGAATCGGGGCTCATCATCGCCCTTCTGGTCGGCCTGTTTATCGGCAACTTTATGCCGAAATTTTCCGAGAGTCTGAAAACTGCGGCAAAGCCTGAATGGTTTATCAAGACCGCCATCGTAATCCTGGGCGCTGGCCTGGGGGTAAAGGCGGCGTCGGAGCTCGGACTTGCCACGTCCGTCATGTTCCGGGGACTGTGCGCCATCGTTGAGGCCTATCTCATCTACTGGGCGCTGGTCTATTTCATCGCGCGGAAATACTTCAAGTTCAGCCGCGAGTGGGCCGCACCGCTCGCGTCCGGTATATCTATCTGCGGCGTGTCCGCGGCGATCGCGACAGGGGGGGCCATACGATCGCGCCCGATCATCCCCATCATGGTGTCATCGCTCGTGGTCATATTCGCGGTGGTCGAGCTTATCATCCTCCCGTTTTTGGCCAGCGCGTTCCTTTCACACGAGCCCCTGGTGGCGGGCGCCTGGATGGGCCTTGCCGTAAAAACGGACGGAGCGGCGGTCGCCAGCGGCCAGATCGTTGAAGCGCTCATATACGCGAAGAACGCGGCGGCGGGCTTGAATTTTGAAAAGGGCTGGGTGTTGAGCACCGCCACCACGGTGAAGGTGTTCATCGATATCTTCATCGGAATTTGGGCCTTCATCCTTGCCGTTATCTGGACGACGAAGATCGACCCCAAAGCGGGCGAGAAGGCGCGCGCGATAGAGATCTGGGACCGTTTCCCGAAATTCATCATCGGCTACGCCGTTACCTTCATCATCATGCTGGTGGTCATGCTGAGCGCCCCCGGCTTAAAAGACAGCGCGAAGCTCTCCAGCGGCGAGGCGGATGTATTCAGGAAGATATTCTTTGCGTTGACCTTTTTCTCCATAGGGCTGGTTTCCAACTTTAAAAAGCTCTGGGAGGAGGGCATGGGAAGGCTCATGCTGATTTACATAATATCCCTGTTCGGTTTCATCATATGGATCGGCTTGCTGATATCCTGGATATTCTTCCACGGGGTGTTGCCGCCGACGGTTGCCGGTTAATTTTTTATGGGAGGTCATGTAATGGCTGAAGACACAAAAATCAAAAAAGAAATGGAAAAAATGGAATGGGAACCGATCCTTCCCATAGAAAAAAAGCTTATCATCTGGAGCCTTGTACTCGGGGTAGTTCTCCTGGGGATACTGATCTGGGTAAGTTATACATTTTTTCCGGCAGGACATTAGTTTATTAAGCATACAAGCGTCCGTTCAGCAGCGGGGTCAACCCCGTGCTGAACGAGCACGTAAACGCTTACGCAGAAAAATACTCCGCGGCTCATGTGCGGAGTTTTTTTCTGCAGATCATTTGCATTCATAGAGTATCGTATGATGAGTAAAATGCTATTGGTGAATATTTTTAAACATTCGCTTATCGGGGGTACGGCCGTTATTCTGTTTTCGTGCGGAACTTCCGTAGGGTTCGATAATACGCGGATCCACAGCCTGAATATCGAGGCGAAGGAATATTTCAAGCAGGGAGTGGAGTATACGAGGGAGAACAGGCCTGACGAGGCGATCGGGGCCTACACCCGGTCGATTCGCATATCTCCCAGCGCGGCCGCATACAGTAACCGTTCAATCGAGTACAGGCGCAAGGGACTCCTGGACCGTGCGTTATCGGATGCATCGAAGGCAATATATTTGAGCCCCCACTATGCGGACGCCTATTTCACCAGGGGGAATGCATACGTTAGTAAAAATGATATCGACAGGGCCATAAAGGATTATGCCAGGGCGATCGAGCTCGATCCCGGGCAGGCCGTTTTTTATTTTAATTGCGGCCTGGCATACGACAAATCGGGATCTCCGGAAAAGGCGGCTGCCATGTATCAGGGGGCGGTAAAGGCCGATCCGAAATTTTTTGCGGCTTATTATAACCTGGCATGCATATTCTCGCACAGGAAAGACGTTGCAAAGGCCCTCGAATACCTCGGAAAGGCGGCCTCGGCCGGATATCATGATGCGGAGCGCTTACGGCAGGAGGCATGCTTCGGCAATATCCGGAATACGGCCGCATTCCGGGCTCTTCTTTCCAGAATGAAGAAGAAGGCCGCACGCTCTCAATGAAGCGAGCGGTAGATTTTCTCCGCGACCTTGTCGCCTATGCCCCTGACCCCTTTTAATTCTTCGAGGGACGCATTCTTTATATTATCCACCGATTTGAAGTGGTTCAGTAGCCTCGTTTTGGTGCCCGCCCCGACCTGGATCTGATCGAGGAGCGACCGGGTTGTTTTTTTTGAGCGCAGGGTCCGGTGGTAGGTAATGGCGAACCTGTGGGCCTCATCGCGGATGCTCTGGATGATGTGCAGTCCCGGCGAGGACTCGGGCAGCCGAAGCGGGGCCTCGCCCGCGTCATAGTATATCTCCTCGAACCGTTTCGCGATCGATATTATGCGGACCTCGCTCGTGAAGTTGTGCGCCGCCTCCACCGCCCGGGTGAGCTGTACGGCGCCTCCGTCGATCACGATGAGATCGGGCAGGTCCAGGTCCTCGTTGAAAAGATGCTGTATCCTCCGCGACACCACCTCGTGAATCATGCCCGGGTCGTCTGCGGAATCATACCCGCGGATTTTGTAGCGCCGGTAACCTGATTTGTCGGGATGGCCGTGTTTGAACGTGACCATCGAGGCGACCGCGTCCGTGCCCTGGAGGTTCGAGATGTCGAAGCACTCCATGGTGCGTGGGACGGCATCCATCCCCAGGAGGCTCTGCAGCTCCTCGAGGCCGCGCATGGTATCGCGGCTCTGCCTTTGCGCGTAGCGCTCCGCGGCGATGACGTCGATGTTTTTTTTTATCAGTCCCATGATCCCGCGGTCGTCTTCGGTCTCGGGTCTTGCAAAGGTCACTCTCCGCTTCGCTTTTTCGGCGAGGTATTTCTGCATGAGGAGGCGGTCGGGAAGCCTCTCCTCCGCGATGATCCTCGGCGGGATATCCGCGCTTTCATAATAGCCGGGCACAAACGCGGATATGATCTCTCCGGCGTCCGCATATTCGGCATTGTCGAAAACCGAAATCTTTCTGCCCAGCAGCACCCCGCTTCGGAATTCGAACAGGATGAGTATCCCCTCGTTTCCGTATTTGGAAACGCCGATGTAATCCTGGTCTCTGCCCACGGGGAGGAGCACCTTCTGGGATTCGGAAATCTTACGTATGTCTGAGATCATGTCCCTGATCTCCGATGCCCTTTCATACTTGAGGCCTCCCGCGTATCGCTTCATGACCTCCTGGAGGTTTTTTATCACGGGATCGATGCCGCCTTCGAGAAATTTCACCGCGTTGTCCACCCGGTCGAGGTATTCGTCGCGGGAGATGATCCCGGTGCACACTCCGCTGCACCGGTTTATCTGGAAGTTCATGCACGGCCGCTCGTGTGCTTTGAGCGGGAGCTCCCTTGTACATATCCTGAGCTTGAAGATGGAATTGATGAGCGAAACGGTGTTTCTGGCGGCTTTCGCGTCCGTGTAGGGCCCGAAGTACCTTGCGCCTCCGCTTTTGAGTTTCCTGGTAAAAATTACCCGGGGATATTCTTCGTCCATGGTGACCGCGATATAAGGGTACCGTTTGTCGTCTTTTTTTTGGATGTTGAACTTCGGCCTGTGCCTCTTTATGAGGCTGCTTTCCAGGATGAGGGCCTCGATCTCTGAGTCGGTGACGATATACTCGACGTTTTTGACGACCGACACCAGCACGCGGGTTTTCACGTCAAGATCACGGTTCCGGAAATAGGATGAGACTCTTTTCTTGAGGGATGACGCCTTGCCGATGTACACGATGGCGCCGGAATCGTCCTTCATCAAGTACACGCCCGGCTCGTCCGGTAACGGCGCCGGTATGCTTTTCGCCGCGTCTGGTTCAGGCATCTCGATTCTGCAGCCTCCGCACCTTTTCGATGTACGCGCCCGTCAATTCATGTGACGGGTTTATGGCCCGCGCCTCCCCGAACATGGCCTCGGCCTCGCGGTATTCCCCTTTTTTTGCGTACGCGACGCCGAGGTTAAAGCAGCCGGCGAAACCCTTCGGCTTTATTATCGTCAGGGTCTTGAATATGGCGATTGCTTCATCGAGACGGTTCTCCCTGAGCCTTGACACTCCGGCATTGAAGATCGTGTTTAATCCTTCCGGGTCCGATACGTTTTCACCCTTCTTGTCCTTCAGCTCCTCAATAAGAGTATTGAACGAGACGGCGAGCTCTGAAAGCTCCCCGTCTCTCGTCTGATTGAGGGATACCTCGAGGTCTCCGTTCACGGCCTTTTTCATGAACCGCGACAGGTTCGTAATGAGAAGGGAATAATTGTGCGTGAAAATCAGGGTGAGGACGATGACCGCCACGGCCAGGGCGCCCGCCATAATGCCGTTGGCGAGGCGTATGCCCCGGATGGAATCGGCATAGCTTGTAATCGCTTCCTGAGTGCGGGAGACCGACATCAGGAATTGAAGAACAACCTTTCTATTGTTAAGCTCATAGGGGTAATAGACGCTCTGCCAGTGTAAATCGTCTTTGGAGTAGATTTCGGGGTCAATGACGCTGTGGAACATTCCTTCTTTCAGGTAGTTGATCTTCTTGTTTTCCCGGACCACGGCGTTTTTTGAGATACGCAGCACGAGGCCGCTGTTCAGGGGGAGCTTTCCGTAAATGCGGTAATAGTTCTCGTCGTATGTTTTAGAGAATATAATGAGGTACAAAATGTCCCTGGCGGAAGCGTTGTAGCGCCTGATCTCCCTTCCAAGCCCGGCCCGGGTGTCGATTTTTTTATCGTGCAGGCGCCGGATCAGCGCGTCGATTTTTTCCCCGATGACGTCTTGGTTGTGGGATTCGAGCGTATCCCTTAGAACCGCTTCGCCTGCATTCATAGAATAATGAAAAAACAAAGCGGCGGAGAGAATCAGAATAGAGTAAATCACGGAGACCGCGATTATAAACCTCTTTGTCATGCCCGATTTTTTTTCTGAGCTGTTTGTATTTTGGAAAGCCTTTTTTAATTTATGTATAATGTTCAATATCGATATACCTTTTGGACTCTACATGCGGCAATCTCCCATTGAGGGGAAGGAAGTTGAAGGTATTAGCAAAATTTTTCCAAGTCGAGCTATTAGTTAAATATAGCACGCTCTTATCAAAATTTCAATTAATTGTGCGCACGCACGGCCCGGTCTGGAATCCCGGCAGGATTGCCGCCGCCGGCCCATTAATTTCAGACGTTGATGCCGGCATTCAACGCCATGATAGAACGGATAGCGGGATGGATTATTATGCGGCGTAAAGATCCACGTGCTTTATCCGGGAGATTGGGATTTTTTTCTCGCCGTTTTCGATGTCGTAGGTTACGATCATATCATCGATGATCGATCTGTTTTTAAACAGCTCGATCTCCCTTCCGTCCTCGAGAACGATGATGATGTCCAAACCCTTTATATCCAGATATTTCTGAAGCAGTTGTCTAAAGCTCTTCCGTTTGTTTTTTCTGTGCGGCATCCCTCTCACCATGATTATTGCAAGGATTGGCTACAGGGTATGCGTGTCTTATATTGAGCCATACATGCCTCATAGCCAGAGACAATGTCTTTATGTCTCATCATTATTATCGGTTTTACCGCATGTAACTTGATTAATTTTTATATATATTTT
>CAZHAD010000104.1:0-9904 GCA_964529965.1 uncultured Leptospirales bacterium | reverse complement strand
AAAATGCCCAATCCACTTGACAGCCTGAAAATTCTGGATTTTACCTACCTCCTCCCCGGACCCTACGGCACCATGATGCTCGCGGACATGGGCGCGGACATCATAAAGGTGGAAAACAGCGAAAGCCCGGACCTGATGCGGCTCATGCCACCCCTGGTGGACGAAATCAGCGCGGCGTACGCGCATCTCAACAGGGGAAAGAAATCCCTATCTCTGAACCTAAAGAAGCCGGAGGCGCGCGAGATCATATACAGGCTGGTGCGCGACTATGACATCGTGGTGGAGCAGTTCCGGCCCGGGACCATGGACCGGCTCGGAATCGGATATGAGACGCTTTTCGGCATCAATCCCTCGCTCATATACTGCGCCCTGACCGGGTACGGACAAACTGGGTCATACGCGAACCGGGCGGGGCATGACATAAACTATCTGGCGCTTTCAGGAGTGGAGTCCTTTTCGGGCCGCTCTCGCTCGGGCCCGTGCCTTACCGGCATACAGATCGCGGACATAGCGGCCGGCTCCAAGAACCTCGCAATAGGAGTGCTGGCCGCATGCCTCAGCCGCACCCGCACCGGCAGGGGCGATTACATCGACGTGTCGATGACCGACGGCGTGTTTTCCATGACCGTGTTTACGACCGCCGGGTTTCTTGCTGGCGGGGACGAACCGCGGCGCGAGGAGGAGCTCCTCAACGGCGGCTGCCTGTATGATTTTTATCCTGCTTCGGACGGCAAATACCTGTCGGTCGGCCCGCTCGAGCCGAAGTTTTTCGGCTCTTTCTGTGAATGCATCGGCTCGCCCGAGATGGCGGAGTCCGGAATAATAAACCGGAACAACAAAAAGAGGGTCGCCGAAATAATCGCCGGCATGCCGCTCGAATACTGGAGGGAGCGCTTCAAGGAGACTGATTCCTGCGTTGAGCCGGTCTATTCACTGGCAGAGGCCGTAGCCAATCCGCCGCTTTCCGAAAGGGAAATGATCGTGGAGGTCGCCGGCGTAAAGGGAGGCGCAATCAGACAGATCGGGAATCCCATCAAGTTCAGATCAGGCAGCTGTTATGCGAACCGGGCGGGAGTCGGTCTCGGGTTTCATAATGACGAAATACTGGCCGGGCTTGGATACACCAATGGGGACATTCGGCGCCTGAAAGAAACGGGTGCGGTCGGCGCCTGACCGGACTCCGGAGCTACGAAACGTATGAGGCCACCCTGTCCCCTACCTCGGTGGTTGAGAGGCCCATGTTTCCTGCTGACAGGGATCGTATGTCCCTTTCGAGCGCCTTGATCACGCCGCCCTCAATCCGGTCCGCCGCTCTTTTCTCGCCAAGGATCTCAAGCATCATGCCGCCCGCGCAGATGGCGGCGAGAGGGTTGATCATGTTTTTACCTGTATATTTGGGCGCGGACCCGCCGATCGGCTCGAACATGGAAACACCTTCAGGGTTTATGTTGCCGCCCGCGGCGATTCCCATACCCCCCTGGGTGATGGCCCCCAGGTCGGTGATGATGTCGCCGAACATGTTCCCGGTCACGAGCACGTCGAACCACTCCGGGCTCTTCACCATCCACATGCACGCGGCGTCTACATGGTAATAATCGCGCTTGATATCGGAATAATCCTTTTGCCCGATTTCATGGAACGCGCGCTCCCACAGGTCGTACACGTAGGTGAGGACGTTGGTCTTGCCCACGAGCCCGAGGGTCTTCCTTTTGTTCCTTTTTTTGGTATATTCGAAAGCCCAGCGCAGGCAGCGCTCCACCTGGAAGCGGTTATATATCATCGACTGCTCCGCCACTTCATGCGGCGTCCCCTTCATGGATACCCCTCCGATCCCGGTGTACACGTCACCGGAGTTCTCCCGGATAACTACATAGTCGATCTGCTCCGGTCCCTTGTCCTTGAGCGGGGTCTCCACATTCGGATAGAGCTTGACCGGCCGCAGGTTTATATACTGGTCCAGGTCAAAGCGGAGCTTCAGGAGGATTCCCTTTTCCAATATTCCGGGTCTGACGCCGGGATGGCCAATGGCGCCAAGGTAGATGGCGTCGAATTTTTTCATTTCCTCGACCGCTTTTTCAGGGAGCACCTCCCCTGTTTTAAGGTAGCGATCGCCGCCGTAGTCATAATGGGTAAAATTGAGCGTTATCTTTTCGACCGAAGCCGCTGCGTTGAGCACCTTAAGGCCCTCAGCAACGACCTCGGGGCCCGTGCCGTCCCCGGGGATTACGGCAATGTTGTACGATTTTGACATTGTGCGCTTTCCTCTTTATATAGATGGGGTTTCGTTACGCCATACGCGCAAATTGTCAAGAGAAAACATCCGTCATTTGAAATTTAAAATAAAGGATTGATTTATTACAAGCGACATGGATGGATTACACCAATCAATGAATGAGATTTGAAATGAACAGGGTGAAGGATTTTTTGACGGAAGTTATTGAGAAATCTCAGTGTCGCGTTCGTAAACGAATTTATCGTTTGACAAATTAATGATAAATATTCATGAAATTAAAAAGAATGGATTTTGATGATTTTATTCATTTATTATTCTTAATGCTTTTTTACTGGAGTAAATTTGGTTTTTTTATTTATAAAAGTTAAAAAATGTTTATTTTAAAGCCCATCTGGATGGGTTTTAAATTGATTTTAACCATATTAATTATTATTGTTTTATGAGATAACCATAAAAGTGAATATATGACGAGGTAATGTAAAACTTTAAGCATGTTTGATAAATGTTATGTCAGATTCTGTATTGGAGATATCGTGGTATGCAAGTAAAAATTATCAAATTCCTGACTATCGGCATCAAATATCTGCAAGATTTTTGATGCCGGGTATGGATTAATAGAATTTTTAAACGATCGGCAATGCAATGGTGCACGTAAGCCAGCTACATGAAATCGACAGGGTGAAAAGGCTGCTCAACATGAGCATCAACGCCCTGATCGGCTATCTGATTGTTGAGATCAACGTCATACTTGCCCGTTTTCTGGGCATTATCAGCATGCAGTACTCAGGCATCTTTTTGCTCGCCTCGATCGTAAACGGAGGCACCATCGCATTCATCATCATCCTGTCCAATATCCGACAGCTGTCCAAGCGCGGCGCACGCATCTTTTTCATGGGTGAATTTTTGCTGTATCTCTCCATGTATACTGTCGGGCTGATCGAGCTCAATGAATTGCGTTTGATCGGATTGGTGTTTGCTTTGGTTGCGATTACGATAGAGCTACCGTACACCGATTATAAGGAGTCGCTCATCATTTCGATCGGTTCCGCGGTTATGCAGGTCGTTGCGTCGTATTATGCGACCTATTACCTTAAACAAAAGGGGTCTTTTCTGGAGGATCTGTTCTACACCATAAGCTTCCTCCCGATACTCATCATCATATCATATGTGGCCCACCAGATCACGGAGCAGAAAAATAAGATCATATCCGACAAGAAATCGCTCGAAAACATGAACTCAAGGCTGGTTGATATCAATACCGCACTCGAGAGGACGAACATGATGGCCCAGCAGGAGATTGATCTCGCCGCGCATGTGCAGAAGCTGCTCCTTCCCCACATCCCGGACGATATTGAAGGATGGGACATCGCCATTTCCTTCAGGCCGAAATACGGCGTGTCCGGTGATTTTTACGATTTTTATTTAAAACAGAATCTGCTCCGTGGCATGGCCATATTCGACGTGTCGGGCCACGGGGTGTCGTCGTCACTCATTACGATTATTGTTAAGCCCATCACCTACCGCATATTCAACAGACTGGAAGGCTCGAGTCTTTCCGATATAATTTTTCGTGTAAATCAGAATGTTTCTGCGGAAATTTCTTTGCTGGAGCATTTTATTTCAGCCATACTGTTGCGGTTCAACGGTAATACCGTGGAATACGTGAACGCGGGCCATCCCGACCTCCTGTTCAGAAACGGGGAAACCGGCACGGTCAGGGTGATTGAGGCTGTGTCTGAATACGGGCGCGGCGGGCCGATTGGGATACGCCTCGACGAGTATAAGCCGGCGTATACCCAGTTCAGCATCGGGAAGAGGGATGTGCTTCTTCTGTACACCGACTGCATTGTCGAGAGCAAAAACAGGAACAAGGAGCGATATGGATTCACGCGCCTCATATCCTCTCTTCAAGATGCGCCTGACGGCGCCTCACAGGATATTCTTTCGTATATACTTGACAAATTTTCTATATTTATGGAGGATGAGGAGTTGAGGGACGATTTTACCGTAATCGTATTGCAAAAAACGAAATAAATAAAACATCCTCGTCAGGGCGGACGGGTCGAGGGCGTTTTATTAGATCATACTTACTTAAAAAACAAGAATCTCATTTTTCATTAAATGAGCCCGAAAAGGAAACATTCTCAAAAAGGTTTCCTTATTTTTATTTTAAGGAGTGATATTTCATGAAAGCGGAAGACATCAAAAAAATCGCGGTCGTTGGGGCGGGAGACATGGGCCACGGGATCGCGGAGGTCATCGCCATGGCGGGGAAGAAGGTGAACCTGTACGACATCAAGCAGGAATTCGTAGACAGGGGCATGAGCAAGATAAAGGAGAGCCTTGAGAAGCAGGTTTCGAAGCAGAAGATGAGCGCTGAAGACATGAGCAGGGCCGCGGGGAACATCAAGGGATTTACGGTGCTCAAGGACGCGCTCGCGGACGCGGATTACATGATCGAGGCCGCGCCCGAGATACTTGACCTGAAGGAGAAGATATTCAGGGAGGCTGACGGAAGCGCGCCCAAGCACGCCATCCTCGCCTCGAACACCTCAAATATGAGCATTACTGAGATCGGAAACGCCACCAAGAGGCCTGAGAAGGTGCTCGGTATTCATTTTTTCAATCCGCCAGCCATGATGTTCTTGGTCGAGGTGATCCGCGGCGCAAAGACCTCGGATGAGACCATGAATGTGAGCTATGACTTTATCTCCACATTAAAAAACTTCAGGGGCGCGATGGTGCCGGTCCGTGTGGAGAAGGACACGCCGGGATTCATCTTTAATAGAATCAACGCGCCCGTCGGCATGTATATCGCGGAATTATATGAAAGGGGACTCGTTGACCCTGAAGCCGTTGACGCAAAGGTAAAATCAACGGGCGCGCCCATGGGTCCCTTCGAGCTTCGCGACTTCACCGGCATGGATATCGGTATGCACGGCGCCGAATATTTCGCCAGGACCCTGTCGCCTGAATTCAAACCGCGCTCCTGGATCATTAAGATGAACAATGAGGGCAACCTCGGCAAGAAGACGGGCAAGGGCTTCTACACCTGGCCAGGGGGCGCGAGGCCGACCATTGACATGAGCAAAGCGGATCCCAATTTCGATCCGATGGATATGGTCTGCCTGCAGGTAAACGAGGGGACCAAGCTCCTCGAGGCGGGGGTGACCAAAAGCGCGGCCGAGATCGACAAGGCCATGGTCAACGGCGGCGGCGCGGCGGCCGGCCCGTTTGCCAGGGCCAAGGACATGGGCTGGGTGAAGGTGGCGGAGCGGTGCGAGGCCATTTCGAAGCAACTCGGCATCAAGTGGTTTACCCCGACCGAGACCCTGAAAAAGGGAAACATTCAATTCTAGCCTTGCGTTTCATAGAAGATCGTCTGTAAAGCAGAAGGATTAAAGACCGGGGCAGTCCCGAGAGTATGCCACGGAGGCACAGAGATTCATAAAAGTTGATTATTTTTGATGAAACTTGATCATATTATTCTCTGTGTCTCTGTGGCAAATTCTTCTTTTAAGATAACTTAATCTCCGAATGGCAGATTCGCGATCCCTAAAATTTGCACACTATGTTCAAATAAAATATGCTTGATTTTTTGCCTTCGCTTTTTAGCTTGTTAATGCACATCAAATTTTACTAATCATTTCGCAAACCTTGCATTTTTGTAGACAGGCGTCCTTCAGTGCTGGCTGGGAATATTTTTTTATGATTTCAGCCGGATATTAAATTTTTATGTAAGGAGTAATAATTTATGAAAGCGGAAGACATAAAAAAAATCGCGATCATCGGGGCGGGAGACATGGGCCACGGGATCGCGGAGGTCATCGCCATGGCGGGGAAGAAGGTGAACCTGTACGACATCAAGCAGGAATTCGTAGACAGGGGCATGAGCAAGATAAAGGAGAGCCTTGAGAAGCAGGTTTCGAAGCAGAAGATGAGCGCTGAAGACATGAGCAGGGCCGCGGGGAACATCAAGGGATTTACGGTGCTCAAGGACGCGCTCGCGGACGCGGATTACATGATCGAGGCCGCGCCCGAGATACTTGACCTGAAGGAGAAGATATTCAGGGAGGCTGACGGAAGCGCGCCCAAGCACGCCATCCTCGCCTCGAACACCTCCAACATGAGCATAACCAAGATGGGCGAGGCGACCAAGAGGCCTGAGAAGGTGCTCGGTATTCATTTTTTCAATCCGCCTGCCATGATGCTTCTGGTCGAGGTGATTCACGGGGAGAAAACGTCCGAAGAGACCATGTCAGTAAGCTACGACTTCATTTCGGGGTTGAAAAACTTCAGGGGCGCGATGGTGCCGGTCCGTGTGGAGAAGGACACACCGGGATTCATCTTCAACAGAATCAATGCGCCGGTCGGGCTGTATCTGTCAGAGCTTTATGACAAGGGGCTCGTTGACCCGGAGGCGGTGGACGCCAAGATGAGGTCGATCGGAGCCCCCATGGGACCGTATGAGCTCATGGATTACACCGGACTTGACGTGAATCTCCACGGAATGGAATATTTCGGAAAGACCCTGTCGCCCGATTTCAAGGCCGGCGGTTGGCTCAAGAAAATGAATGACGCCGGCAATCTGGGCAAAAAGTCGGGCAAAGGCATATTCATCTGGCCCGGGGGGAGCCGGCCTGCCATCGACAAGAGCAAGGCCGATCCCAATTTCGATCCGATGGACATGGTTTGCCTGCAGGTGAATGAAGGGACAAAGCTTCTTGATGCTGGGGTGACAAAAAGCGCGGCCGAGATCGACAAGGCAATGATCAACGGCGGTGGAGCCGCGATCGGCCCGTTTGCGCTTGCAAAAGGGATGGGCTGGCCGGAAGTGGCGGAGCGGTGCGAGGCCATTGCCGGGAAGCTCGGCATCAAATGGTTTGCCCCGACCGAGACCCTGAAAAAGGGAAATATTCAGATTTAATACAAGGGAATTTATGCTGACTTAAGATAATAAATAATGGAGGTTATTCATGGGCGATAATATTATAGTGACAACCAAGGACTTTGTGACCACCATCACGCTCAACCGCCCTCCGACGAATTCGGTAAATCTCGGCATACGAGAAGATCTTCACCGCGCGATCATTGAACTGAATGAGAGCAGGGAAACCAGGGTCGTGATAGTCACCGGAGCGGGGGAGAAGGGCTTCAGTGCAGGCATGGACGTGACGGACATTGCAAACATCGAAAAGGGACCGAACGGCAACGATGTATATAACCTGATTGAGCGCGGCTCCAAACCGTTCATTGCTGCTGTAAACGGATACGCTTTGGGCGGGGGATGCGAGCTCGCCATGGCGTGCCATTTCCGGTATATGACCGACAATCCCAAAGCGGTGATCGGCTGCCCTGAGGTGAACCTGGGGATCACGCCGGGATGGGGCGGCATACAGCGAATGCCGAGGATCGTGGGCAGGTCAAAGGCGCTTGAACTGATACTTTTCAGCAAGCGTCTCTCCCCCCAGGAGGCGCTCGAAATCGGTCTTGTGGACCGCGTAGTCCCCGCCGCCGATTTGATGAATGAGGCCATGGACTTTGCGCTTGCACTGAGCAAGCGGCCGCCCCTGGCGGTGAGCGCGGTGTTGCTCGGCATGAGCACCGGATTGGAAAAGGGCCTTGAAGAGGGGCTCCGCGTCGACCGTGAGTGGTCCAAAAAGCTCAAAAACACCAAGGATGCGGTCGAGGGAATGTCCGCGTTCCTACAGAAGCGGGAGCCGGTGTTCAAGGGTGAGTGAAGGGGCTTTCTGATTAAACTGCGTGTTATGTTTGAAGCTATGAGCTGATCTCGATTCTGAATAATAGCCTGAGCCTGACCCGCCATGTATCCGCCGGCGGGTCAGGCATATATTTGGGCCATAGCTAAGTAATACAATACTCTAATTAGGCGTAAATTGATTTCACCCCTCCCCGGGGTGAAAATATTCACCTAATTCAAGTACATAGGTGCAAGTATAAAGGGGAATCATGCTAAAACTGCTTGATTTAATAACCCCTGATTTTCAGGATGCTGAAGTGGGTGCTGTAAGGCAAGGAATGCTCCTGTATTGCTTCTGAGAAGCCCTGTTGGAAAGCTGCCTTCCGGCATTTCAAATAAATTATATCTTCACATGTTAAGGAGAATTTTATGGGACAAAGAGAAGTTGTGTTCGTTGATGGTGTTCGAACCGGATTCGGAAGAATGGGCGGATCACTAAAACACCTAAAGGCTTCAAAGCTCGCCGGTATCGGAATCAAAGGACTGCTGGACAAGACCAAGATAAAGGAGAAGGCCCATGTTGATTGCGTGTTTCTGGGCAGTGCAACCCACTGTGCACAGGCGCTCAATCCTGCGCGCTGGGCGGCTCTGGACGCCGGGCTTCCCTACGAAACCTCAGCATCGTATATTGAGATGCAGTGCGGCTCGGCAATAGACTCCATCAATCACGCCGCATGCAAAATCCTGGCGGGCCTTGCAGACGTGGTGATTGCGGGAGGGACGGAATCGTACAGCCAGATGCCCGCCAAGTTTTCCATGGCGGTGGAGCCGTTCAAGCTGATACCGCCGATGCCGATCGCTCAGCAACTTTCGCCGGTGCCCGAGGAATCCATCGGGATGGGGCTCACCGCAGAGAACCTACAGGTCAAGTACAAGATATCCCGCGAGGCTTCGGACGAATTCGCGTACCACAGCCAGATGCGCGCAAAAGCGGCGATCGAAGCGGGTAAATTCAAGGAAGAGATTATCCCGGTTCCGATACCTGCGGGCAAGGGAAAGCCGGATGTCATATTCGACAAGGATGAGCACGTGAGGCCGGACACCACGCTCGAGGGGCTTGCGAAACTCCCGCCGGCGTTCATAAAGGACGGGACGGTCACCGCGGGCAACGCGTCGGGCAGGAACGACGGGTCCGCGTTCGTGCTTATGATGACTGCTGAAAAGGCGAAGGAGCTCGGGTACAAGCCGATGGCGAAATGGCTTTCCGGAGCCGACTACGGATGCGATCCGAGGATTATGGGGATCGCGCCCGCCTATGCCCTGCCGATGGCGCTGAAGCGTGCGGGCCTCAAGATATCCGATATGGACCATATGGAATGCAACGAGGCGTTTGCGGTGCAGAACCTCGCGGTGATCAAGGAGATTGAGAGCCAGACGGGCGAGAAGATCGACATGAAGAAGTGGAATCCGCTCGGCGGGGCGATCGCCTTCGGCCATCCGAACGGAGCGTCCGGGGCGCGCATAGGCATGTTCACCATGAGGGAGCTCATCCGCAATGGCGGCAGATACGGCGTGTTTTCGTCATGCTGCGGGGGGGGCCTGGGTGTCGCAACGGTGCTGGAAAACCTGCAGCGATAGTGCGTTTGCGGCACCGATTATTATCGGTGCTCAGTAAGCTGCATAAAAGATACTCTCGTAAAAAGGTAAAAATCGCGTAAAGGTAAATAATTACTCGAGTAGACGGAGATTGATTTACCCCCCTCCCCCTTGATGGGGGAGGGCAGGGGTGGGGGTGAAAAAAGCTTATATCGGATAGTTTTGTGTATTTTACGAAGCAAATAGGAAAGTATCAAATGGAAGCTGAAAAGAATTATTGGAATATAAAAGTCAAGGAAGTTAAAAGGGTTGAAATTCAGGCGACAAGAACCAATAAGTTCTAATATCTTCTAATCACCCTCCCCTTACCCCTC
>CAZHAD010000103.1:0-9981 GCA_964529965.1 uncultured Leptospirales bacterium | reverse complement strand
CGCAAGGCGGGATAAATCAAGGATAACGGCATAAGCGGTCCGCGATGTTCATCGAGAACCGCTTTTTTTTTATCATTGACATTGTGAAAGTTTACTTACTAATCTGAAGCATGAAAATAAAATTGTTCGTTTTCTTCCTCGGTATGGTAATTGCATCGTGCGGTTCGAGCAGCCGTCTGATGGAGAGGTTCGGGGTGCGCGAAATCAGGATGATGCATGACGGCAGGGAGAGGACGTGCCTCATCCATGTTCCCGAGGGAAAGTTCAACGGCAGTCTGCCCCTCGTGCTGGTGCTGCATGGTGGCGGCGGCACCGCGGCCGGAATGATCAAGCTCACCAGGAACAGGTTCAACGAGCTCGCAGACACGCGCGGTTTTTTCGCGGCCTACCCACAGGGAATCAGGAAGCACTGGAACGATTTCCGGGACGATCCGATCGATTACGCGCACCGTGAAAAAATCGACGACTCGGGATTCATATCCGCACTGATCGACCGTCTGGCCGCTGAATATCCCGTTGACACGGGGAGGGTATTCGCCACCGGGATCTCCAACGGCGGGTTCATGTCCTACCGGCTCGGGTGCGAGCTTTCACTCAAGATCAGGGGTATCGCAGCGGTCGCGGCGACCCTGCCCGCGGGCGCGGGCGAGAAATGTAAACCCGCAAAGCCGGTAAGCGTATTGATCATAAACGGCACCGACGATCCCCTGGTGCCCTTTAACGGCGGGTATGTCACCGTCCTGGGAACCAGGCGCGGAAAGATTCTTTCAACCGGGGATACGATCAGCTTCTGGACCGCGGCGGACGGGTGCACCTCATCGCCCGCGATCAGGGAGCTTCCGGACAGGGATCCCGACGACGGCACGAGGGTGAAAGAGCTGTCCTACGGACCATGCGGCAGGGACGTTCGTGTGGTGCTGTACCGTGTCGAGGGAGGAGGCCACACATGGCCCGGAGGAAAGCCGTATTTACCCAGGCGGTTTATCGGCAACACCTCCAATGACTTCAGCGCGTGCGATGTTATATGGGAATTTTTCAGGAGCAGCCGTTGATGTATGATCGGTCGCTCGAGGATCCATGATTCTTGAAATGTCGAAGACCCGCCTCCTATGGCCCCATCCATGATATATGACAGCTCCTATGACGACGCTTCAATCGTGCGCGAATTCCGAAAGCGATACGGATTATACAAAGGGCGGGGACCGGAGGAGAAGGCTCCATCCGGTGCGGTGATCCGGGAATTCAAGGCGATAATATACGGGTATTACAAGAAATACGGGCGCGATCTGCCGTGGAGGCGCACGAATGATCCATACCATATCCTGGTGTCCGAAGTAATGCTGCAGCAGACCCAGGCCGGCAGGGTGAGCGTAAAGTTTCAGGAATTCTTACGGGCCTTTCCCACCATAGAGGCGCTCGCATCCTCGTCCCTCAGGGAGGTGCTGGCCGTGTGGAAGGGCATGGGCTACAACCGGCGCGCGCGCTATCTCCGCGATCTGGCCGTTCAAGTAAGAAATAGCGGGAAGAGGAGGATACCCGGTTCGCCCGATGAGCTGGCGCTGCTCCCGGGCATCGGAAGGAACACGGCCGCGGCCGTGTGCGCATTCGCCTTCAATCTCCCCGTGGCTTTCATCGAAACCAATATCAGGGCGGTGTTCATTCACTTTTTTTTCCACGGCAAGGGTGCGGTGCATGACCGGGATATTCTATCTCTGGTGAATGCGACGCTCGACCGGAAGAATCCGGGCCGCTGGTACTCGGCGCTGATGGACTACGGCGCCATGCTCAAGACGCGCCGCGTCAACCCCTCCCGCGGGAGCGCTCATTACAAAAAGCAGTCTCCCTTTAGGGGCTCGCGGCGCCAGATCCGCGGAACAATACTCGCGGCCCTTGTCGCGAACGGCGCCATGTCTGCGAAGCGGCTCGCGGAGGTCACCGGCGTTCCTGAGAATATTGCGGATCCCCTTATAGAAAAGCTCATTGAGGAGGGACTGGTTCGGAAGAAGGGAAGGGTTCTGCTTATACCGGCTTGAAGTTGACGACGAGCACTTCGTCGAATCCCTCTCCCTTGTCGGGGAGCTCGATCTTGTAAAAAAGGCTGGTGACCACGTCACCCGGAACCCCGATCGTATTCTGCTCGTTGCGCTCCAGGCACTGCTCGAGCGGCCTCGAGAGGAAGATCGCGCCGATCGTCTTTTTTTGCTCTCGTGCGATTTCGATAAAGCGCTTGCGGGATTTCTTCATCACGAAGGTGTTAATGATCAGGACCTTCCGCTTGTTGTGGAGAAAATGCTCAAGGACCTTCCTCTCGATGTGCTTCACCAGCGCCTCGTTCTCTTCGGTAAAGTCGGTCGCTGACCACTTCTCGCCGAAATGTGTCATCTCAAACATGTATTTTCGTATCTCCGAGCGGCTGATGCGGCTCCTCTCCTTGCCCATGAAGTGCTTTATCGCGAACTCCGTTTTGCCTGAACCATACAGGCCACACAAGAGGATGATGTTGAGCTCATGGAATCTAGTCAGGTCCATATGCTTCTCCTGTCCCATAGTATGGGTTTTCCTCAAAATTATGTCAATAATGTTTTGCGTGTTCGCGGAGTTGTCTGAAAGGCGAGTCCCGGTCCGTTTGCGTGTACAAGCTCCTTAAAATCATTGACACAAATTCAAATCGTGGTATAAATCAGCCGTGGTCATGCTCAAGTATTTTACTTGACGGAGTATCTTTCAGTTACTATTAATTGCCCATTGCAGGCGCGCCAGACCGGGCCTTGTCAAAGATAGATGTCCGTATAATTCAAATGCGAAAGGCTTTGATGATGAGCAAATGGACGATTACAGGCGGTACGTTCCTCACACCTGAAAAGGTAATCAAGAAAGGCGCCATTCATATCAGCAATGGAAAGATCGGCAAGGTGTCCTCTGACGGTTCGGCTGACCGCATCAACATAGACGTGGGAGATTCGGTCGTGGTTCCCGGACTCATCAACGCGCACGACCACCTTCTGGGGACCTACTTCCCCAAGGTGGGGAATGGCCCGTATCTCAACTGGCTTCCCTGGGACAATGACCTGAAGAGCTCGCCGGTATACGAGGAACGGCAGCAGATCGAGAACCGGGACCTGTACCTTCTCGGCGCGTACAGGAATCTGGTATCGGGCGTGACTCTGATTTCCGATCTTATTCCCCATTTCGTCGGCGAGCCCTTTTACGATATCCTCCCGACCAGGGCGATCAAGAACTTCGCCCTCGCCCATTCGGTCAATTCTTTCGCCCTCGCCTGGGGCGACGGCATCACCGAGGAATACCGCAAGGCGGTCAAGGAGGACATCCCTTTTGTAACGCACATCGCGGAAGGATTCGATGAAGAGACCTTTCAGGACATCAAGACGGTCGAAAGGCTCGGCGGACTGGGAGATCATTCGGTGTTCGTGCATTGCCTGGCCTTCTCCGATGAGGACCTGGACCTTGTCAAAAAGCGGGGCGCCTCGTGCGTCTGGTGCGGCAACTCAAATATGTTCATGTATAATAAAACCATGGACGTGCGCGCATTCATTGAAAAGGGCATCAACCTCTGCATCGGGACGGATTCTCCCATGACCGGCGGGGAAAATTTGCTGTATGAGATGAAGTATGACAAGGTCCTGTACGAGCGTCTCTATCATGAGGAGCTGCCGGACGATCTGATCGTGAAGATGGTCACCGTCAACCCGGCCCGGGGATTCCGCCAGAAAAGGATGGGACAGATTGAAGAGGGGTATACCGCCGATATATTCGCGTGCAGACACAAGAGCGGGGATCCTGCCCGCTCCGTGGTCCAGGCGGCGCTCAAGGACGTGGTGCTCGTGGTCATCGAGGGAAACCCGGTATACGGCGACCGCAGGTACGCCTCCGTGTTCGACGAGCTGGGCGTAAAGTATCAGGAAATCAGGCTCCAGGGTGCAGACAAGATAATCGTGGGCGATCCCATAGGGTTGCTGCGGAGAATAAGCAGGGCGGTGGGATTCAAAAAGGAGTTTCCCTTCCTGCCGATTGAATTTGATGCATAGCGAGGTCGGGCAATGCCAAACGGCGCTTCATCGGGACCATCGGGCATAATCACGAGGTCGTACAAGCCGGGGTCGATTATATATTTTGAAGGCGATAAGAGCGACTACATTTTTATTTTAAAATCCGGTAAGATCGTGCTCACCTCAATAAAGCTCGATACGGGTGAGGAGGTGAAAGAGGAGGTCAGACAGGGGGAATTTTTTGGGGTCAAGTCCTCACTCGGCAAGTATCCCCGCGAGGAAACCGCACAGACCGTTGGCAACACCACGGTGCTGGTGCTCATGCCGGCCGATTTCGAGCGCCTGGTGCTGAAGAATTCCAGCGTGGTGAGGAAAATGCTTCGCGTGTTCAGCAACCAGCTGCGCCGTATAGTAAAAATGGAGCGGCTGGTCCTGGGCGAGAGCGAGATAGTGAATCCCGACGCGGAGCTGTTCAAGATCGGCGAATATTATTACAAGGCGGGGATATGGCAGCACGCGCAGCATGTGTACAAAAGATATATGGAATATTATCCCGACGGCGTGCACGCCGCCATGGCGATGAAGAGGATAAGGGCAATCGACTCCGGCGAGGCCATGCCGGATGACGATGAGGCCGGCGCTCAGCGCGCCGACCATGATGCGACCGGCGCGGAAGGGGATACTGATGATAATACGAGCGGGGCAGATATGCTCGATTTTGATGATTCGGTCATGATAGATGAAAGCTCCTCTGATCAGGGCGGCGGGCGCACGGCCCTGTCGGACGAGATGGATGACTTTTTTTCCGACGAGCCCTCCGTCGGTACGGGGGGGGCCGGCCTTGAGGTGAGGAGCGCCGACGGTTCCGTTTTCGAGCTGGACAGCTCGGCGGAGGACTCCATGTCAAGGGGTAATTTCATCACGGCCCTTGAGCTCTATAAAAAGATATTGACCACAGATATGAACTTGAATCAGGAGGAAAAAAAGATCATAGGGAAGGCGCATTTCAACGCGGGGAGGTGCCTCATGGAGCTCAAGAAGCCCGCGGAGGCGCTCGATTTTTTTTCAAAGATACTGCGGAATTTTCCCAGCTCTCCCTATCTTAAAAACGCCATTTTCAATATCGGGATAATATTTGAATCAGCCAACCAGAAGGAGAAGGCGATCACCTACTATAATAAGGTGCTCAACATGCCGCCGAAGGACAAATTAAACAGCGACGCGCTCACCAAGATAAAAAATCTTCAGGGGAAATAACCAGATGTTAATGGGGCTTGATGAAAAATTTTTTGAAAAATTCGGCATTGAATACGCGCCCAATGAAATCATATTCTGCGAATTTGAGCCCGGGAACGAATTTTATTTCATCCAGTCCGGACGGATAAGGCTGGTGAAGCTGATCCAGAACCGCGAGAAGAACCTGACGGTTCTTACCGAGGGCGATATTTTCGGGGAGATGGCGATCCTCGAGGAGCAGCCGCGCTCCGCCACCGCCATAGCCATGGATCACGTGAAACTCCTCAAGTTCCATAGGGACAACTTCGACGCGCTCATCTCCGGCAATCCGCAGCTGGCGTATAAACTCCTCGTCATCTTCTCCAAGAGGATTTACGACGCCAAGCGCAGGCTGATGATCCTTCTCCTGGAGGAACCCCAGCTCAAGGTAATGGACGTGCTGGTGATGCTCGCCGAGCAGGACCCGCACCTCGACATGCAGAATGAGGTGTCACTGCAGGTCACGGCCCAGGACGTGGCTCGCTGGGCGGGAATCACCGAGGACGATGCGCAAAAAGAATTGACACATTTGAGCCGTCTTGACAAGATTGAATTGTTCGGCGACAGGATTGTCGTGAAAAAAATCAGGGAGTTCCAGCGGCTCGTCTCTTCGAGGCGCAAGAGCATGTATCAGTAAACCGCGGAAATCATAGCATACGAGGGCAACCCCCGCTTCCGGCGGGGGTTGCCCTCGTATGCACGCGGTCATTGCTCCCGTAGCTCAGGAGGATAGAGCAGTGGTTTCCTAAACCATGTGCCGGAGGTTCGAGTCCTCCCGGGAGCGATTCATAGAACAAAGGCGGCATAAACCGCTCTTTTTTTTCTGAGGACAATGGACGAGAAATTAGTAAAAGTCGCCGGCAGGTTCCGCGAGCTGGAGCAGGAGATGAGCAGGCCGGAGGTTATCGCGGACCAGGCCAGGTTCAAGAATCTTACCCGCGAGCGGGCGCAGCTCGCCCCGGTCGTGCATGCGTACGAGGATTATCTGAGGTTCGTGCGGGAGCTTGCCGATTCCGAGTCTCTTCTCGGCAGCGAGGAGGATCCCTCGATGAGGGAGCTGCTCCAGTCTGAGATAAGGGAGCTCAGGGGTAAAACAGAGGAGCTCCGCGAGAGGCTTGTCGTCATGCTCCTTCCCAAGGACCCCAACTCGGGCAAAGACGTGATCATGGAGATCAGGGCGGGCACCGGGGGCGAAGAGGCGGCTCTGTTCGCCGCTGACCTCTTTCGCATGTACAGCCGGTACGCTGACATGAAGGGATGGAAGATCGAATATTTAAGCTCCAGCACGACCGGGATCGGCGGATACAAGGAGATCATATTTTCCGTCAGAAGTCCGGATGCGTACGAGAGCCTGAAGTACGAATCCGGCGGACACAGGGTGCAACGCATTCCCGTGACCGAGGCCGGGGGGAGAATCCATACCTCGGCGGTGACCGTGGCGGTGCTCGCTGAAGCGGAGGAGGACGAGATCGAGATCAACCCTGACGACCTTCGCATCGACGTGTACCGATCCTCGGGCCACGGAGGACAATCGGTCAACACGACCGATTCTGCGGTGAGGATAACCCATCTGCCCACCGGCATGGTCGTCACCTGCCAGGATGAGAAATCCCAGCACAAGAACAAGGCGAAGGCCCTCAGGGTCCTCCGTGCGCGCCTCCTGGAAAAGGTCAACCGGGAGCGGATGGAGCGCGAAGCGGCGATACGTAAATCGCAGGTGGGCTCCGGCGACAGGAGTGAGCGTATCCGCACGTATAATTTCCCCCAGTCGCGCGTCACCGACCATCGGATCGGCCTCACGCTCCACTCGCTTGAGAGCGTGCTGCAGGGAAATCTTGATGCGATCATCGACGCCCTGAAGAAAAGCGAGATGGAAGAACGGCTCCGAAAAATCGACGTATAGCGGGGGATGCCGGGTGCGGATTTCTGAGATCATGTCACAAACGGTTGGGGAGCTCGCCAGAGCGGGCGTTCAGAATCCTGTGCTCGATGCCGAGCTCCTCCTGTCCCACTCGCTCTTGTCAGACCGGATGCGTCTCCATGTCGGTCCTGACAGGGAGCTCACCGAAGACGAGGTGAGAAGGATGGGACGCTTGGTCAAGAGGAGGCTCAAGTTCGAGCCGATCGCCTATATACTCGGCAAAAAGGAATTTTATTCCCTTGAGTTTATGGTAAACCGGGACGTGCTCATACCGCGGCCGGAGACAGAGCTCGTGGTCGACCTTGTGGTTTACTACGCACCCGCGGGCGCCCGAGTCGCGGACATCGGCACCGGCTCGGGTGCGATCGCGGTTTCCGTAAAACATTCAAGGCCGGACCTCGAGGTGTATGCGGTCGATATTTCGAAGCGGGCCGTCAGCGTGGCACGGAGGAACGCCGCGGCGATTGTCGGGAAAAATAAAATAAAATTCCTCCACGGTGACCTGTTTAAGCCCCTCGAAGGAATGAGGTTTCGGGTGATTGCGGCCAATCCGCCCTACATCGACAGAAAACACGCAGGCTCGCTGCAGAAAGACCTGAGCCATGAGCCGGAGGCCGCTCTTTTTTCCGACGAGGGGGGAGGAGAGGTGGCCGAAAGGATCGTCAGGGAAGCGGAGGATTATCTGGCTCCCGGCGGCGTGCTCATCATGGAGATCGGGGATACGATGAAAGACTTCGTACAGGAGACCGGCGGTAGAATCGGCTTCGCCGTCTCAGTGCTAAACGATTATGCGGGCCTGCCGCGGGTTGCGGTAATGAAGAGAGGAGACTGATACAATCATGGCCGGAAAGAGCATCGTCATAGAACAGATAAAAAAGGCGACGACCTTCATCTATATATTGATTTTTCTTTTCATCGTCAATATAATATTCAACCTGAAGTTCAAATGGGACGTCATACCGGTCATCGTGAACGTCTATCTTTTTGTGTTTTCGTTCTACCTGATTTTCATTTTTTCGCTGATCGATATCTCTCCCTTAAAAGAGGAATACAGGAAAATCTACCCGCGCTTCGGCCATACGATCCTGTTCATCAAGACGAGGATCGTGCCCTTTGTCATCATCTACGTCATCACCGCGATATACACCCTGATCAATTATCTGGACAAGGATCACTGGCCCTGGAACCCGATACTCGAGCTTTTGGACGGCAGGTTCTCCAATACGGTGTTTTATTCGCTCATTTTGCTCATCATACTGAAGTTTAACCGGAGGCCGAAGTTCACCGTCTATCTTTTCGTCGCGGGAGCAGCGCTTTACTTCTTGATTTACCAGCTCGTATATTACTTCTCCCCGAGCGGAGCCGTCGTATCCGGCCTGAAATTTTTCCAGATCACGGTGGCCCTTGTCCTTCTCATTTATGAATTCGTGTCCGACAAGTTCAGCATCGACCGGAAAAAAATCATGAAGGCGATCGCGGTCGGGCTGCTCATCGGCTTCTCGATCTATTCCGCGTTTGTGGGAATCCATTACATGATATACCGATTTTCGCCGTTCGCCTCCTATCCCCAGGCCAGGTCGGCGCAGATACTGATGAGGCTTGGGTACTCGTTTCCCCTGAGGAACTTCAAGTCCATCGTCACGGAAACGTCCGACCCGTACCTTCTCTACGATCTCATCTACTTTTCGCGCGCCTACCACCGCCCCTTGACGCTCACGTCCGCCGAATGGGAAAACCTCATCCTTTCAGGATCGATGGAGGTGGCCAACGTGATCGCGTTTTATGTCGACAGCATGGACATTGTCCTGTCGTACAATCAGATCATTTCATACGCGGAGCGCAGGTCGATCGATTCGGGGGAATCGCTCGACAATTCCACGTATTTTACCAGGTATGCCTCCCGCTACTGCGAAGACCATATCGACGACCTGATCAAGAGATATGCGACCGGGAATTATTATTTCAAAATCTGGATCATACGGGTGACCGCCGAGTCCAAGTGCTACGCCGCGATTCCCCACCTCATCAGGCTCCTGACGGACATCGACGCGGGGCTTTCCCAGGAGGCGTACGCCTCGCTCACGAAGATCACCGGCCTCGATCCGGCCAAAAGCCAGGACGGTCGCATCAACAGCCCTCCGGTGCTGATCGCGTTCAACGAATTTTATCAGGACTCTCACAAAAAGCATTGACCGGGCACCGGCTGCAGAGCGGCTTTCTCGCCCGGCACAGCGTTCTTCCGTGCCGTATGAAGAGAAGGTGTGCGAGCTTCCATTCACTCTCCGGGACGAAGGCGGTCACCGCCTTCTCGACCGCGAGGGGGTTGTCGGTGTCCGCATATGCAAGCCGGCGGGCCACCCTGGACACGTGCGTGTCAACGGCAAAGGCGGGCTCGTTGAAGCCGAATGCGAGAATCACATTAGAAGACTTACGCCCGATTCCGGGAAGCGTCATAAGCTCATCCCTTACGCCGGGGAGCTTCCCGTTAAAGCGCTCAACCACCTGTTTGGCGAGATTGACGATGTTTCTCGATTTGACGCGGTAAAAGCCGGCGCTCCGTATGATTCTACGGACATCGGCGAGCCTGGCCCTTGACAGTGTCTCAAAATCCGGATATTTACCGAAGAGCTCCCCGGTGACTGCATTTACCTGCCGGTCAGTGGTCTGGGCCGATAGCACGACTGCGACTGTAAGCTCGTACAGATTTGAGTACCGGAGATTAGGGTTTACGTCCCGATAATAGAACTTCAACCCCGAGAATATCTTGTCTGAGAGCTC
>CAZHAD010000102.1:1718-9984 GCA_964529965.1 uncultured Leptospirales bacterium | reverse complement strand
GCTTCATCATGACCTCGTTATAGTTATTGCCGCGGATCTTGATGTATTTCATGGCGTTACTCCTCAATTTTATCTTCTATCTTTTACCCCCTCCCTTCCTCCCCCTTGACAAGGGGGAGGTGGCCGCAGGCCGGTGGGGGTCTTTACCTTCCACCCTCACGCCGCGCTGCTCAGGAGCGCGGACACCACCACGTTCACCTTGACGGCGCTCGTGATCTCATTATACGAAAGAACCACGGGCGCCGGGACCTCGCGCTCCAGGAGCGTAAACATCACGCGCCGTATCTGGGGAGCCACGAGAAACACCGGCGCATGCCCCATGTTCTTGGATCGACGGTATGCATCCATAAGCGATGACGTCACGGTCTCGTGCGTGGTCGGATCCATCGCCAGCACCGGCCCTTCGATCGGGTCTTCATGAATCGAATTTCTGATGACGGCTTCTATCTCCGGATCAACCGTGATCACCGACAGGGTGTTAGACTGGTCCATGTATTCCTTGGTGATCTGCCTCGCCAGAGCAGCCCTCACATACTCGGTAAGGAAGCTCGGATCCTTGGAATAGGCCACATAGCTTGAAAGGGTCTCGAGTATGGTGACGATGTTTCGGATGGAGACCCGCTCCCGGAGCAGATACTGGAGCACCTTCTGGATGTCGCCCAGGGTCATCTTCCTCTCCTCGATGAGCTCGTTGACGACCGCCGGGTAGTCCTCCTTGACCGAATCGATGAGCTTCTGCACCTCCTGGCGTCCCAGGATCTCGTCGGCGTGGCGTTTGATGATCTCTGTCAGATGGGTGGCGATGATGGTGGGGCAGTCCACCACGGTGTATCCCCTGCTCTCCGCCAGGTCCCGGACATCCGTCTTGATCCAGATCGCCTTGAGACCGAACACCGGCTCTATGAATTCCTCTCCCTCGATCTTCTCCTCCACCTCGCCGGAATCCATGGCCATAAGCTTGTCCACCTGGAGCGTCCCGCGTCCCACCTCGACGCCCTTGATCAGGATCGAGTAGGCCTCGGGCACGAGCTCCATGTTGTCGCGAATGCGGATCGGCGGGACGATGAGACCCATGTCGAGGGCGCTCCGGCGGCGTATATTGGTGATCCGCTCGAGCAGGGTCCCCCCCTGCTCCGGGTCCACGAGCGGGATCAGATTATATCCGATCTCGACCTCGAGCGGGTCCACCTGCACCAGCTGCGTGACCTCTTCGGGCTTGTGCTCCTTGAGCGCCGCCTCCTTCTCTTTCCTTACTGTTTTCTGTTCCTCCTCTGACTGCGACTGTATCAGGATATAGCCGAGCGCGCCGAGCCCTGCAGCGAGGAGAAGGAGCACAATCTTGGGGAACCCGGGAATGAAGATCGCGACTCCCAGGGTCGCGGCGGTGATGAGGAGCGCGCGCGGCTGTGAGCCGAGCTGCGTTCCCATGTCCGAGCCGAGGTTCTCATTGGACACCGCCCTGGTCACTATGATACCGGTGGCGGTTGTGATGAGCAGAGAGGGTATCTGGGCGACCAGGCCGTCGCCGATGGAAAGCAGGGTATAGGTGTGGAGGGCCACGTCGAAGGTTTCGCCGCGCATCACCATGCCGATGACGAACCCTCCGAGTATATTGATCAGGGTGATGACGATGGATACCCTGACGTCGCCCTGCACGAACTTCGAGGCACCGTCCATGGCTCCGTAGAAGTCGGCCTCACGGCGGATCTCCTCGCGGCGCGTACGCGCCTCGTCTTCGGTGATGATGCCGTTCGACAGGTCGGAATCTATGCTCATCTGCTTGCCGGGCATGGCGTCCAGGGTGAACCGGGCCGCCACCTCGGCAGTGCGCGTGGCGCCCTTGGTGATTACGATGAACTGCACCGCCACCAGGATGGTAAATATGATGAAGCCGACGATGTAGTTACCCCCCACGACGAACTGCCCGAACGCCCTGATGATCTTGCCGTCGAACGCGGCTCCCTGGAGCAGAATGAGCCGCGTGGATGAAACGTTGAGCGCCAGACGGAAGACCGTGGTGATGAGGAGAAGCGACGGAAACACCGAAAAATCGAAGGTCCTCGGAATGAACATGACGACAAGGAGAATGAGGATCCCCGACATGATGCTGATCGCCAGGAGGAGGTCCAGAAGGAATATGGGCAGGGGGATGACCAGCATGGCCACCACCGCGACGACGCCGATGCCCAGTAAAATGTCGGTCTTCTGCATCCACCGCATATTTTCAAACAGGGATGAGAACCCGCCGCGTTTTTTATCAGCCATTACCGCACCTCACTTAGATCGCCTCCTGTATTCTCCGGTAGCGCTCGGGATACTTTTTGATTATCTCGCCGTACACCAGGGAGACCACGTAGAAAAGATCCTCGGGAATGATGTCCCCGACGTTCAGGCGTCGGCACAGCTCCTGGGCGAGCGGCCGGTTCTGGACTATAGGGATGTCGTGCTCGGACGCCACCTCCCGTATCTTGAGGGCGATACTGTCCTCCCCCTTTGCCACGACCGTTGGCGCCGGCATGGTATACCGGTCGTACTGCAGCGCCACCGCGTAGTGGGTCGGATTGGTGACCACCACGTCCGCCTTAGGCACCTCCCTGCTCATCATGCTCCTGAGAAGGTTCTGCCTCTGCATCTCGCGGAGCCTGGCCCTGATGTAGGGGTCCCCGATCGTCTCCCTCAACTCTTCTTTCAATTCCTCCTTGGTCATTTTCAGGGACTGGATGAACTCGCGCTTCTGGAAAAAATAATCGGGTATCGAAAGCACGAGGAGGAGTACCGAGGACCATATGATGATCTTGAACGAGGTCATGAGAATGATCTTGAACGCGGCCGCGATCGAAACGTCCGGCGTCCTCAGAATATCGTCCATATCGTTCATGATGATGAGATACGACACGAAGCCGACCGCCGCCACCTTGAAGAGCGATTTGAACAGGTTCATCGCCACCTGCTTTGAAAAAAATATCCGCTTCATCACGGTCGCCGGGTCAAACTTCATCTTGCTCCAGTCGAACTTGAGAGGATGCGCCGAAGCCTGAAAGCCGACCTGGACCACGTTCCCCAGTATCGCCGCGACGATGGTGGCGATGAACACCGGCAGGAGCATCTTCCCGGACTCGATGGAGATGGCGATGAATTCACGGTATATGCTGCGCTCGTTCAGGGTGAAATGCGAAAATGACGAAAGATAATACATAGTGATCCTGGTGATGATTTCATAAATCCATGTACCGAATATAAGGAGCACCAGAAACCCAAAAATCACGACCGCGGCCTGGGGAAGCTCGGTGGTCTTGGCGACCTGTCCTTTTTCCCTTGCCTCCCTGAGCTTCTTCTCGGTCGGCTCCTCGGTCCGTCCCTCGTCCTCAGGAGTGGCGAACATCTGGAGGTCGAAGTAGAATCGATCAAAAAACGGATCGGCCGCAAAACGGCGGTATTTTGTGAATGTGTTTACGTGTTTTGTCATTCTCATATATTATACTGGGTTGTGGATCGAGGGCCGAGTTATACATCTAATACAAATTGCCCGATCCTCCCAACTCGAACCTCGATCCTCGTTACTCGACCCTCGTCATTACCCGGGCCAATGTGCCAGCATCTTGAACATAAAGCTGAATACGCGCTCCAGAGACACCCACATTATCTTCACGATCAGGGGAGTGATGATCAGGAGCACGACAAACGACACGGCAATCTTGAACGGGAATCCGAGCATCATGATGTTCATCTGCGGGGCCACCCTGGCGAGGATGCCCATGCTGACCTCCATCAGGAATACGATCGCGATGACCGGAAGCGCGATTTTCAATGCGACAACGAACATGCCGGAAAACGCATGGAGCATATATTTTAAAAGCCCTCCGAGGAACGCCTTATGCGCGCTCATGATGGGCGCGACCTCATACGACCGGTATACACCCTGGATCAGCAGGTGATGGCCGTTGACGGCGAGAAACACCAGGAGTCCGATGAGATTCTTGAACTGTCCCTCGAGCGGCACGCTTATCTGGCCTATCGGATCGAGCACCTCATTAATCCCAAAGCCGATCTGCACCGCCACAAACTGTCCCGAAAGCTGGAATGCGGCGAATACGACTGAAACCAGAAACCCGATGAAAAGGCCTATGGTCACCTCCTGTATGACGAGAAGCAGATAGCCGGCCGTGTCCGCGGGGATATGGTATCCCCTGGCGGCGACCACCGGGAATATCACCAGGGTTACGAGAAACGAGACCAGGGCCTTGATCCTGAAGGGTATCACGTCGCTGGAAAAAAATGGAGCGATCATGATCATCGCGTTCATGCGCACCATGATGAGGAGAAAAACCTGGAAATGATAGACGAAATAGTACATCACAGCTTCTCGATCATCATAAAGATATGGTTCGTATAGTTCACCAGCGTCCGTATCATCCATGCGCCGAAAATGATGAGCACCACGAAAATCGCGAAGATCTTGGGCACGAAGGTCAGGGTCTGCTCCTGGAGCGAGGTGGTGGTCTGGAAAATGGATATGATGAGGCCCACAATCATCGCGATGCCGAGAAGGGGCGCGGACACGATGAGAATCGCCATGATTGAGTCACGCATTACTGCTATGATCGTCAAATCTGTCATGCCGGCTCCTCCTTATCTAAATGACCTTACCAGCTCATAGGTCAGAAGGTTCCACCCGTCCACGAGAATAAACAGGATGATCTTGAACGGGAGCGATATCATGACCGGCGGAAGCATGATCATCCCCATCGCCATGAGGGCGCTCGCCACGATCATATCGATGACAATGAACGGTATGAAGATGTATATCCCTATCTCGAACGCGCGCTTGAGCTCGCTGATCATGAACGCGGGTATCAGGCAGTATGTGGGAACGTCCTTCCGGGTTTTCGGCTTTTCGATCTTGGCGAGCTGAATGAACAGCGCGATGTCCTTCTCCCTGGTCTGCCTGAACATGAAATCCCTCAGGGGCTCGACTCCCTTGTCGAAAAAGGCCTGGTTGTTAATCTTTCCCTTCAGATACGGCTGGAGCGCCTCTTCATTGATCTTGGTCAGCGTGGGAGCCATGATAAAAAAAGTCAAAAATATGGAAAATCCCACGATCACCTGGTTGGGCGGCATCTGCTGCAGGGAAAGGGCCCGTTTGATGAAATCGAGAACAATCACCACCCTCATGAACGCGGTCATCATCATGACGATCGCAGGCGCGAGCGTAAGGATGGTGAGCAGAAAAAGTATCTGGAGCGACAGCGCCACTTCCTTCGGCCCCACCGCCTCCTTGATATCGAAGGTGATCTTGGGAATAGGCATGCGCACGCCGCCGACGTTCTGGGCGTACAACACCCCTCCTAAAAACAAAAAAAATAGCGCGACGATGAAGACTGTTTTCTTATTCATCATCCATTCCGTTTAGATTTCTCAGGCGGTCCTTCTGGCGCTTCAAATACTCGATATCAGACGGATAGTCAACCGCCGTGGATTTGTACCTGTCCCTGTTCTTATAGTCATGGACCCTGCCCATGAACCTCCCGATCTGCCTCAGGATATTTTCCTGAAAGCCCCCGGACCCCCGGTCACGGGGGGGCGCTTTGGAGGAAAGTATCCTGATCCTGTCTATCTGGTCCCTGTCCGTTATTTCGGTTATGAGATTTATGCTGTTTTCCGAAACGCCGATCACCATCACCTTGCCCGCAAGATCGATCACGTCAAGGTACTTGTTCTGACCGAGCGGTACGACCGAAAGCACCTTGATCGCCTCACGGCCGAACACGTTCACGCCTGTTTTCCTGGTGACGAACCGGTAAAAATAATAAAAGCCGACGGCGAAAAGCGCCAGCACGAGGAGCATTTTTATGAATGACCACGCATAAGACTCCTCCTCGACCGGAGGCTTGAAGTCCTCCTCCCTGTACACCTTGGTGGGGATTCCGGTCTTTTCACCCGAGCCCGATCCCTTTTCAACCGCTGCCTTATCCGTACCCGCGCCGTTTCCCGCGTCCTTGTGCTCGACCTCGTCCGCGGCCTGTATCCGGGCCGAGTTTTTTTTCGCTTCGGCCTTCGCGGTCACCCGCGCCTTTCCCTCGTTCTTTTTATTCCTGGCATTGCCTCCAACGGGACATAATACGGCCGTGAGGGTAAAAAAAATAATAATACCGAGATGGGCGATAAGATATGGCCGAAAAGATTTCATCCAACGTCCCGTGATTCCATTATCTCCTACGATCACCCCATCTCCTTTTCTTACACTTTTTGTGTGCATATTACTGCCACAAAATCTTCTATGTTATGTCACATTAAAAAATGCCCAAAAAAATATGGCGGTCGTGTTCGCCATATTATTGCAGGCCGGTCAGCCGATCCGCAGGGCTGACGATGTCCGTCACCCGAACCCCGAAATTCTCATCTATGACCACCACCTCGCCCTTGGCGATGAGCTTTCCGTTGACCAGCAAGTCTACCGGCTCGCCGGCGAGCTTATCGAGCTCGATGATCGATCCCTCCCCCAGCCCCAGTATGTCCTGGACAAGCTGCGTGGTCCGTCCCAGCTCGACCGTGAGGGTCATGGGGACATCAAGAATCAGGGAGATGTTGCCGCCGACGCCCGGCGGCAGACCCTCGTCCAGGGGCGGAAATTTCACCGGGCTGACACCCACCTGGCCCCCGTGCGGCTGGAACTGCGGCAGCTGGCTGACCTGGGGAGCCACCGCCCCCGGCGCGCTGGCAAGCCCCTGCCCGATGCTTATCTCCATGATATGAAATAGTTTGGAGTTCAGTATGCCCTCTATCACGAAGTCGTAGGTGACCTTTATTAGATCCGGACCGGGCGGCAGCTGGAGCTCGCTTCCGCTTGTCGCGGTCGAAATCATCGCCGGGCTTGTGCTGATCCCTCCCCCGAGGGACCCGGAAAAATGGGTCGCCATGGATGAGAGAAGCTGGTTGGTGAACTCCTGGATCGTGCTCTGGTGCGCGTCGGACAGCTCGGCCGGCGGCGTCCCCCGGTCGTTCCCCATCATGAGAGAGGAAAGCGAACCGGCGTCGGTATAATTGAATACGACGAGGTTTCTCCCGTTAAGGGATCCGCTGTAGTCCATCGATACCTGGATGTAGCGGGAGGGAAAATCAGACCTCACGGCGTTCTGGGTCTTGATCTCAATGAAGGGCCTTGATATCCTCAGGTTCTTCCCGCCGAGATAGCCGGAAAGAGAAGGCGCGATTGATCCGACCGCCAGATTCAGGGCATCCCGAATCGAGTTAATTTCCCCCTGCTGGAAAATGCTGCCCCGCTGCCTCCCGGTGCCCGCGGAAGGCGCTGTGGTCGAGGACAGCATGTCATCGGCGCCTTTTAACAGGGCATCGATTTCGTCTTGTGATAATGATCCGTCACCCATATGGTCCTCCCCGGAATTTGATGAACTTCAGTTGACCACCAGTTCCCTAAAATAGACTTCCTTTATCTTGCCAGATATTAATATTACGTTTACGTGAGCCTTGATCTCTTCAGCCAGAGCGATGGTCCCGCTCACCGAATTGAGGTCATTGTATTTTTCACCCTGAAGCAGGGTATTGATGATGTGCAATATCTGGTCCCTGCGCTGAACCAGCTCGTTGTTCAATTCGACGTTCTGCTGATAGGCGAGTGATATTTTCGCCTTGATGAAATGGGGCTCCGCGTCAGCGGTCGTTTTGGATATTTCCGGCAGCTCGAAGCTTGCCAGGGGAGCGGGGGGTGGAGCCGCGACTATGTCCTGCCGTTTTTGATACGCGCTCTCCTGCACGTATTTTGAGACCAGATACGAAATACCGGTGACCACCACCACCAGCAGGATCGCCCCTGCGATATACAATAGGAGTTTGATAATCTTGGACGCCTCAAACCGGATGCCCGCCTCTTCCTTCTTTGGAGCCTCCTCCTCTTCTTCCTCGATTATCTCTTCCTTTTCATCTTCACCCATATTCCCAACCTTTTGATTGAATTGTGCGAATCCCGACCCGTTTCATTCCCGCACTTAATTCCGCATTCGCCCCGACCGTGACCTTGCACAGACAAAATCGGCGGCGTGCAATTGATCATTGTCAGAAATTTTACTTACATCAATATTCATAAAATCAAATTATACTATAAAATATAAATATAAGGCGAAACAAAAAATTTAATAATGAACAAGATGAAAAAAAAATTATACGTAAATTAACATAGTTATACGCGACATAATTAGCACATGTAATTATTTATGTCAATTAATTTATTCATTTTTAAAAAAATGTAATG
>CAZHAD010000102.1:0-1618 GCA_964529965.1 uncultured Leptospirales bacterium | reverse complement strand
CCGATGATTTAATTAAAGTATGAAAAATTGCGGAGGAAAATCATGAGAACAAACGTGATTTTAGAAGTCATCAATTACGAACAATCATACATAACATACGCCTTAGGAAAAAACGACTCTTCCAAAAAAATCATCCCGGTGCAAAACACCTCTGTTATTATTGAAATATCCGAACAGGCGAAGTTACATCTTTTAGCATCAAGCACCTTAAAGAAACAACAAAGCCGGACCCGATTCAAACCAGGTTTCGAAAGAAGCATATCGAAACTGATTGAACGCAGCGTGTCTAATCACGATCTCCGAAATGCACGGATTCATGAATTGCGTGCAGAAATGTTAAAAGGGGAATATGATTTCGACGATGAAGGCAAGCTTTCCAGAATCGCGGACTTGCTTTCGTTGCAACTGTTCTGATTATTCGTACATTTTAAAAAAAACTTTGGGGGAGCTCACATGGCAGAGCGGTCAGCCTACAGCCCGTGTATGGGAAAAACGTTCTTCTTTAGATACGCCACCACCTCTCGCGCGTGCTCAAAGCACTCGTTTTTGGAATCTCCCGAAGTAGCAAAGGGTTTATCGTGAAGTGTCCCCGACTGAGTCTCCGGTCCGTACATCATGCCGCCCACCAGGCCAGCATAATTGTCGACCGGCTCGAGCCCGCAGATCGCGGCCCACGCGAGCGTCCAGAGCGCGGCGGTCTTGTATACGTTATACCCCCCTCCGCCCGTTGCCAGAAGCCGGGGAGAAATCTCCCTGATGATCCTGACCGCCTTTTCATACCCGAAGCTGGTTACGCTCAGGTGTCCCAGAAGATCCTCGCGATGGATATCGGCCCCTATTACAGCCACGACGATGTCCGGTTTGAATGCACCGACCAGCGGAGGCACGATCGATTCAAAGGCATATAGGTATACCTCGTCGTCGCTCTTTTGTAGAAGCGGGATATTGACCGTATATCCCTTGCCTGCGCCGACTCCGATATCGTTCTGGAATCCGGTCCACGGGTAAATCGTGGACCCTGATTCATGGATCGATACGGCCAGCACCTCCCTGCTCGAGGCGAAGGCGTCTCTTACCCCGTTCCCGAAGTGAACATCGATGTCGATGTACGCGATCCTCTTCCCTTTTTGAAGCATTTCGGCGATCGCGACCGCACAGTCATTGAGATAGCAAAAGCCTTCGGCGTGGTCGGCACCCGCGTGGTGGAACCCTCCTATCGGGTTGAAAACCACATCGGCGGCGCCTCCCATGAGCATCTCGGCGCCTTTGTGGGTGCCACCGGCAGAGGTGAGGCAGAAATCATAGATACCCGGTACGATTGGATTGTCCTCGGTTCCGAGTCCGGCCTTAAGCATGTCAAGGGTGAACCCGCCGTGTTCGGTTCTTTTCAGCAATTCTATGTACTCCCTGGTGTGAAACAAATACAGCAGATTTTCATCGATCGGCTCGGGCGCGATGACCAGCTGATTTTTCGGATTCAGGAGGGAATAACGGGACAAGAGCTCCATCATGTATCTCGCCCTCATCGGCTTGAAGGGGTGAGCCGGCCCGAAATCAAAGCCCGACAGCTTGTCGGAATATACAAGCACATGTTTTTGATTTTTATTGTTTTCGGCTT
>CAZHAD010000101.1:0-10220 GCA_964529965.1 uncultured Leptospirales bacterium | reverse complement strand
ATCGGCAGCGAGGTCATCGGCGCTCTTTCGGCGGACCGCCTGTTCAACGACTCGGTGTCCCTCGAGGAGGACGTCAGGCTCATGACGATCATCGCATCGAGCATTTCCCAGGCAGTACGGCTGCGGCAGCTGGCGCAGGAGGAGCTGGAAAAGCTCCGTGACGAGAATCGGAGGCTCCATGACGAGCTGATGGGCCGGAGACGGCCGGACTCCATAATCGGAAATTCCGGATCGATGCGGGAAGTATACGCACTTATAGAAAAAGTTCGTGACGCCGCTACCACGGTGCTCCTTCTCGGCGAAAGCGGCACGGGCAAGGAGAAGGTGGCGGCGGCGATTCATTATTCCTCCAAACGGGCGGATAAGCCCTTCATCAGGGTGAGCTGCGCGGCGCTGCCCGAAACCCTCATCGAAAGCGAGCTCTTCGGTTACGAGCGGGGCGCCTTCACCGGCGCGGTCGCCCCGCGCACGGGAAGGTTCGAGCTTGCTGAATGCGGCTCCATCTTCCTGGATGAAATCGGCGACCTCCCCTACCCGGTGCAGACCAAACTCCTGCGCATCATTCAGGAAAAGGAGTTCGAACGTGTCGGCGGAAACGCCACCATCAAGGTGAACGCAAGGATCATCACGGCCACCAACCGGGACCTCGAATCGCTCGTGCGCGAGGGTCGCTTCAGGGAGGACCTGTATTACCGTCTGAACGTTTTTCCGATCGTGGTGCCTCCCCTGAGGGAGCGGAAGACCGATATCATGCTCCTCGCGGACCATTTCGTCGAAAAGTTCGGCGGGGAGCTCGGCAAAAGTGTTCTGCGCATCTCGACCCCCGCCATCGACATGCTGACGTCATACCACTGGCCCGGCAACGTTCGTGAGCTTGAAAACTGCATCGAGCGCGCGGTGATCCTGAGCACCGACGGGGTCATTCACGGCTATCATCTGCCGCCGAGCCTCCAGAAGGCGAATGCGACCGCGGAGGCCGGCAGGGGAAGCCTCAAGGACATGATCGCGGTGATCGAAAAAGAGATAATCATGGAAGAGCTCAAGCGTGCGCATGGGAACATGGCAAAGGCGGCACGAAGCCTCGGCATCACCGAGCGCATCATTGCGCTCAGGGTTGAAAAATTCGGCATCGATCCGAAACGCTTCAAATAGAAGCGCTTCCGTCAGCGAGGGGGTTAAACCCCACGCTGACGGAAGCGCCGCAATGAACCCACATTGGTGTAGCTTCGAAAACCGGCAACATACATTTATGTAGCTTTTTACCAACCAATTTATCTGCCCTGCCGCTTTATAAAGTTAAATGTGCCCCATCCCCGGAGCTCGGGACAGGGTTTTCGCCCGCTGCGATAAACTATTCCGATCCGCTTCGGCGCTATTTTCTTTCTATCGTTACATCAATGTTAACTTTTATGAGAACGTATCATTCCTTCCGCGATTCATTTTGCATTTGGCACGCAATGTGCTGTTTAATAATGCAACTCATAAATTTCAGCGGAGGATACTATGAAATGGATAATCAGAATTGCGGTATTCACCACATCGATCGCGGTGTCCGCCCCCGCGCTGTTCGCGCAAGAAACGACAGCGGCAGCGCCTAAGGAGCTGCATTCTCCCGCGGATTTCGCATGGATTTTGGTGACAGCCTTTTTGGTCTTCTTCATGCAGGCCGGCTTCGCCATGGTGGAGACCGGCTTTACCCGGGCGAAAAACGCGGGAAACATCATGATGAAGAATCTCTTCGACTTCTGCATGGGCTCCATAGCGTTTTTCATAATCGGCTACGGGATCATGTTCGGAGCGACCAAGCTTGGATTGTTCGGCACAAACGATTTCCTTCTTTCTCAAGCATCTCCCCATACTGACGCAGACGGCGGAAACGGCGGACTGTGGCAGTACGCGTACTTTCTTTTCCAGCTCGTATTCGCCGCCACCGCGGCCACCATCGTATCGGGCGCCATGGCCGAAAGGACGAAGTTCATCGCATATCTCATTTACAGCCTTGTCATTTCGGCGGTGATCTACCCGATTTCCGGGCACTGGATCTGGAATGCCAGCGGATGGCTGGCCAAGCTCGGATTCCAGGACTTCGCCGGCTCCACGGTCGTGCACATGGTCGGCGGCGTAGCGTCCATGACCGGTGCGATATTACTGGGAGCGCGATATGGCAAATACGGGCCTGACGGCAGGGCAAAGGCCATTCCGGGCCATAATATTCCCTTGGCTGCGCTGGGCGTATTCATTCTCTGGTTCGGATGGTTCGGCTTCAACCCCGGAAGCACTACGGCCGCGGTACCTTCAACAGCTTTTATCGCCGTGAATACGAACCTCGCAGCAGCCGCCGGAGCGCTCGCGGCCATGGCGGCTATCTGGATACAGACCGGAAAACCGGACGTAAGCATGAGCCTGAACGGCGCGCTTGCCGGCCTGGTTGCCATTACGGCGGGATGTAGTTTTGTTTCTCCCGCAAGCTCGATCATCATCGGCCTCATCGCGGGTGTCGTGGTGGTTTTCTCGGTCCAGCTTTTTGATTTTGTATTTAAAATCGACGATCCTGTGGGCGCGATATCGGTTCACGGCGTATGCGGCGCATTAGGGACGCTTTTAGTCGGCGTTTTCGGCGACGCCAGGTTCGGCGGCGCGAACGGGCTGCTGAACGGGGGCGGATTCAAATTGCTCGGAATACAGGCGCTGGGCGTCGCATCCGTGATGGCGTGGGTTTTGGTAACCACGGGGATCCTGTTCTTCATCATCAAAAAGACGGTGGGTCTCAGGGTTTCCCGCGAGGAGGAGCTCAAGGGCCTGGATATAGAGGAACACGGCATGGAATCGTACGCC
The DNA here is from genome assembly GCA_964529965.1 of uncultured Leptospirales bacterium. GTDB lineage: Bacteria > Spirochaetota > UBA4802 > UBA4802 > UBA5550 > RBG-16-49-21. Next base: position 7,385 of record CAZHAD010000101.1, on the reverse strand, counting down.
GGGTTCCAGATATTCCGGAATCAATAAAGGAGGAAGAACGATGAAACTGATCATAGCGTATATTCAGCCGGAAAAGCTCACCGATGTCAAACAGGAGCTGTACAAAGACCAGATCACCAAAATGTCGGTGACCAATTCGCTGGGATGCGGCCAACAGGGAGGGTATCAAGAAACCTACCGCGGCATTCCCGTGGAAGTGAATCTTCTCCAAAAGATAAGGATCGAGATAGCGGTGAACGAGGACTTCGTGGATAAAACCATAAAGGCGATCATCCGCGGCGCCAAAACCGGAAAGATAGGCGACGGCAAAATCTTCATTATACATCTCGATAATTGCATAAGAATAAGGACTGAAGAGGAGGGTAACAAAGCGATCGGTTAGACCCGTCAATCGAGCGAAGTCCCGCGCGATGCGCTCCGGTCAAACCGGAGAAGAATCGATTGAATGTGAGCGGCGTTGTTCGGATTTCACGCCGTGAGGTTGATAATATTATTACTAAATCGTGGAGATTATGTATGAGAAGAATGATGATTACATTATTGTTTGTCGTATTATTGTTCGGCATTGCATTTGCCGAAGAGAAGGCGGCAGCGGAAAAGAAAAGCGAGCCTATCGGCCTGGCCGCGGGGATCGATTATTACAGCCTGTACCTTTGGAGGGGGACCAGGCTTTTCAGCGGCGACGGCGCTTTCTATCCCAAAGCCTCGTGGACGATCTTCAACACCGGCCTGGTTCTTTCGGTGTCGAGCGAAATCGCGTCGAGCTGGGTGTTCAACGGGTGGTGGAAAAAACCGGGCAGATACGATTACACGCTCGATTCGTCCGGAAATTTCGTAAGAAGACCACTGAACTTCAACCATGCCGCGTACGCGACCCAGAGCCTCGATTTCGGCGTGGACTATTCGTATACCGTCAAGGACGCGGTCACGATAGGAGCGAGCGTCTGGTACTGGTGGTACTTCAATTCCCGCCGCGCGCGCGAGTACGCCCGGCCCCAGGTCGACGGCCTGAACCGGGTGTCATACGTGGATATCAGCTTCCTGACCACAACCGTTTCGGTCGGGCTTCCGATCGTACCCTATATCAATCCGGCGGTTTCCCTGACCCATGATTATTATACCGGACTTGAGCGGGGCGGCGATTACTACGTACAGCTCGCCCTAAGCCATCCGTTTGAGCTGACGAAAGAGGTGACGGTCACTTTGGGAGGCACCGCAGGTTACTATTACAGCACCACGGCCAGATTGACACGCTATAATCTCATGTGGGACGCCGTATCAGGCGCGCCTGATACGGCCGAGAGTATAAGCCACAGCGGACAGACCCGGACGATCACATGGGGCGGCATCAGGCAGACGCACACGCCGCTCAAAAAAGGATTCAGCGACATTACCCCCTATCTCTCGGTAGCCGTAATCAAGGGGCCGCTCTCCTTCAGCGGCGGTTTCTACTGGTGCATCGTTCCCTCGAAGACCTGGTACAACGGGGCGGAGATTCACCGTTTGTACGCAAGGGTCAGCGCCGCATACGCGATCTGAAGGTGTCATAACGGCGTATTTAAAAAGCCCCCCAACCCTCCGGAGGGGGGCTAATATTTATTGAAATAAGATACCCCGTAGCAAGCTACGGGGTATCTTATCGCATAATGTTTTGCGCTCGCATCCCCGAAACAGAGCTCCGGGATATTCTCGCGCTTCGATAAAATCAGTAAAAGCATTGGATGCTGCTCATATTGCTCAATGCCTTAATTATTTTAAAGCAAAAAAGTTAAAGGTTTGTTTACTATTAATTTTGGAAAGCCCAAGGTAGAAGTAAAACGTATTGTAAACAATTTCTAAATCTGCGTTTACCGGCGGAAACCGCCGCTTCACGCAATCCGGGGTCAGAGCAAAAGAAATACATTCGCTCCCTATTCCGCGTTGTTTGAAAGGGCCGGGCCCGCGCTTAAGGATACATCTACCGCTGCATTACTTTGATGAATTCCTCTAATCTCTCTTTTTCCTGGGCCGCTTTGACGCCCATCTCCTGGATCGTGGGCGGGAACAGCGGGAACCGCCTTGCGTTCAATGAGGGTGATGGCTTCAGACGGGCAGGCGGAGACGCAAAGCCCGCACCCGATGCATTCAGCCATGTTGAGCGATGCGACGCTCTCTTTCATTTCAATGGCCTTCATCGGGCAGCGCTCCTCTGCACAGATGCCGCATCCAGTACAATCCTCATTTTTTACGCGCGCCTCAAAACGGCTCGGCTCGAATGCGTGAGGATGCCACAACTGCGTTTTGCCGCGCAGGACCGTGCAGCAGAAAGGGCAGCAGTTGCAGATCAGGTTTGCGCGGTTCGCGCTGTTGTTGCTGGTATAGACCAGTCCCGCCTGTTCCGCGCGGTCCAGCACATGCATCCCTTCCTCCCTGGTGATGTGACGGGCGAATCCGCGTTCGACGAGGAGCTCGGCCGCTCCATCGAAGATGAGGCACACGTCCTTCGGCTTGTCGCACTTGCCCACGCTCGTTCTGCACGCACAGTCGGCAAGGGCGATGTAGCGCGCGCTGTCGATCAAATGCTTAACCTCTTCGTAGGGATGGACGCGATTTTGCGCTTTCAATGATTTTTCCACGGTGACGACCCTCATGAGGGGCGTCGGTTTTCCGGCGAAGGAGGCGCATGGCGTCATACGCGTTCCTCAGTTTAGACCTGATCGGCTCGCTCAGATCGCTCATCTCCAGCGACAGATTCCCGTTGGGGCAGCCGTGGGTGAATCCGAGATTTTTAAATATCCGAATGTAATTGTCGATCAAGCCCGATAACCTGTTCGAGGGAGGACGGCTTTTGTCGTTAAGGCGTTTTTCAAACAGGGACGATATGAATTTGCGAAAATGCTCCACGAGCGCGATTCCGAAATCCTCCTTGCTTTTGAAATAAAAATAAAATGAGCCCTTAAATAGCGTCGGGCGACGATACCAAGGCGCTGCAAGCATCCCCGTATTATTTAAAGCCATCGCTCACGCCGGCGCCTCGGTACCGTGCGGCCGGGGAGCGCGTCCGGTTATCCGCCAGCGCAGCATGGCCCATGCCAACCGTATGATTCCCGGCAGCGCGGCGAGGATTATGAGGCCCCAGTACCTGCCGTAATCGACCCTGTCGGGCGCGGGAGGTGGAAGTGGAAGACCGGCCAGATCAGCCAGGTGGTCCTCAAGCAGATTTTCATTTTCATCGTACAGCCCGGCCTCGACCGACTCGAGCCAGGGGATGTATCGCTCCCGCGCGATGGCGCCGATGACGCGGTTCAACCGCCGCAGGGAATAGCCGTGGCCTATCCCGAAAATGGACGCGAATATGTTGTTGGAGAACATGTATCTCAAATTGTTCCGATGGGTGTACACGCGCTCGTATACATCGAGAAGGCTCCGCTGCAAAGTGCTCGGCTTCATGCGTTTCGGGAAATAGGTGACGAAGTTCCCGGTGAACCAATCCCAAAACGAATAGTCCCCCGGTGCGCTTTTCTCCCAATAGGTCTGAAAGCGCCGCTCCAGCGGTATGATAAGGGGTTTTGAGGCATCGTTCTCGACGTCGTGCACGATAAACAGGTTCAGGCTTATCCGCGTCCGCTTGACGAATTCAACGATCTCATCCGCCCGCGCCGGTGAGTCGTCGTCCCCGCCCATCACAAAGGTGCCAATCACGTGGATGCCCGCGTCAAGGATGTTTTGCACCGACTGTCGCACCTCGGAAGCGGTCTGCCGCTTGTTATACTGTCCCAGGTTCTTGTCCGAAAGCGACTCGATGCCCACGATGATGCAGCGCACGCCCGCTTTCCACATCAGGTCAAGGAGCTTCCGGTCCCTCCCTATCTCGTGCCGCTCAAAGATGATGAAAGCGGCGCCGGGCTTTTCCTCGCGTATCCGCTCCAGCAAGGCCTTGGTTTTCGACCGGTTGGAGAGAAAGCTGTTATCGACCACGAAAAAAAGCCGGTTGTACGGAAGCTTGGAGCGGATGTCCGCGATCACGGCATCGATCTCCCGGTTGCGGTACACACCGCCGAAGAGCTTGGACGTGGGGCAGAAGCTGCACCGGAACGCGCAGCCCCTCGATGTCTGCAGGGTGTTCATGACCGCGAACCGTCCCACGCGCCGCCGCTTGCTCCGGAATCCGTCGATGAGGCGGTAGTCGGGTATGGTGGCAGGAATGGCGGGCGGCTCCCGGTCCGGAGTGCGCACTGCGACCCCGTTTCGCATGTAGGATATCCCCCTGACCGCGGAGGGATCGCCCTTCTTTGAAATGACAACCACCAGCTCGGGCAGGACCTCGTCTCCCTCGCACAGGACCGCGTAATCGCACGCGTCCAGGACCGTGTCCGGATAGAGCGCGGCCTGCGGCCCGCCCGTGATTACCGGGATTCCCGGTCTCTCCCGTTTCACGCGCAGGGTGAAGTCGCGCACCTTGGTGAGGGCCGGGGCGTACACCGGCAGGCAGATGCAGTCGCAGTCGGTGAGGCGCTCGAAAGAAAAGTCGCTCACGTTTTCCAGGAACATCCTGGTTTCATATCCTTTTTCATGCATAATTGCGGCAAGGAGTGCGGTCCCGTATTTCGGAAAAAAAGGCGTGGCGGACAGAGTGTTCATGCGGGCGTTGAATTCAATGAAATGCACGCGGCTAATGGTCGATGGGGTCATGGCTTCCTCCGTCTTTTATTGATAGCATGGCGCCGGAGTTCCCGGCCTTGTATTGATATCAATATAGCACGATAAAAGGACCGGAATCGACCTGATTTATAATACCGTACGGATTCATAGTGCGAATTTATTGATCCGTACTTCGAGGTGCTGCGCCTGAAAGGCCCGCTTTTCGATATTCAAGGGGAGTGGTTCCCGCGAATCTTTGAAACGCGGCGTTAAACGCTGACTTGGAATTGAACCCCACGCTGTAAGCGATCTGAAGAATGGAAAGGTCTGCGTCCGCCGTAAGCAGCTCCCGCGCCTCATCCACGCGGTACATGTTGACGAAGGCGTTGAAATTCACGCCCATGCGCTCGTTCAGGAACTCAGAGAGTTGGTGCGGCGTGACGAGAAGGCGTCGGGCGACCGATGCAAGGGTCACCTCCGCGTCCGCGTATATCTTTTCCTCTTCCATGAGCTCTACCAGCTGCTCATGCATGAGCTCCAGGTCGACGCCGCCGAGGAGGGTCCGCTCATAACGCCGGCGACGCAGATTAAGGCGCAAGTCTTGTAAAAATTCCGGATACCGCTGGCCGAGAAGAAACGAGGTTATGATGAGAAGCCCGGTGGCGGCGATTCCCGCCTTCAAAAAATCATGCCGCTGGGTCACGAGACCGGTCATGAAAATGAGGGTGCAGAGCACGGAGGAGCAGAGGATCGCCATGAATACGCGCTCCACCGCCTCCGTTTTCCTGATCCGCAACAGCCTTACGGCGTCCGTTATGATGAAGAGCTGATACCCAATGGTGAAGATCCCGGCGGAAAAAAACACCGCCTTGACGGCCCATATCATAGGATCATTGCCGCCTGCGAATATGAGCCGTATCACCCGGGTCCGGGCGTCGAGGGTGCGCGCCATGAGCATGACGATCTCGAAAGCCAGGAGAAGCGCGGGAGCGGCAAAATGACGCCACGTGCCCTCGAGCGTTCCTTGCCCGCGTCTGAATTGTATCGCATAATTTAAATAGAGCAAAGGCCCGATCGTATATATCCCCGGAACGAAAAAGAGGGTGAAGGCCGGATTGATGTCTCCGTGGCGTGCGGTGAAAAGCCAGAGGCGAAACATATAGAGGCAGAGGCTCGCGAAAAGGGCGGCCATGAGCCAGTGGCGCGCGTCCCGCCGCCGCAGTACGATCTGGGACGCCGCCATAAGAAGCGACAGGCCGCAACAGAACACGATAAAGTATGATACAGCCCCATCCATTGAACGATCCGTATGTAAAAGAGGCCGTCCTGTCAATCCGATTTAAGAAGCCTTAAGCATCGGATTCCCCGCCGATTTTTACCAGGACCTTGCCGCGGGTATGTTTGGTCTCCACGTGCCGATGGGCCTCACGAACCTTTTCGAGCGGGTAAACCGCATCGATGACCGGACGGAGGGCCTTCTTTCGCATGAGCTCCAGAAGGGTTTCCAGGTCGCCCCGTCTCGATTTTACAAAGACCATGCGGGCCCTTTTCCGGCACAGCTTCGTCAGCAGATGATGGCGGAAATTCTTCATGCTCGGAACGGTGGAGATATGCGCACCCTCGGGGCCGAGCAGATGCTTGACGCGGTCAAAGGGCTTGTTGCCGAAGACGTCGAAAAAAATATCAAATTTCTCCTCCGAATCCTCGATCTTTGAATTGGAATAATCGATCGTGCGGTTGGCCCCCAACCCCTGGCACAATTCAGCGTTCCCGGCGCTACAGACCGCGGTCACTTCTCCTCCTAGGGCGAAGGCGATCTGGATCGCGAAGGAGCCGACGCCCCCTGATGCCCCGTTGATGCACACCCGATCCCCGGGCTTGATCTTCCCGATATCGCGCAGCGCCTGGAGCGCCGTCTGCGCAGCCAGAGGAACGGCCGCAGCCTCTATCAGATCCACTTCATTGGAAAAAACGGCAACCTCGTCCTGCTTCACCGTGAGGTATTCCGCGCAGGCCCCGCCGGTCCAGCCGTTGACCATGCCGAAGACACGGTCGCCCGGCCGCACCCCTCTGACCCCGGGCCCGGTTTCCTTAGCCACGCCTGAAAAATCGTATCCGGTCCTTCTGGGGAAGCGTCTGCCGGTGATGAGGCGGAACCGTCCCTTGCGGACAAAGGAGTCCTTCGGATTGACGGACGCAGCAACGATCTTCACCAGTATCATCCCCCGCCCGGCCCCGGGCATGGGCACGTCGCACACCTGCAGCACCTCGGGAGGGCCGTAGTTGTCATATTCGACAGCCAGCATAATCGCTCCTATGATGTTTGAAGAATTTTATATACGAAGATCAATCGGATGAATCGAGGCGTCTGTCAACTATGATTCGCTCCGATCTCTCCAACATATCTCCCACAGGAGCTTCCTGAACGTGAATTAATCTCTCGATGAACCTGAAGATAAACTCGATGTTGAACCCGCCGGCATTCTTTCCGAAATCGTACGAAACGGCGTGAATATTATTGTTTTAACTATCTTGATATTCAAAAATCTTTTCATAAAAAATTAAACAATAAAAATCGGATAGTACCGAAAATAATAATGATCGCAAATCTACGATAGAGAGGAGGACATACTATGAAATGTTCACGGTGCGGAAAAGAGATAAACAGCCTTAACCATTATTACATACCCATAAAAAACAGGAGCGAGGGCCTGCGGTATTGCATCGCGTGCGCGCGCGAAGAGCGTATCGTTACGCTTATTTGA
>CAZHAD010000100.1:3159-10448 GCA_964529965.1 uncultured Leptospirales bacterium | reverse complement strand
GAGTTTTTACAAGGAGTGTCAGGCTATGTCATATTGAAAAAATATCAATCAAAATATGACCCTTCGAAAAAGGGCAAGATATCATCCCTGATATAAACTGTAGAAAAATATATAAATATAATTTTGTTTTATAGTAATATTTTAAAATAAATATCGATTTTTTATAATCAACCTTTTCCCATTCGTATATACATTAGCCGTAATAATTAGAAGGAGGCCATCCCCTATGGAAACCACTATTAATATACATGAAGATATACTGAACAAAATCATACAGGTGGCAAAAATAAAAGGCTTGACTCGCTCAGAAATGATTTCCGCTTTCCTCATTCAGATCATGGGCGATGTCCGCGAACCAAAGCCTATCGGGAGGCTTATCCGTTACCAGCAACGTCACAGGCCTGAGGAATGGCACACGGTTCACGTTACGTGGCGACTGGATTTGTATGAGTATTTGCAGGATTTGAGAAGGCTTTTTAAGCTTTCGGTGTCTTTGATGCTCGCGGATGCGGTGCGGAGATATTTAAGCAGACTTCTTAAAAAAAATGTGGCCGATAACTATCGTTTTATGAATTACATGCTTATTAAAGAAACTATTGATAACATAACATGTTGGAGGCACATCTGGGGCTTCCCACCAGACCTGAACAAGTTCCTCACATCATAAATGATCGGCTCTCAATCAGATTAAACATGAAAGAGCTTCAAATACAAAAAATAGTGTATTAAAACTATTAATAGTTGAAAATTATTGATTGGCATAATCTCTATCCCTTTAATCATGTCACAGACTTCGACTGTTTTTATCGCAGCGCGTCTCATCCCCGCAGCTTGCGGAGTGGGTATTTTATATAGCATTATATTATTCCGTAACTAGGAACGATAAAATATTTCAAAATTTTATGACACTTTCGGACATTTCAATAAAAAATACGGTTTTTGCCTGGTTGTTGATGATCGGGCTGATCATCTTCGGTGCAATCGGATTCAGCCGCATGGGCATAAGCCAGCTGCCGGACGTAGACTTCCCCGTCATCACCATCACCGTCACATGGACCGGTGCTTCTCCTGAAACGATGGAGTCGGCAGTGTCTGACGTAATAGAAGACGCGGTCATGACCATCCAGGGCATTAAAAATGTCAACTCCACTTCACAGGAAGGCCTGACGAATATAACCATTGAGTTTGAGCTTAACCGGGACATCGACACCGCTTTACAGGAGGTTCAGTCGAAGATACTGCAGGCGCAGAGGAACCTGCCGACCGATATCGATCCGCCCATAATCGTCAAATCAAACCCCGAAGACAACCCGATCATGTGGACTTCATTGAGCGGAACCGGCGCCGTCACACTACGCGATATGGTTCTGTTCGTCCGCGATCATCTCAAGGATACACTTGCCACGATCAGCGGCGTAGGCGATATCCGCCTTGGAGGCTACATCGATCCGAACATGCGAATCTGGCTCAACGCGAACGAGATGGCAAGGCAGGAAATCACGGTGGAAGATGTCAAATCAGCCATCACAAACCAGCATATACTCACCCCTTCGGGATATATGGACAACGGCCCAAAGGAGTTCAATGTACGGGTGCTCTCAGAGGTGCGCACGCCAGATGAGTTCGCCAATCTCAATATCACGAGGAGAGGGGGGGAGGTAATATGGAAGCCCATCAAGATAGGCCAGGTCGCGAAAGTCGATGCGGGATTGGCGGATATCAGAAGGATATCACGGATCAATGGGAACCAGTCCGTAGGGCTGGGCATTATCAAGCAGCGGGGATCAAATGCGGTCGCGGTCGGCAATGCGGTCATGAAGAGGATCGCGGGGCTAAAATCCTCCGGCCTTCTCCCCAAGGACATGCAGCTCAATGTGGTGTTCGACACCACAAAATTCATCAAGGACGCCACAAATGAGCTCGTATTTACTCTGACCCTGTCGGTAATACTGACGTCGCTGGTCTGCTGGCTTTTTCTGGGATCATGGGGCTCCGCCTTTAACGTGATCCTGGCCATACCCACATCGCTCATAGGCTCGTTCTTATTTTTATATTTCTTCAATTTCACCCTCAACGCCTTCACGCTGCTCGGCCTGTCGCTGTCTATCGGAATCGTCGTGGACGACTCGATCATGGTTCTGGAGAACATTGTCCGCTACCACGAGTCAGGAATGTCGAGGGTCAAGGCCGCGATCGTGGGCGCCAGGGAGATAACCACAGCGGCCCTTGCCTCTTCATTGGCGATATTGGCGATTTTCATTCCAGTCGTGTTTATGAAAGGGATCATCGGCAAGTTTTTCTTCCAGTTCGGCGTCACCATGTCGGTCGCGATTTTGCTTTCTCTTATGGAGGCGCTGACCCTGACGCCGATGCGCACGTCAAAATTTCTTCAAACCGGAAAGGAAACCAGGATAGGATTAATTATGGACCGGTTCATGAAATTCCTGTCCAAATTATACAAGTCGGCTCTGATATGGTGCCTTGATAACAGGTGGAAAGTCGTGGGGACGGCTTCCGCAATATTCCTGAGCTCGTTATTTCTCCTGGGTGGCGTGCGTAAGGAATTCGTACCTCCCCAGGATATGGGTTTGTTTATGATCAATATCAGAACGCCCCTTGGATCATCGATCGATTTTACCGACAATGTATTCAGACAGGCTGAGGGGATACTGAAGTCGAGGCCGGAAGTGGCGACCTATTTTTCCGCCATCGGAGGTTTCCAGGGAGGTCTGGTCAACCAGGGCATCGTAGTGGTAACTATGAAAGAACCGGGGGAACGCCCCGTCACGCCTCCTTTTGACCATCATCCGACCCAGCAGGAATTCATGCCGTTTGTTCGCGGTAAAATCAAAAAAATAGAAGGCGTCGAAGTCGTAACCATGTTCGATCCCTCACTGGCAGGATTCTCGGCACAGCGCGGCTATCCAATCCAGTATGCGGTCCAGGGCCCTGACTGGGAAAAGCTGGCAAAATACAGCACCACGATGATGAATGAGATGAAAAAATCAGGCCTGGTCACCGACGTGGACACCGATTACCAGTGGGGCATGCCGGAATACCGCGTAACTCCGGAAAGGTCTCTGGCAAACGCCCGGGGGGTGAACATCACGGACATAGCAGACACCATAAGCGCCGCGGTGGGGAGCCTTCGCGTAGGAAAATACACAGACGACACAGGCCACAGGAATGATATCCGTATAAAGCTCCTCGACAGATTCAACCGCAAGCCAAAAGATATAAAAAGCATTTACGTGAGGAACATTCACGGCGAAGTGGTCAGCCTTGCCAATCTGGTAAATGTCAACGAACACCCCTCACTTCTTACAATTACACGCTATAATCGAGAGCGCTCCATATCGATATTTTCAAACATCGCCCCCGGCAAATCCCAGTCGGATATATTGACATCCATACAAAAAATTTCAAAGAAAATACTTCCCGTGGGCTACCATATAACCCTTTCAGGGAGCTCACAGACATTTCAGGAATCCTTTGACAGCCTTTTATTAGCCCTTATACTTGGAATCATTGTCGCGTACATGGTGCTCGGGACCCAGTTCAACAGCTTCATGCATCCGGTGACCGTGCTCATGGCCCTGCCGTTCAGTGCAACGGGCGCATTCCTGGCGTTGAGGCTTACAGGGACTTCATTGAATATATACAGCATGATCGGCCTGCTTCTTCTTATGGGCATTGTGAAAAAGAATTCGATTTTGCTCGTGGATTTCACCAACAACCGCCGCGTACAGGGAATGGACGTTCATTCGGCTCTTCTTGATGCCTGTCCCATACGGTTAAGGCCGATTCTCATGACGTCGATTGCGACAATTTCGGCTGCAATACCCCCCGCGCTGGCCCTGGGGCCCGGTTCAGAGACGATACGCCCCATGGCAATTGTTGTTATAGGTGGTGTCATTCTGTCGACCATGCTCACTCTCTTCGTAGTGCCGTGCGTGTACAGCCTGTTCACCAGGTTTGAAAGCAAACATCACCAGGAAGAGCTTCATGAAGCGCTGGTGTCCCTCGGTGAGATTCCGGAAAGGCAAAACTCAGGTTCTTTTGAAAAGGACGAGGCATCGCCGGTGAAGAAAAAAAGCAATAAGATCGCGCGGCCCAGATAGCGGAACAAGTTGATGTTTTAAAAAAGTGACTAAACCGGATGCCGCCTGATGAAATCCATAACGTCTGAGGCAAGCCGCTCCGGCGCTTCAAAAGCCGAAAGATGACCGGCCCCCTTGTACTCGATTATCTCGGCACCGGGAATTTCCTTAGCCATAAGCCTGCTGGACTGAATAAACCAATCGTCCTTATCCCCGTAAATGATAAGGACCGGGCATCGGATCGTCCGGAGTCCGTCGATCCTTGGATCGGGATCGGTGAAAAACGAACGTATAAACGCACCGATAAGGCTCTTCTCGTTTAATTCCATCACTTTCCGGAATGAGGCCATCAGTTCCTCGGATTTTTCAGATTCCATAACGCCCGTAAAAAACGGAGACGGATGCTCTTGGGAGTAGGCGACGATCTGATCCATATCGGATTTTTCCATGAATTGCGCGAATGCGTCATTGGCCTTGCGTATGGTTTCCGGATCTCCCGGAACCGGCGAAGTGGCGGAAGTGGTATTGGTGAGAATGAGAGCGGCGAAACGGCTTGAATCCTTCATGGCGAGCCGTGAGGAGGCAAAACCGCCGGTGGAGTGCCCCATCAGATGAAATCGGCCGAGTTTGAGATGATCCGCCAGACCGATGATATCAGCACCGATGGTTTCGGCGTCAAAACCGAGCGGATCGCCTTCAACCATGGTACGTCCGTGTCCCCGCATATCCATGGATATGACGCGGCAGCTACCCGCCAAACGCTCGGTCACTCCCGGCAGGCTCCAGTATGTAGTATTTTCATTTAGGCCGTGTACGGTAATCAAAGGATCACCATGGCCGGCCTCTTCAAAATATATCCTTGCGTTACCCCTTTCAAAAAAAGGCATACAACACTCTCCTTTCACCCTTATCATTCGACCAACAGAGATGACCCGTTAATTCGATGACAATACATTCATCCCTCATGGGTTTCAAGCAGAAATTCTCAATCAGGGACACAAACTTAGAGATAAAAATATTATCCGTCAGCTTCTGCAAGCAGACATTAACCCTAAACATAAAAGTTTTGCTGTACCGTATTACAGATTTAGCCTTAAAAAAATAAAATCTTTATAATTTCTTTATATATTATTATGAAATTTTTATATTTTGTTAGAATTGGGCAGGTTAAAAACAATTAAACAATATAAATATTATGCTCTTCAAATCTAATAATATTGGATTAATCAGTTCACGCGTCAGGAATCGCAAACCCTTGCAAAATTCCGGCATCGGTAAAAGCATTATCGCTGACAAAATATTCGAAAAATTCTTCTTCATCCTCGGCTTTTCCTGCATTCTGGTCCTTCTGCTCATCATGATCTTCCTGTTCAGCGAAGGGCTCCCTCTTTTCAAGGAAGTACCAATCACGGATTTTTTGTTCGGCACCCAGTGGTATCCCACCAGCGAAAATCCGCGGTTCGGTATAGTACCCCTGGTCGCCGCGTCAGTGGATGTTACCCTTCTCGCGTCCATCATCGCCGTCCCATTCAGCCTTGCGGTGGCGGTGTATCTGGCTGAGATCGCATCACCCCGTGTTAGGGAAATTCTGAAGCCCGCAATTGAGGTAATCGCTTCCATACCATCGGTTGTAATCGGATTCTTAGGCCTGGTCGTCGTAGCCCCCTTTCTACAGAAACAATTCAACCTGAACACCGGTCTTAATCTCTTCAATGCGGCGCTCATGCTCGCATTCATGGCGATACCCACCATCGCCAGCATATCCGAGGATGCGATATCCTCCGTTCCCGTGTCACTCAAGGAGGCCTCCTATGCGTTGGGTGCAAACAGGTGGCAGACCATATTTCATATTACCGTACCCGCAGCCCTATCCGGGATATGGACCGCGATCATCCTCGGCATCGCGAGAGTCATCGGAGAGACCATGGTGGTGCTCATGGTGGCCGGGGGAGCGGCGATAATTCCGACATCTATTTTCGATCCGGGACGGCCGCTCACCGCAGACATCGCCGCGGAAATGGCCGAGGCGCCGGTTGGCGGGATGCACTACCACGCGCTCTTTGCACTCGGCATAATACTATTTCTGATCACGTTTATATTCAACCTTATCGCCGATTATCTCTCAAACAAATACAAATTCAAGAGCAGCTGACATGATATCAAGGCAGATAAAATCGGACATCATCGAAAAAACAATGTACACCCTGTTCAGAATCATGACTTTTTTCATTCTGATCTTTCTTGCATTTATCGTCATATACATAATATCCAAGGGATATTCAGCCCTGTCATGGGGCTTCATAACCGAGATGCCGCGTAATGAGATGACGCAGGGAGGCATACTCCCTGCAATCCTGGGGACGTTTTATCTTATGGTCGGCTCGGCGCTGGTTTCAATACCGATCGGGATCATTACCGCGATCTACCTCACCGAATACTCCGGAAACCCGAAGCTCGTCAAGGCCATACGCCTGGGCGTGAACAACCTGGCGGGTGTGCCCTCCGTGGTGTTCGGCCTTTTCGGACTCTCCCTCTTCGTCGTGTTTTTGAAGTTCGGCACCTCGATCCTTGCGGGATCCCTGACGCTTGGAGTGCTCAACCTGCCGGTGATCATCCGCTCCTCCGAGGAAGCGCTGATGACCGTGCCCCAGACATACCGCGAGGCATCGCTCTCCCTGGGCGCCACAAGGCTGCAGACCATATTCAGGATCGTAATCCCGAACGCCCTTCCCGGCATACTCACCGGCATCATGCTCTCCCTGGGCCGCGCGGCGGGCGAAACCGCGCCGATCATGTTCACTGCCGCGACCTATTACGCGCCCGAGCTCCCTCATTCCATTTTCAGCGAAGTGATGGCCCTTCCTTACCACATCTATGTGATGGCCACCGCGGGCACGTACATACAGGAAACCAGAAACATCCAGTACGGCACGGCCATCGTGCTCATCGCGCTGGTTTTGCTCCTCAATTCGGTGGGACTTATTTTACGGTACCGGTTCAGAAAACGGCTAAAAGGGTAATTGGGTGATTCAATATTTCAAAGGTTTTTTATGAAGGGCCGGTCTGATAGATTATGTTCCCGGAATCCTTGAAATCATATTCGCCCATATGCGCGACCCTTTTTCTGAACTGTTTCGTACGTAGGGTTTCGATGAAGGCCTGGATCGGTTTTTCAAAAAACGCATCTTT
>CAZHAD010000100.1:0-3059 GCA_964529965.1 uncultured Leptospirales bacterium | reverse complement strand
GGAAAAGTCAATGAAGAAACCTCAGAGCGCTTCGCCGATATAGATCAGGCCGAGAAACTTTTCCTTTTCGGATTCGACTATGCCCGAGACCATGGAAAGGTCGGTCTTGACCAGCTTTCCGCTTCGTTTATATCCCGCCTTATATACGACCACGACCGGCGTATCCTGTTTGTAGTACTTCCGGAGTATCGGCATCAGGCTTTTCAGCTCCATGAGGCCTACGAAAATGACCAGCGTGTCCCCCTTGTCTGCCACCGCCTTGATCAGAGCCTCATTATCCCGTATGCCTCTCGGTACGGTAACGACCATAGAGCCCCTTGCAGCCACGTTTGTGCCGATCATGGCGTTGGCCGCGTTGAGAGAGCTGATACCGGGAACGACCCTGTATTCTTTCGGTGCGAAGCCTTCCCTGAGCCAGAAGGTCCAGCTCCCGTAAATGGTTGGATCGCCGTATTCAAGAAATCCGACGGTTTTTCCCTTGGTGAGCTCGTCTTTGATCTTTTTCAGATTTTCCCTTCTGAGCTTGTCGGTGGCTTCTCTGACCTCCCGCTCGCTGAGTGTGGGGTGCAGTTTCCGATAATAATTCGGCAGGTTAAGGAGCGGATCGAAAAGCACCGGTTTGTTTCCCATGTACGCACTGAACCGCTCGCCGATGTCCCTGGTGCATACAAACACGTCCGCCCTTGCCATCGCAGACACCGCATCCAGGGTTATGAGATCGGCGTCGCCGCAGCCAACGCCGATAATATAGAGCTTCGGATCCAGGGGGACCTGCACGATCTGTATTTTTTCAAGCGCCTTGACCCACCGGTCCGCCGCAAGGTCATGGGGGAGGATGAGGACGAATTTGCCCTCATCGTCAATGGCCCGGCCGTCCAGGGCGTCGGCGACGATGATCTCTCTGCCGAAGGGGGTAAGCTCAAGCTCTCCCGAGGAGATGACCGAGCGGTATCCGTCCGGCGCGGTAAAAACCAGGAGAAAATCAAATCCGGGAATGATGTTCTCCGCCGTTAAGATATCCAGCAGGGGCACGCCTTTATACTTGCCCACACCGTGAAAGCCCCTGCCTTCTCCCGCTTTTTTTACCGATACCTGCACGTGACGGTACCTGCGCAGATTATTTATAACGAGACGGTGGGTGCCCATGGATATAGAGAAGCGTTTGGAGTAGAGCTTGCCTTTCTTTTTCTTCTTTCCGCCTTTGGGCGGAAGCATGTTGATCACCTCGATAGAGCTAATATCCTCAATGCACCGGTCGGAGTAGAAATCATACGAGAGCACGAGCTTTGGGAAGCCGACGGCTCGGTGCAGGGGACGCTCCCATTTCTCATATGTCCCCTTCGCGTGGCATCCCAGGCATGATTTCATGGGAAGAACAGGCTCTGACCCCATGGCTACAAGAACCTCTGAGGGATTTTGGTAAAAGACCTCGCCCCAGGAGAGCACGGCCCTGTCGCCGCGCCCGTTTCTCACCACAACGGCAAGGTCGATCGGCTTGGAAAATCCCTCTTCCTTTTTCCTGATGGCTGCAAGCTCCAGGATGGTTTTGAGCGGCACGCCCGTATAGTTGAATGTGCCGTTGTAGGTCTTGTCCGCCCGCACCTCGGTGACCTTGACGCTGACCGAGTTCAAGTGCTTGAGGTCGCCGTAGGTCAGGTTGAGGGGCTTGGCCACGAGCCCGGACACGGCAAGGGACTTCTGACGCTCAGCTCCCTCCCCGCCCGAAAGGGAAGCGGCGGCTGTTGCCAGCGCCGCGATGCAAATTAATCCAAAAAAGATGAAATGCTTTTTCATTGGTCACACCCCGATAGTAAATGCTAAAACTCCACGTCGCCGCCGAAATAAAACGTCCGGCCCGGGCCCGGGTTGAAAGGGTCGAAGCTGTAGTCGTCGGTGACGTTTTTGCACATTACCCACAGATCAAAATGGTCGAATATCTTTTGGGAAACCTTGATGTTCAGCATGAATGAATCATGCAGGCGCCTTGTGCCGTACACCTTTGTCGTATAAAGGGATGACGTTCCCAATATCGACGTCGGCAGCTTCTGCACGTATTCGTTCTGGTTGAACAGGGCGTTCCCCCATATGTTGAGACCGGTGCCCGAGATGAAGTCCCACTTCATCTGCAGAACGACCTGGTGCATGGGCACGTCGGCCACCCGCTCGCCGAGAACCGCGTGGGAGCCGAGACGGTCCTTCGCCGATGTCAGCACATAGGTCGCGGATACGTTCATCTCCGCCACCTTGAGCAGGTCCGTTCCTATGGTGGATCCTATGGTGCTCTCCAGCCCGTGCACGTCCGAGCCCTGGATGTTCGTCCACCTTTTATTGCCAACGTCCGAGTTCGGATCGCCGATGCTTACGATCTTGTTCTGATAGTACGAGTAGAAGTAGTCTTCCCTGAGATGCAGGCCTTTATTGAAAAAGCTCAGCTCGAATCCGAAGCTGGCGTTATAGGCGTGCTCAGGCTTGATCTGGTTAAGCAGGATGACCAGGGGCAGGTACACGGCATTGGCGGGATCGGAAAAATAGGCGTCGACCACGTCCGCGGTGTCGGAATATTCGTGGAGTGTGGGGAACTTGACCTTGCGTGAAAGGGTGCCCCTGATCTTGAATGTCTCAGGCAAGGGCTCATACAGCAGCGCGACCACCGGGTCAAAGGAATCCCCCGTGCCCCAGAGGTCCGACGTGGGATTGACCTTCACGCGCGGCCGCAATATTCCGGTTATATCCTCCGTCGTGGTTGACGGCGCGTATCTGCCGCCAAGGTTGCGCGACAGCTTCTGCGCGTCATACGACAGCCCAAGGGAAAAGCGGATATCTCCTCCGTCGGTCCTGAACCTGAATTCATCCTCGAGAGCGAAATCCATGTAGTGCGCCGTCATCAGGGCGGTTTTGAACCACGGAGTGTCGTAATTGGGAGATCCGGAAGCGTACGCGGCCAGCCTTTTTTTATATGCATCGTATTCGTCCAGCCGATAGTGAAGGAGGGCGGTCAGCTTGTTCCATTTCGCGAATTTATATGAGGGATAGATATACATCCCGTTGCTCTTCTCATC
>CAZHAD010000099.1:0-11150 GCA_964529965.1 uncultured Leptospirales bacterium | reverse complement strand
TTTCACTTTTTTTTGTTTCGCCGGACCGGTCTTTTTTTTCATACTCGTTATCCTCGATGATATGCGCGGCTCATTATAATAAGCGCACCTGGTACTGAAAACTCATTATTCTATAGGGAACGTTTCCAACCGTCAGACGTCAAAATTCATATAAAACATAATTGTAATGACTCGCCCATGGTTCCGCGCGAAATCAAGCCTTATCAGGTAAAAATATTCACTCCCAATATAATTTAATTTTGAAATTAATCAAGCCCTATTTGTTGTTCTTCCGACCTGCGATGTTCTGCAACGTCGTTAATTAATATATACCTGGCCCGATTGATCTGGAAGTACCGTTTTTTTCCTTGCCGTGCTCCGTATTTTTTTGTATATATCTGTTAAACAATGGATTGCATTGAGCGGTCATGCATTGAATATCATTTGTTTTGGAACGGTAATACAATATATCCAAAAGAATTCAAAGAAGAGTTAGAGGCTGATTTCAGGGAAAGTTAACAGAACAGAAATTTCGGGCCTAATTCACCATCTTCTTCAGGTGCATCAGGATACCGCCAGGTAAGACAAACATGATCAAGGAAAAAAAGACGTCGCCAGCCGCTTCACTTCCAGCCGGACATTCTCCTTCTCAGGATCTGCAGACGATCGTACTGCCGAAGCCCGAGCCGGATCGCGGCATATCGGTATTAAAGGCATTAAAGAAAAGAAAAACCATACGCGAAATAAGCGATAAAAGGCTTTCCCTGCAGACACTGTCGAACCTTCTCTGGGCCGCATACGGGATAAACCGTACGCACGGCCCGTTTGGAATTCCAGGAAGGACCGCCGCGTCGGCCAGTGACTCGCAGGAGATCGATCTCTACGTCGCCATGGAAGAAGGGTTGTATCTGTATGATGCGCTGCCCCACCGGCTTGTACCGGTCCTTGCAGGAGACCTGCGCCCCATGGCGATCGGCCGAGGACAGGCGGGATTTGCGACCGGCGCCCCGGTTCGTCTCATCTACGTGGCGGATGTCGACAGGCTTATCCATACAGCAGGCTACCAGGAGCCGGGTTTGTTGGATGCAGAGATTCAAAAATCATATTATTATGTCGATACGGGCCTGATTGCAGGCAACGTGTATCTGTTCGCGGCCTCTCAGGGCCTGGCGTCATGGTTTCATAACTGCGACCGATCGGGTCTTACGGCTACATTAAAATTGCGCGCCGGCCAGCGGGTGCTCTTCGGTCAGACGGTCGGGTATCCTGTCAAAGGCAAGTAGAGCATCGCGGGGGTGCCTACATTTTATCGTCCTCGATTGCCGCCGAACCGTCCAAGCTTTTAAGAATCTTGGCGGCGCATTCAGGACAGAAACCGTGCGTTATGGAGGTGTCTGTCGTTTCAAGGATATAATCCTCTATGGGCTTCCACACGCCGAATTCATTGCGGAATTTTTTGCACACCGGGCATATCGCAAGATATGATTCGAGCTGCTTGATCTTCTGTTCGTCTCGAATCTGAAATTTTATCGTTTTAACCAGCCCTGTCGCCAAAAAGACGACGCCGAAGACATCAGCCAAATTCGAGATATAATTCCATAAAAAATAATTAATATATCTGATCCTGACATTTTTAAGAATAAGGTTTATATTGGGAAATGCAAAAAGAGTATCAAGCAATCGTGCACTTATCAGGCAGGCGGCAGCCCCGATAAAAGGTTTTAATGAATAAAAGTGCTTTTTTTCCCTCCAGAGAAAGAAAAATACTCCCGTTAAGATTATGATGGTTATTATATCCAGTATAAATGAAAAATCCATTGGGTCACCCGACCTTCTCAATAGCTCTGCTCCATGCCGAACGCGCCCCGTCCCTCCACGGGGGTGAATTCCATATCAGGGTAAACCTTTTTCAGCCCGCGCACCACCGCCTCGCTTACGTGAAGCGGTGTTTGCAGGCCCTGGCCGTAGTAATTGGAGCCCGCGTCCACAAGAAAATGCTTTGTGCCGTCCATTGCACCCATGCCCCTGATGTGGCCGCCCTGGTTCGGCGGGAAATTAAATTGCTCCTTCCTCAATTCCTTTTCGGTTTCCTGATGCGGCTTGGTGCCGATGGAGTAAAAACGGGGGATCGCCTGTTTCTGATGGAATATCAGGGCCACGTACGTGATATGCTTCCCCTTCTGCAGGGATTCAAGCCATCTCAGGAAGACCTCGTTGCATACCCTTTCCGGGTTGCGCCGCTCGGAGAACCTGCCGATCCGGAACTCCTCCTGTATGGGCGCGAACAGCGCGGCCATGTCGTGCTTTCTTGACATCGCGATGATCTGCTCCGGTACGTAGGTGATTTTGATAAAATTAAGGATCTGGTCCTGCAACTCGCCGCTTTCCTGGAAGAGGGGCCATTTTTTTACAATCCCGTACGCCTTATCCGCGGCAGGGCTTTTACCGAAGCTTGACGCGTAATAATAGAGCTTGTCCTCGGGTTTAGGCTTTAATATTCCCTTGTGGGCGAACAGGGCATTGGCCTTCAAATCGATGATATTGATGAGCACCATGTTGCCGTCCCCGTCGTACTTGAAAAAGCTCCCCTGCTGGTCCTTGCCGCCTCCGATGCGGCGGATGATCGTGCCCGGCGTAATCTTTTTATTTTTTGCAATAGGTTTTAAAAGTTTATCCATGTCATAAGTCTCTGTAATATGATTTTTAAAAATTCGTGAGAACAAATAATAATGTAAACCATCCATCAAAACTAGTCAAGATATTTGACGACAGTGTATGAGCCGATTGTGAAGTAAGTTATCCAATTTCCGTATGCCACTTTACGGATATTCCTCTATAGACTTATAAAGAAAATAATGATAAAAAAAGTAAAAGTTAAATATAAATAAAAAATTATTTTTTTTTATAATTTTACTTATATTTAATATGTGAAGACCTACATTAAACTGGCTTTATATACCTTTTTTATTATAGCTCAAGCTATTATTGTAAAATATTCATACATCTACTCCATAATTGCGAGTATTGCAGGGAGGTGGACTCCTCTGTACATGAATGTTGCAGCATGCCGTTAAGGAATTAAAAATCATCCTGGCCTGTTGCAGACCAAATTCTGTCGCATACGCACGATGGCCATGTAGAAATGTTGACCACGCGCGCGGTCATAGGTGATATGAACCGCTCTCGATGCAGAAATTTTTTTCCCGCTCGAAACGATGCACCGCATATCCTTCAGGCGCACCACGTTTCCCGATCTATATTCCTTATGAAAAAACGTCTCCCCGCGACACCACCCCTGTCTGCGGCCGCTAACTGCCCGCGAATATTTAAGGATATTCGTGAAAAGTATGGTAATATGACAATGAACAAAGGCGACCGCGCATGAACGGGTTTCAAAGAATTTTTTTATCCGCATGTGGATGCGTCATCGCAGTCTGCGTGATATCCGCTCTGTCAATGCTCCTGTGCGGATGCGGACGGCGGTCAGAAAAATCTAACGAACCATCCGGCCCGGTCACCATTGCATACGCCGCCGTTCCCCATGCCGCTCTCGTCCAGATCGCGTTTACGAAGGGCTTTTTCAAGGACGAGGGATTAAAGGTGCGGCCCCAGGCCCATGCATTCGGGAAGCCGGCCCTCGCCGCAATGTTCCAGGGGAAGGCGGACCTGGCGACCGCGGCCGAGACCCCGGTGATGTACGCGATCATGGACGGCAGGCGGATCTGCATATCGGCAACCATCGAGACGTCAAATACCGATAATGCAATCGTCGCAAGAAAGGACTTAGGAATTTTAAAACCACGGGACATCAGGGGTAAGACCGTTGGCATCCCCCTCGGCACCGGTGCGGAGTTTTTCCTGTACTCGTTCCTGACCGCGCACGGCATGGACAGGACGGACGTGGGTATAATCAACATGACGCCTGAAGAGATGCGGGAGGGTCTCATCAACAAGAGGATCGCCGCAGCCGTAATGTGGGACCCTGAACGTACCAGCAGTAAAAAAGCGTTGGGAGATAAAGCCATTGTCTTTTATGAGAAAAAACTCTACACCGATATTTTTTGTTTGGCGGCGGACAGCTTATTCGCCAAGAATCGGCCCGATACCATGAAAAAAATCGTAAAGGTTCTGATCCGTGCAGAAGTCTTTGCCAGACAGCATCCTGAGGAAGCCGTGAACATTGTAGCGGATTTCCTCAATATGGATAAGCCCGCACTTCTCTCCATATGGAACGATTTTCACTTTAAGGTGGCGCTTAACCAGTCGTTGATCATAACCCTCGAGGACGAAACGCGGTGGGCGATACAAAACCGCCGGGTTAAAAGCAACGTCATGCCCGACTATCTCGATTTCATCTGTGCCGATGCCCTGTCTGCGGTGAGACCGGACAGGGTCAGGATAATCAAATGAAGATCAAGACCCTGCTCAACGTAAGCTCGTACATCTCAATCGGCGTGACCCTGATCATGATCTCATTCTTTTTCTGGGTATCTTATCAAACTAAACGTCTGGATGAAGACAGGGCGCTCGCGGGAGCGATCAGGAACAATATTTATGAGAGGATAATTATCAGGGACGAATATTTCATCAACCGTGAAAATCGTCCAAGGCGCCAGTGGCGGGATAAATCAACAAAAATCAAAAAATTGCTGGAAACCGCTTCAAAAAGGCTCAACTTCAAAGAAGACCGTGCAATCCTGGAGGATATGATTAAGGACTATGACGACACCGTCGATATCTTCAATACGATCATCGAGAACGAGAAAAAAATGCGCACGGGAGGGATAGAGGGCGCACGTTACATGGAGTATGACAAGAGGCTCTTCAGCCAGCTTATCGTGAAGTCTTACGAATTGAGCGATAGCGCAGCCAGATTGCGCGCCTCCCTGAATGAAGCTTCGGATACGGCGCACCACCGCATCACTCTGTTTCTCGTTCTGTTCGTTTTCCTGGTCGTTGCCACCGTGCTCGTCAACGGTACGTTGATAGGGAGGATACTGAAGAACCGCATCGAACAGCTCAGACGGGGCGCCGGGATCATCGGCGGAGGCAACCTCGACTACCGGATAGATGTCCGGGCGGACGACGAGCTCTCCTCCCTTGCGCGCCTGATGAACGACATGGCCGGTAATCTGAGCCGGTCATACACCTCCGTGGAAAATCTACGGGCCGAGATGGAGAACCGCAGGCGCGCTGAGGAAGAGCTCTGCGCGAGCGAGGAGCGATTCCGACATACCCTTGACAACATGATGGAGGGGTGCCAGCTCATCGGGTTCGACTATCGCTATCTTTACGTCAACGACAGCGTGGCGCGGCACGGGCGAAAGCCCAGGAGGGAGTTGGTGGGCAGGACCATGCAGGAGTCGTATCCGGGAATCGAAGACACACAGTTATTCAAGGTCATCAATTCATGCATGAACGATCGCATCGAGCGCCGCATGGAAAACAAATTCGTATATCCGGACGGGAGCTCCGGGTGGTTCGAGCTCAGCATCCAGCCCGCGCCCGAAGGGGTCTTTATTCTTTCCATGGACATCGACGCGCGCAAGCGGGCTGAGGAAGAGATCGCCTGGCTCGCAAAATTACCGTCGGAAAATCCGAATCCGGTGCTGCGGGTGAGCAGCGACGGCATGTTGCTCTACGCCAACGAGGGAAGCGGTGCGCTCCTCGAATTGTGGGGTTGCGCGATCGGCGGCCTGCTTCCTTCGGACTGGCTCGATACCGTACAAGAATCACTGACAACCAATAAAAGTAAGATTATCGACGTCTGTTGCCGGACAAGGATCATATCCGTGTTCGTTGCTCCCGTGACCGGCTCAGGGTATGTAAACCTGTACGGTAGTGACGTCACCGAGCACAGGCAAGCCGAGGCAAGTATTAAAATACTCAATGAAGAACTGGAGCAGAGGGTCGTCGAGCGCACCGCCCAGCTCGAGGTGGCGAACAAGGAGCTGGAGGCGTTCTCATACTCCGTCTCCCACGACCTCAGGACGCCCCTCAGGGCGATCGACGGCTTTTCAAAGGTCCTGCTTGATAAATATTCCCGCGGGCTCGAGGATGAGGCGCAAAGGTACCTGGATATCATCAGAAAAAACACGCAGCAGATGGGGAAGCTCATCGATGACCTTCTCTCCTTTTCCTGGATCGGAAGAAAGGAAATGAGGGTATCTCGGATCGACATGGAGCGCCTGGCCCGCGAGGCTTTCGAGCAGGTCAGATCGCAATACCCGGACCGGACCATCGGTTTTACAATCGAGTCCCCGCCCGTTGCATCCGGCGACGTAGACATGATCACCATAGCGCTTATGAATCTTTTATCGAACGCGGCCAAGTTCACCGGATCAAGGCCGGAGACCGTCATAGAATTCGGCGGGTCGGAGGAAAATAATGAAAACACGTATTATGTAAGGGACAACGGGGTCGGGTTCGACATGAAATATGCGGACAAGCTCTTCGGCGTGTTCCAGCGCCTCCACACGATGGAGGAGTTCGAGGGCACGGGCGTGGGGCTCGCGCTGGTGCAGCGGATCATCCTGCGCCACGGAGGCCGCGTGTGGGCCGAGGGCGCGGTCGATCAAGGCGCCGTTTTTCATTTTACATTACCGGTTCAAGGAGGAAGCGCATGACTGAACAGAACGCGGCGGACATTTTTCTCGTCGAGGACAACCCGAACGAAGTGGAGCTGACATTTTTCAAGGAGCTCGGCCTCTACTGGCTCGTGATCAACCAGCCGCCCACGTAAGGTAATTTTGCAACAAGCCCATTAAATAAAAAAAGGATTATGAATAAAGAAATCAGAGTATTATTCATCGAGGACGTTCCGGAGGATGCGGAGCTGAACGAGCTGGAGCTGGCGGAAGCCGGATTCAAGGTCTCATCAAGACGGGTCGAGACCGCGGATGCGATGCGCGAGGCCCTTCGGGAGGAAACCTGGGATGCGATCGTCAGCGATTACAAAATGCCGGGTTTTGACGCGTTCGACACCTTGAAGGTCCTGAAGGAAGAGGGGCTCGACATTCCCTTCATCGTGGTCTCGGGGACCATCGGGGAGGATTTCGCCGTTGGGATGATGAAACGCGGCGCGCACGATTATATCATGAAAAACAACATGACGCGTCTCGCGCCCGCGGTGGAGCGGGAGCTCGAGGAAGCGAAGGTTCGCCGCGGGCGGAGACTGGCCGAAAAGGAGCTGCAGGAATACCGCGATCACCTCGAGAACATGGTGGTGCAGCGCACCGAAGAGATCAAAAAAATTAATGTGCAATTGCAGCATGAAATCGATCAGCGGAACAGGATCGAAGAGTGGCTGCAGCAGTCGGAAACGAAATACCGAATCATCGCGGAATACACGTATGACTGGGTGTTCTGGGTGGACCCGGACGGCGGGGTCCTATACACATCGCCCTCGTGCGAGAGGATCACCGGCTACAGCATGAGGGATTTCATGGAGGACCCGGACCTTCTGGAGAGGATCATCCATCCTGAAGACAGGGACATATACCGCAATCACTGGCACAAGGCGAAAAACCGGGAAATAGAACAGATCGAATTCCGCATTATAAGCAGTGACGGATCGGTACGCTGGATGGAGCACGTGTGCCAGCCGGCATACGACGAGAAAAGGGTTTTTTTAGGTACAAGGGGAAGCAACCGCGACATTACCGAGCGGAAGCGGGTGCAAGACGAGCTTGCCATGGAGCGGAATCTGCTAAGGACTCTGATCGACAGCGCGCCTGACCAGATCTATGTCAAGGACCTTGAAAGCAGGTTCATTCTGGCCAATACAGATGTGGCCCGCGCCTTCGGGCTAAAGCGAACGGACGATGTCATCGGCAAAACCGATTTCGATCTGCTTTCCCCCGATAAGGCTCAAAAAAGCTATGCGCAAGAGCAGGCGGTCCTTCATTTCGGTGAGGCGCATATCAGCTTTGAGGAGGAGGTGCAAATTCAGGACGGCACAACGCGCTGGTACTCGATCACCAAGGTGCCCCTGCGCGACGGCAGGGGCGGGATCACCGGGCTTCTGGGCATCAACAGGGACATCACCGATCTGAAGCTGATTGAAGAGGATCTGCGCGAGGCGAAAGATTCAGCAGAGGCGGCCAACCGGGCCAAAAGCCAGTTTTTGTCCAACATGTCGCATGAAATCCGGACGCCGATGAACGCTATCCTTGGGTTTTCCCAATTGATGCTCCGCGACCCCGATATAGCGGCCCTGCATAAAGAGCGCCTTGAGACCATCAACCGGAGCGGCGAGCACCTTCTCGCCCTGATCAACGACATCCTCGACATCTCGAAGATAGAAGCGGGGAAAACCACGGTCGTTACCAAGAGCTTTGATCTGCATGAGACGCTCAGGGACATCGAGTTCCTCTTCCGATTGAAGACCGACGAGAAACGTCTGAATTTCATTGTGGAGCGCTCCGACGACCTTCCCCGTTTCATCCAAACGGATGAAAACAAGCTGCGCCAGATCGTGACGAACCTGATGAGCAACGCGATCAAATGTACCGACGAGGGCGGCATAGCCCTGAGGGCGAAAACAACTAAAAAAGGAGCCGGGGAATCATTGTTAACGATCGAGGTGGAAGATTCCGGAATCGGCCTCGCCTCCAAAGACATGGAGAAAATATTCCAGGTGTTCGAACAGACCGAATCCGGGGCCAGGGCTGGCGGAACCGGGCTCGGACTGGCGATCAGCAGGCACTACGCGAGGATCCTGGGAGGCGACCTGACCGTGAAAAGCGATGAAGGGAAAGGATCATGCTTCACCCTCACGGTTCCCGTTTCCCCGGGCGAAGAATTTACGGCTGCTGCCGCTGCCCCAAAACGGCGCGTGATCGGGCTGAAACAGGAGCAGATTCCATGCAGGGTGCTGGTCGTTGACGACCGCGAGAGCAACCGTAAACTGCTCGGTGAGATGCTTGCGCTCGTGGGATTCGAGGTGATGGAAGCCTGGGACGGTCTTGAAGCGATAAATAAATTTCAGGCCTGGTCGCCGAGGGTGATCTTTATGGATCTGAGCATGCCGGGAATAGACGGATACGAGGCGATCCGGCGCATCAGGGCGATGCAGGGGGCGGAAACTCCCTACATCATTGCGGTGTCGGCCAGCGCCTTTGAAGAAGACAGGCTGAAATCGGAGGGCACCGGCGCGGACGGCTATCTCCGCAAGCCGTTTAAAATGGATGAGCTTTTTGAATGCATTCGGTCATGCACCGGCATTCAGTTCGTGTATGAAGAAGAGTTAGAGGAGGCGCCGGCCGGAGACGAAACGTTGACACCGGAGTCGATGCACGTTCTGGATGAGGATCTGGTGGACCGGATGCGGGACGCCACGCTCGATCTCGACCAGGAGCGGCTGCTCGAGCTGATAGAACAGGCTTCAGGCGTCTCACCGGAAATCGGAAAAAAACTCCATAAAATGGCAAAAGCATACCAGTATGACGCGCTGATAACCCTGTTCAATGAGAGGAGACAGGGATTATGAATATTCATGATGATGCACACGAACACCACGACATTCTGATCGTGGACGACAACCCCGCCAACCTGGAGCTCCTGTCCGGAATGCTCAGGCATCGGGGATACAAGGTCAGGGCCGCCCCGGGCGGGAGGCTCGCGCTCCAGGCAGCCCAAAAAAACGCGCCTGATTTGATTTTGCTGGACATCAGCATGCCGGAAATGGACGGTTACGAGGTATGCAAACGGCTGAAGGCGGATGAAAAACTCCGGGAGG
The DNA here is from genome assembly GCA_964529965.1 of uncultured Leptospirales bacterium. Taxonomy (GTDB): domain Bacteria; phylum Spirochaetota; class UBA4802; order UBA4802; family UBA5550; genus RBG-16-49-21. The sequence goes on along the minus strand of CAZHAD010000099.1, from coordinate 1,432 downwards.
TGCCCGTGATATTCATCAGCGCGCTTTCTGAGACGTTCGACATGTTGAAGGCCTTTTCATCCGGGGGCGTGGATTACGTGGTAAAGCCTTATCAGTTTGAAGAGGTGAACGCGCGCGTGGAGACCCATCTGAAGCTCCACCGGCTCAAGACGGAGCTGGGAGAGTACAACAGGCGCCTGGAGGAGCTGGTTCAGGAACAGGTGAAGGAGATATTTGATTCCCAGATGGCCACCATCTTCGCCATAGCCAAGCTCGCCGAGTCGCGCGATAGGGACACCGGCGACCATCTGGAAAGAGTCCAGGCCATCTGCCATTCGATAAGCCTGAGGTTGAACGAGAGCTCCAGGTATGCCTCCACCATCACCCGCGCGGACTGCGAGAATATCTTCCACGCAAGCCCGCTCCACGACATCGGCAAGGTGGCGATTCCTGACGCGATCCTCCTGAAGCCGGGCAGGCTCACGCCCGATGAATTCGAGATCATGAAGACGCACGCGGCCTTCGGCGCGAACACCCTCAGGGATGTGGAGCATAAATATCCGAAAAATTCCTTCATACACATCGGCATCGAGATCGCGCACTATCATCACGAAAGGTGGGACGGCGGAGGGTATCCGGACGGACTCTCCGGCGAGGGTATCCCCCTCTCCGCGCGCATTATGGCGGTTGCGGACGTGTACGACGCGCTCAGGTCAAAGCGCTGCTACAAGCCCACGCTTCCGCATGAAGAAAGCTTCGATATCATCATAAAGGGGAGCGGTACGCAGTTCGATCCAGAGGTTGTCGCTGCCTTCCGCGATACCCATGCTCGGGCAACATAGACCGTCGCCCTGTGGTCGTGACGGACATAAATGAAGATAAGCGGAGAACATATCGAAAAGCCATGAATGCTGAAATGCCGCGCGGGGAAAACCCATTCATCATGATCGTGGACGACACGCCCGCGAACCTTGAGATATTGTCGGCCGGCCTCAGGGATTGGGGATATAGGGTGCGGACCGCGCCCGGCGGAAGGCTCGCCCTGCAGGCGGCCAGAAACGATCCGCCCGACCTGGTGCTGCTGGACATAATGATGCCCGAGATGGACGGCTATGAGGTGCGCCGCAGCCTATACCATTACATTCAACAGGCTGTAGAAGCCGCCCTCCCCTCATCCGGAAACCGTCGCTGCGTTGAAAAGCATGAATCCGTCATCCGCCGTTCATCATTGTGAACCGCCGGTCCAGCTCCTCCCTTGAGGCGTTCATCAGGTCATTCGTAAAACCGAAGCCTATCTCGGGCTTGTCCTCCCGCAGATCCTTTATCACCGCGGACACGAATTCATCGGAACCGACGCCGGTCGATTTCATATTTCTATTCGCCCTCCCCTCCGGATTAAGTTCCGAATCCACGGCGGGCGGGATAACCTCGATCACCCTGATCCCGGTCTCCT
>CAZHAD010000098.1:0-11351 GCA_964529965.1 uncultured Leptospirales bacterium | reverse complement strand
GTTATTAGTCAAATTATTTTTAGAGCCGCTTCATTAAAATAATCATGCCTTTCACGGCCAGCTGTCAAATCACACTCCTTGCCAACCTTTCATTACCCGCGGTCTCATGTCCCCCAATACCCCGGAGGGGGGTGATATTGCGAACTGTGTGCTGTTGCAAATTATTTCAGAAAGATTTTAATTATGAAAATGTAGTAGTAACATAAATTTTTGAATTATCTCCGATATTTCTATTAAACTTTCCAAGTCTCCATTCGGATTTAGGGGGTTGCGAAGTTCAATTGAACCTCAAAAATTAATCTTGAAATAATTTATTATTTTATTGACATAAAAAAGCTTGTTTATATTTTAAACAATCTGTAACTTTATACCTTTAATTTTAGCAAAGCGGCGTATATGAAAAGCGTGCAAAAAACCTATGTAATGAAGGCGTCCGACGTTAACAAAAAATGGTTCGTCATCGACGCAGAGGGAAAAATTCTGGGAAGAATGGCCTCTGAGATCGCGAAGCTGCTTAGGGGTAAGCATAAACCGAATTTCACGCCTTATATGGACATGGGTGACAATGTCATAGTCATCAATGCCGAAAAAGTGGTTCTAACCGGAACGAAGGCGCAGGACAAGGACTATTTCAGGCATTCCCAGTATCCGGGGGGGATAAAATTCATCAACATCAGGAAGTTCCTGGATAAACGACCGGAATACATCATTGAACACGCGGTTAAAAGTATGCTGCCAAAGGGCAGGCTCGGCAGAAAGATATTCGGAAACCTAAAGGTATACGCCGGCAGCGAGCATCCCCACCAGGCGCAGCAGCCTGAGCCGATAGACTTCAAATAGAACATGTGAAAGGAAACGGATATGGCCGATCAATACTATTCCACCGGCAGGAGAAAAACATCTGTGGCGAGGGTGAGACTGACACCGGGCGCGGGAAATATCACCATAAACAAGCAGCCGGCCAACGAGTATTTCCGGCGGCAGAGCCTCGGACTCATCGTCCGCCAGCCCCTAGAGTATGTGGGCCTGCTTGACAAGTATGACGTAAAGGCGAATGTTGACGGCGGGGGCTGGTCCGGCCAGGCGGGGGCAGTCAAGATGGGAATAGCTCGATGCCTCGTCCAGGTTGATGAGAGGCTGAAAAAGCAGCTCCGCGACGGCGGTTTTCTTACAAGGGATTCCCGGGAGGTTGAACGAAAGAAACCCGGACAGAAAAAAGCGAGAAAAAGATTCCAGTTTTCAAAACGTTAAACGATCTTTACACAGCAGTAAAGAAGATGCATGAATGCATCCTCTTTTTTTTATTTTTTTTCATCACCATACTCCGCAGCAGGCTGTGGAGTATTTTATTTATCGCAGCGCGCCCCAAGGCCCCGTCCCAAGCTCCGGGGTGAGGCGTGCAAAACATTATAAGCGCATCAAAACCTGTCCCGACTCGTCGGGACTGCGTGGGTATTTTATACCGGTGGCGAATGATAACAATTGCAAAAATTAAGATCTCCGAAATCCACGTGTCCGTCGAACTCGACAATGGAGAAACGCTTGAAATTCCGCATGCCATTTACAACCTGTATAAACTTTACACCGGAATGAGCATCGACACGGTTGAATATAGTCAGCTCAAGGAAGAATCGCAGAGATTTTTATGCAAGAAAAGGGCGCTTGACTATCTGGCGATACGGATGCGCACCGCCGCTGAAATGGAGCGGCATTTGCAGAAAAAAGGTTTCTCATACGATGTGATACGGGAAACGGTGAGGGGACTGTCAGATGCGGGATATATCGACGATTATGATTTCGCCGCCCGTTTTATAAACTACAGGTTGAATCACAAGCTTGTGGGCAAATACTATCTTGCCGGTGAGCTGAAGAAACGGGGGGTGTCCGCCTCGATCATCAGGCGCGCACTCAAGGAGTCGGAAGCCCGCCATAGCGACATCGAGGCGATACATGAAATCGCACTTCGGAAGTACGATATTCTGAAGCTGAAAAAAAATGCAATGTCCAAGCTGGCGTATTTTTTGGAGCGCAGAGGATTCGATTCAGAAGCCGTCCGCACCGTTATCGAGCGCATTAAAAAAATGGACAAGAATTAATATAACATGAATCGAAATATATGCTTTTCATCAAGACCTTCCGACAAGGCTTGATATAATTTTCTTCTCATATAGAAAATAATAATTGATTTATGATTTCAACGGCATCAACATAATGCCGTTCTGTTGAATATATAAGGGTGACGAGAGTTATTGACAAGATCGCCCCTGTCCTTTTCCCCATGTGAACTGCATGGCCGCTGGTTTGAATATTTCACCCGTAATTGCTCGGGCGTATTTTCTTATATCAATTGTTAAATCAATTCCGTATGATGAGCCGCCGCTTGTGCAGGTGCCTGAAGAAAAAGAGTTGGCCGTGAGGCACCAAAACCTATAACCAGAGGATCACGCCATGGAAGAAATATCCGCAATCCGCAAAGAAATCAGCAGATTCAAAAACAATTTTCTCTACACCACTGAATTCGTGAGCTATTTCATCCTCGTCCCTCTTGCCGTGCTTTATCTGCTGGTCAATTCAGGATTCAACAACGTACAGACCGCCCTGTTTGAAAAATTGACGGCAATCGCCGTGGTCGTCTCCCTCATCACCACATATCTCAATGACCGTATCGTCCTGGATCCCGTTATACGCTACTTTAAAAAATTTACGGGAGGATTTGAGGTTTCGGAGCAGGAGTTCGCCCGCGCGCAAAAAAGATTTTTTTCGCTGCCCTACATACACGGAGCAGGTTCGATGATAAGATGGATCTTCGGGCTCAGCATCGTACTGGTCCCTCTAACCATCTTCGGAAACCTGACCCCGGCGCAGACCTATAATATATGGATGATGATTATTATCATGCCGCTTATCAGCATCGTACTTTATTTTATACTCACCGAGCTGTTCATGCAGAAGCTTCTCAACAGCGGCGTGTTCCCCCGGATCGCCCTTGAAGAAAAACCGCGAAGGATCACCTTCCAGGTGCGCATCCTTTCAACCATTTTGATCATATTTATTGTTCCGACTATGGCCGTTATCGGATATTTCATGCTTGTCCTGGAAAAGCACAATATCGTCATCCAGGAATACTCATTCTTCCTCGGACTCGTACTGATCCTCATTTTCGGCATTGCAGCCGGGATGAGCGCCGCCATACCGCTTACCATGAGCGTCAAACACAGAATATCTATTATGCGCAATTTTCTGGAGAGGGTAGGGAAGGGGGATCTGACCGCGGAAAAACAGATCCTTGCGGTGATTGACGAGATCACCAACATCAACCAGACCATATTCTTCATGAAAAAAAATATCGGCGATATGATCAACGAGATCAAAATCATATCGGACCGTCTTGACGAATCGTCAAAAAAAGTCTCTTCCATAACCGAAGATTTCACCTCCAACGCTCAAAAACAGACCTCAACGATGAAGGAAATAATTGAAACTATCGGAGAAATATCTGCAGGGATGTCCGTCGTCTGGCTCGGGGCGAACGAGCAGTTTCAAAGCCTGGAATTGCTGGTGTCGAAGATACAGGACCTTTCGAACACCATCGGCGATCTTGAAGACAGAATTGTCGACATGCAGTCAATAACCGGCAACATAGCAGAGCAGGCCCGTCTCGGCGACCAATCGCTCCGCGTGATGAACGAAAGCATGGTCAAAATCAGCCGCAGCTCGGCCCAGATGACCGGAATCATCAATATCATCAATTCCATTTCGGAAAGCATCAATCTTCTCAGCCTGAACGCGGCGATCGAGGCCGCTCGCGCCGGCGACGCCGGCCGCGGCTTTGCCGTCGTCGCCGATGAAATCTCCAAACTCGCCGACAACACCGCAGCCAGCGTCCAGGAGATCGGCACACTCATCAAATCCAATGAACGCGAAATCAATTCCGGAATGTCGATGGTCGCGGGCGTCGTTGAGCGCATCAGCACGATCATAACCGGAATAGAAGGATTTAATTCGATGATCGAGCATCTCACCGGATTCGTGCGCAAGCAGGCCGAGGTCAACGATATCATCCAAAGGGAAATTCACAAAGTGAGGAACCGCTCCGAGCTGATACAGGTCAACTCGAATGAGCAAAAATCAGCCATCGAGCAGATCTCGCATTTAATAAATACAATCAACGATTTGGCGCGGTCCATCAACGCAGGATCGGACGAAATCACCGCAAGCACCAGAGAGCATGTACGCATGGCCGATATTCTAAAGAACAAGGTGGGCCTGTTCAAGATTTCATGACCATGCGCTCACCGAGCAGGGACGTACCGTCATATATGTATTTTTTCTCGACCGCGATCCGGCTCCCCATCCCGGAGGAGACATAACAGCCCCCGCCGATGCGTGTCCCCTCCGCGATGCGGCAATTCTTCCCGATCAGGGTAATGCTGAAAAAAAGGGTTTGGGGAAAATCGGTGTTCTTAATGTGCTCCTCTCCCGATCCAATCCTGCATGAATCGCCGATATTTAAATAATCCAATCCGGGATCCTGGTCGGTGCGCTCATCGAGAATTGTTTTGACGATCCGTGCTCCGGAGCCTATTTTATTATAAGGAAGAATGATTGAATCTTTCACCACCGTGTTCTCGCCGATCTCCACTCCCGGATAAATGATGGAATTCTCAACCATACCGTTGATCCTGCACCGATCCGAAATAAAGGAATGTGTGATTTTCGCCCGGCGGCCCACATAGGCTTGTCCCTCCGGCAAAACACGGCTTTTGAACAGTTCTTCCCTGTACATGAGGCCGAATATATCTTGATCCCGCACGATGCTTCTGTTGAGATCATAGTATTCCGGCACGTTTTTGATCGACCAATAGCAGGCCTCTGTGTTGCTCTTTGGTATGCCCCTGTTGATCATAATGTTGTTGATCATCTCAAATATGTTCGGCGCGCTTTTCTTCTGCTTGATCGCGGTTCGGATGACATGCAGCAGCGTTTTTTGATCCGAAACCAGCACCGTGTGCGCCATAGTGGGCCTGCCGTTCATATTAAGCTTAAAAAGCACGGCTCCGGTTCTCTTGGCCTTGTATCTTTTGATGATACCGGCAAAATCAATTATGGAGGGATTATCCCCGTTATAGATGATATAATAGGCGGTGTTGCTTTCCAATATGAGTTTGTAACAGACCTCGATATCGGAGTACTCGCGCGTAATCACCTTGATGGTGGGAAACTTCGTTCCCTGGAACGGTCCGTAACGCTCGACGTATTCTTCAAGGTCGTCGTCGCGATTGTTATACAGGATGGTGGTCCGTGCGCCTGAGGTAAATGAGTTCCTCAGGGTAAAATCGACCACGCGGAATGTGCCGCAGATAGGAAGCATATACCGAGATCTCGATTCAGTCAGGCACAGAAGCTGTTCGCTCCTGGTTCCCGGGTATGATATTACGGTGCATTCGTCCATTATCGTATACCAGAAACGCGCCGAATTATCGGCTCATCGAATCATCGAAAATGATGCTGCCGTTACAAACAAAATTCAGTTCACCAATTTCATGGCCGGGCTTCTTCCTCTTGATGAATGAGATTCGCGTGAATCGCCTTGGAAAATGAACCGCCAGCCATGCGCCTAAATAAATAAACCATGCCATAAAAAATCAATTAAAAAAATATCAGGCAAGGCGGCTCCTGAATTACACAAAGAAGGGGCTATTTTTCAAAAAAATATTTTTTTGATGTTGACACGAATTTTATGAGCACCAATATACATTTCATAAATATAAAGTCCCGAAAAATCATGAGGCTTGGTGCACATCAGTATAAGAATTGAAATTTCGCGTTAACCTCCTCGAGAGGAGCGGACATTACTAGTTATTCAAATTAGCACCGGCTCGACATATAAATTTTTTCTTCACGAAATTACAGAAAATGCGCGGCACCTTTCAACCAGAGGCCGGAAAGGCATACAAAAATTCGGTGCATAGGGCATCAATATGCATGCATCTGCTGTGTGCAGAATTTTGATACACAGGTCCTTTGTTTAAAAAAACATATATTATAACATTGAAAAGCAAGGAGGAGACCGGGTGGAATTGAAAAAAATTTTGCCTTTTGTCGTCGCGATCATCATCGGAGGAGCAATCGCAAGCTGTAACATCAATCCATGGTCGTTTGAAGAGGAACCGACGGATGTGGTCACCATCACCAAAACAACCAGAATATTTAACAGACAGAAGCAGGGTGCCACGGTTTATAAAAGTCAGATGGGCGCGGTGAGAATGTCCCATAAAGTTCACGAGGAGCAAGGAATACAATGCGTCGTATGCCATCATAAGCACGATAATCCGGAACGGATTAAGGTGTGTGCCAAATGCCATTATGGAGAAAACGGATATAAGACAATGCATGAGCTCTGCATAGATTGTCATATCGTCAGGAAGGAAGGACCCCAGAAATGCAAGGAATGCCATTAATATCAGAACTATTGCGCCGCTGTCGAATTCAGATGGGTTAATTCATGAATGTACGTCATAACGTCATCGTCGTTCTCTCAAAAAGGCGGAGCAACGCATGAGAAATAACGTATCAAACGATAACTCAATGTAGAGGGGCGCTTATGGGGGGCAAGAACATTATCTGTGTAACATTATTCTTATTTATTGCGGTCTCGTGTAATACAAAAAATAATTCAAATAAAAAAAAACATGAGATGAATCCAAGGGCGGTCGAATACAACAAAGAGGGGCTGGACCTTTTTTTCAAGGGCGATTATACCGGTGCCTTGCAAAAATTTGAAAAGGCAGCCGGTGAAGACACTGAGGAAGCTGAATATCCGAACAATATCGGAACCTGCTATTTGAGATTGAATAAAACAAACGAAGCAAAAAAATATTATGAAAGGGCGATAGCCCTGAAGCCGGATTTTCCACTCTATCATTATAATCTGGGGCTGACATATGTAAATTTGAATAATCCGGAAATGGCTCTCGTAAGCTTAAAAAAGTGCATAGAGCTGGATAAAAGGTATTTTTTGGCATGGGCGCAGATAGGCCTGATCTACTATCAGCAAAAAAAATACGATCTCGCAAAAGAAGCATGGGAGAAAGCTTCCGCAATCAAGCAGGATGCAGAGGTTGAAAATAACATCGGCATGATTTACCTGGAAACCGGGAAGATCCCCCTTGCCGAAAAGCAGTTTAAAAAGGCGATCGCGATCAACGACGATTTTTACCTTGCACACTATAACCTCGGCGTGCTGTATCAAAAGCAAAAAAAATACGCGGATGCAAACTCGGCGTATGAGAAGGCAATCGAGCTCAACCCGACCAATTACATGCCGTACTATAACAGGGCCATAGTCCTGACAGAGCTCGGGAAAAAGAAAGAGGCGATTGCCGCTCTGGAGTCTTTTATCAAATACTGCCCACCCGGCATGACCGAGCCGATCCGGGGCGCCAAAAAAAGGATCGCGGAACTGAAAAAAAAATGAGCGCCTGCCCGCAGAGTTTTTTATTAAATCGTCACTAATGGCTTGAAAAATTCCCGCACTCTTATTCAAAGTGACAGAAACCGCTCATGCAGAGGCCTTGCCGAAGGACGGGCCGTTGCGTGAGTGGATTCTGCACTCGTTGCCTAAATCAGGAAGGTATGGGGATGAGGGATCTCCACAAGCTGTTCTACCCTGACAGCATTGCGATCGTAGGGGCCGGCGAGGGGAGCCTTAAGTGGGGCTCGATCGTCATCACCAATATTCTTGACGGCGGATTTAAAGGAACAATTTATCCCATCTCTACATCCAAAGACACGGTTTACGGCCTTAAGGCCTATAAATCGGTACAAGATATACCCGGAACCGTCGACCTCGCCTACATCGTGACCCCTGCGCGCACCGTTCTGGACATACTTGAGGATTGCGCGGCCGCGCATATCCACAACGTGGTCCTCATATCGTCCGGATTCAGCGAGACGGGTTCGGAGGGAGTCGTCCTCGAAAAGAAGCTGGGCGAGCTCGCAGACAGGCATTCAATCAATCTCGTCGGGCCCAACACCATGGGCATATCGAACCTGCGCTGGAATTTCCACGGAACCGGCGCGCACCCGCGCCCCGTTACCGGTGGCATATCCATCGTGGCTCAAAGCGGTAACGTTGGCAACCAGATCATGCTGTGGGCGGAATTGGAGAAGATCGGCATCAGCAAATTCGTCGGATCAGGAAACGAGGCGATCCTGAAGGTTGAGGACTTTTTGGAATATTTCAACCGTGACGCCGACACCAGCGTAATCCTTCTCTACCTGGAAGGGGTGGACGACGGGAGAAGGTTCATGAACATTGCCGGAAAAACCTGCATCTCGAAGCCAGTTATCGCGCTCAAGGCCGGCAGAACCGAAGGGGGAGGCAGGGCGGCGCATTCCCACACCGGCGCAATGGCCGGTTCGTTCAAAGTCTTTGAGGCGGTAATGAACCAGACGGGTATTACGACGGCCATGAATCCGACGGAGCTCCTCGGGCTGGCCGCCGTGTTCGACAGCTTCCCGCTCCCCAGGGGAAACAGGGTCGGGGTCATAACCCTCGGAGGAGGCTGGGGCGTCATCACCGCGGATGAGTGCGAGGAGCGAGGTCTTTACCTTCCGGAGCTCCCCGGGCACATCAAGCGGTTTTTTGATTCGAAGCTCCCTCCCTTTTGGAGCAGATCAAATCCCGTCGATCTCGTCGGCCAGCCCGATCACGATCTTTTCAGGGAAGCCATCGAGGTGATGGTGTCATCCGACGCATATGACGCCATCATTGTCCTGGGGCTCTTCGGCGCTGCTAAATTCGGGATAAGACCCATCAAGGCCGCGCATCGAATGGGTTTTTTGCGACAGGAGGAGATGGACGTATATGAAAAGATGTCCCGGGAGGTGGACGCGAAGATTCTTGAAACGATCCTCGCCATGATGAACAGATACGACAAGCCGATCTATCCTGTATCATTGGCAGCATTCCCGGATGACGAGCTGATATACTCGGCCCCGGGTTACCGGTACAGGGTGATCGTCTACAAAACTCCGGAGATGGCTGCACTCTGCCTTTCAAAGCAGTACCGATACAGCAGATTTCTGCAGACACGAGGAGGCGGGTGACCGGTTACCGGTGCGGCCTCATTTTGCGATCATTATTATGCACCCACATTCCGATCCATCCTCACGAATCCGCACCACACGCATGCAGGCAATCAGCGGCCGGGGTATGCATACATAACGTAACTCGAGTTAGTCGAGCAACAAAAAAAGTCTATTTCGAGTAAAGTAAATCAAGCGCTTCGTATGAATAAAATATGAGCAATTTTGTAACTTTAATTAACTTGACAATACGAATAATTCTGATTTCCCCGGATATTAGGGTACAAAAAACATGCATGTCATACTGATCACGTCAATATTGATATTGTTTTTGGTCGTACTCGGAATCATAGAATACGCCTATCATGTTAAGAACCTCAGATCAATTTCCATCAGAATTCACGTCAACGGAACGCGGGGCAAGTCTTCGGTCACCAGGCTGATCGCGGCCGGGCTTCGTGAGGCCGGGATAAAGACGTTCGCCAAAACCACGGGCGCCCTTCCGAGAATGATCATACATGACGGATCCGAATACCCGGTGTTCAGGCAGGGAATGGCGAACATCATCGAACAGGTCAGGATCATCGCCTTTGCCGCGCAGAACCGGGCGGACGCGCTGGTGATTGAATGCATGGCCCTCCAGCCCTTCCTTCAATATCTGTGCGAAATAAAGCTCGTGCAGGCCACTCACGGCGTGATCACCAACGTGCGGGAGGACCATCTCGATGTGATGGGGCCTGATGAAAAGGACGTCGCGCGCGCCCTTCTCGGAACCACCCCGCTCGGAAAGCGGCTCTTTACCTGCGAGAGGGACTATCTGGATGACTTCGAGGCCGCGTGCCGCGCCGGGAACACCGGCCTTTCGGTCGTTTCCGATTCAGAGGTGGAATCGATACGGGATCAGGACCTCGGGGAATTCTCCTATGTGGAGCACCGCGAAAATATCGCGCTCGCACTCAAGGTGTGCGGCTCTCTGGGGGTGGAAAGGGACGTGGCGCTGAGAGGCATGAAAAAGGCCGCTCCCGACATGGGGGCCATGACCGACATGAAGCTCAATTTTTTCGGCAGGCGGATACACTTCATAAACGGCTTCGCCGCAAACGACCCCGAATCATCGGAAACAATATGGATGATGGCGCTTGACGCGCACCCGGACGTGGAAAGCCGCATCATGATCATTAACAGCCGCATCGACCGGCCCGACAGATCGAGGCAGATCGGGAAGGCCCTTTTCAGATGGCCCAGGGCCGACCGTTATATACTGATCGGCTCCGGATCGTATTTCATCATGCATTATGCGGTCAAGTCCGGAATCGATCCCCGGCTCTTTACCAATGCGGAGGACCTGGATACCGAATTGATTTTTGAAGAAACATTAAAATACTGCAAACAATCGACCCTGTTGATGGGCATAGGAAATATCGCCGGGCCCGGACTTGAGCTGATAACCTATTTCAGAAACAGGGCTGAGTTAATATTAACCTAGCGCGGCCATATAAAGGTTGTTTCTACAGAGGCGATTACGTCCCGATCAACCTTGGCTGTAGGATGCTGAGGAGCGCAGCGAGGAAAGGTGAGGAATATTCCGCGACTTTGAGGGAATATTAATTCAGCTCGATTTTATCCGGCATTAAGGAAAACCATATGGAAACAATAATAACGATATCAATCGGACTCGGGCTTTGCGTCAGCCTTCTTTTTTCAGAGTTTTTCGGGGTCGCGGCGGGTGGCATGGTGGTTCCCGGATATATCGCGCTCTATTTGAACAGACCGCTCGTCATCGTTATGACGCTGCTCGTGAGCCTGGTGGCTTACTTCATCATGAACACCCTGGGGGCATTCATCATTATATACGGGAGGCGGCGCACCGTACTCATGATACTCCTCGGATTTCTTCTCGGCTGGCTGGTCCGCCAACTCGACATCATACCGCTCGGCTCTCAGGCAATTGAGCTGAACATAGTCGGCTATATCATACCCGGGCTGATCGCCATGTGGATCGATCGTCAGGGCATCATCGAGACCATCGCCGCGCTTCTGACGTCGAGCACGATCGTGAGGCTGGTTCTCATTCTCATTTACGGAAGGGAGATATCTTTATGAAAAAGCTTCTGTGGAAGCCGAGCACCGTATCGTGGCAGATCCACCTGGTCATGGCGATTCTGGCGATAATCGCCCTCATAATGGTCGAGTCATTCAAGCTTAATCTGAAGCAGCCCTACTACAGGGAAAAGCTCAGGGCGGCCAGATACATGCTCCAG
>CAZHAD010000097.1:0-11558 GCA_964529965.1 uncultured Leptospirales bacterium | reverse complement strand
CTGATCGCGTGGTCGGTAATATCGAAATTATACTTCTTCGAAAGCTTGCTCTGCGTTTTATTGATAAACTCTATCTCGTCATCGATAAACTCCGTATAATCCATGATGGTCTTGCACCGCAGGCAGATCAGGTGATGATGATGCTTTTTCCCGCCTGGATTGTTGATCAGCTCATATCGGGCCTTCCCGTCGCCGAAATCGAATTTTTGCACGATCCCCATATGAGCCAGCATCTCCAGGGTCCGGTACACCGTCGTCAACCCGATGCCGGGATTCACCTGGTGCGCCCGTATGTACACATCGGACGCGCTCATGTGGTCATCCGTATCGTGCAAAATGTTGATGACCAACTCCCGCGGCGCGGTTATCCGCGCACCCATGTTCTGGAACCTGTCCTGCCACCATGCCCCTCTTCCACGCACGTGTTTGATCCTCCTTCTTAATGAAAATGATTTTCATTAACAATATAATGAATGCTTTATCCGCCGTCAACCTTTTTTATCACCGTGCGCGAAAAACCCGTCCCGGGCTTTGGGATGACCGACGGGGGCTTCGACTTCTCACACAAAATATTATGAGTGCATCACTCGCCGGTAAGGGGAATAAAAAACCGCCGTAGATTCGATCCGACGGCGGTTTTTTATCGTTATGCGCGAACGATTATCTTCCGCGGTTACTTTGTTCCGGCCTTGACGCCCTTTGAGGTGCTGTTGAAGATCTTATCGAGATTCGCACCGTCGAAGTTGGGCTTGTACAGGTTCGTCAATACCTTTATCTGGTCGAAGAAAAAGTAAGCGGTTTCATACAATTCATCCTTCGGGGCGTCTTCCATTGGTCTCAGCACAAACCTCGTGATCTTGGCCGGCTTCGCCTCCGGATACGAAGGGGTCTCCTGCGGCATGTCCGCGGGTATGGACACCTTCACCGGCCGCCAGCCGACGAAATCGATGCTGCCGAATTTAAGTATGCGCGTGCCCCCGCGATAGTCCTTCACCCATGCCTCGAGGGTGTAGGGGGCTCCCTGTCCCATCACCCAGAGCGATATCTCCTTCGCCCTGCCCGGCAGCTCAAGGCCGCGCTCCTGCTCAACTTTTCCCGTGGCCGGGTTGAACGTGAACACGGGGGTGCGGTCCTTCCAGTTCACCTCCGGAGGAGGAAGAATGCTGACCGCATTGGTTCCGGGGTAGCGGAAGCGAAAGCTCACGCCGAGTATTTTGTCTTTTTTTCTGCCCATGCCGTTCAACGACCACGTCTCTTTTTCCATGTCGGCGGGTGCGCCGGGAATTATTTTTATCTCCAGCCTCGGCACCGGGTTTTTCATTTTCAGCCTTTCCTCCGGCTCCTTGCCCACGAAAGGCTTCGGCTCCGATTCGACCGCCCATCCCTTGTCGCCCGTGGTGGCGTTTTCAAAATCCTCGATCACGAGCGGCAGCTCTTCTTTTGCGCTCACATCGGCCGGCACGTATGTTTTCATCCTGGAAAAGGCGGTTTTCGAGCCGAACGAAAACATGCCGATGCCGATTATCATGAACGCAATTATAAAAATTGTTTTTTTATTTTCCCGTTTCATATACATCCTGACTTTTTTGAATTTTTTGATTCGTTAAGGTTCTTTTATCTTTTTTTCACTCTGATAGAATCTCTCGGGAAACTGGATAGGAGAGAATATGAAAAACACGCTATTAGGAATAAGGCCAAGTGGATAGTACATTGTTACACGAATCACCATATTTTGTTCAGTACGCTGCGAAGTGTTAATCGCCAATCCTATCAAGGGATTGATGTGAATTTTTTGAGGGAATGAATCATTTTTTTTTGATTGAATCCCTTGACAAAAACATGGCATCCGCGCACCGTTTTTTTAAAATTTTCCGGCTTAATCTTGAAAAGGAGAAACGCTGCGTTACCAGACACGTATCGCGTGCCTGAAATGATCATGAGAGTGCGGATGGAAGGGTTCCATGAACTGCATCAGCTGTAAAACCAAATTATGCAAATCAGAAGGCAAGGACTGCACCGGTATCAGGGATGAGATGCTTTGCGCTTACGACCGTGGGGATAACAACAGCACCTATCGAAACGCGGACGAGCTGGTGAGCGGCGGCAAAGCGGGGAGATTCTCCCGGATCGAGGAGCTGGCCTTGTTTTGCCGACTGCAGGGCTATGAAAGGGTCGGCATAGTCTACTGCTACGGGATAGAGGATCTGGCTGGGGAAACGGCTGATTTTCTCTCTTCGAGGGGCGTAAAGGTCGGTTCGTATCGGTGCACGCTGGGCGGCATCAGGGAGAACATGATCGGCGAGGGGATGGGGACTTCGGTGAACTGCAATCCGGCGGGCCAGGCCCTGGCCGTAAAACGCGATCATGTCGATTTCGTCGTCGAGATGGGCCTTTGTCTGGGGCACGATGTCATATTACACCGGATGCTTGAGGTCCCGCACACGGTATTCATGGTGAAGGACCGGGTCCATAACCATAACCCCGCGCGTGCACTGCCGGGCTACCGGGACGCGAATGACGAGTTCATCGAATCCCTGGACGCTTCATATAACATGAGGCCGCCTGCATGGCTCAAGGACAAAATCGATAACGGAGGGGAGATCGTCATACTCGACCTCCGGCCGCCCGATTCGTTCCTGGCCGGACACATCGAGGGAAGTATAAACATCCCGCTCAGGGACCTTCCCGCGCGGTATACGGTCCTTGAAGAGCATAAAAACGACGATATCGTATGCGTATGCGGCGGAAGCGTGCAGTCCGCCTACGCGATCGGATATCTGTATTCGCGCGGGTTCAGAAAAGTCCACAACCTCTCGGGCGGATTTTCGCGCTATAAAAATGAGATCGGGGAAGGCATCGTAGTCTCGAACGCGCCCCTGATGCTCTGACCCTGATCGGTCAGGCTTATCCGCTCCAACAGAAATGCTATATATCCTTCATGATCAGGCGATACACGTCCCTCCCGTTCATGATGCCGCCCGGATATGAGCCCCAGTAATTGCCCCATCCGCTGGAAAGATACAGCCCATCGATCGGGGTCGAGTTTTTGATCCTGTTCATGAACGCGTTGTTTAAGGCGGGCGGGTAGCCGTAAATCGCCCCTTCCGGGTTTTTCGTAAACGTGATATTCGTCAGAGGGGTGGAGGCCTCCATGACCCGGATCATGGAGGAAAGCCCCGGGATCGCTTTTTCCTCTACCCTTTTTATCAATGTCCGCGCGATGCGCATTTTTTCACGGTTGTATTCCTTTTTGTTTCCGGCAAAGTAATCCTTTTCAAAACGGCGCCACGGCTCGTACCCGCTGAAGATCAGGATCGTCAGGGTGGAGGTTCCCGGTTTGGAGTAGCCTTTATAGTAGTTGTCGTAGAGAGCGACCAGCACCGGGCATTTATCCGCGTTGCAGGCCGAATAATTCTGAAAGTCGGTTTCAATGTCCTTGTCCGAGTCGATGAATACGGTGTGGCCGGGAATTTTTCCGCGCAATTCGCCCTTGAGCCCCAGCCAGACCATGAAAGAAGAGATGCTCGGCTTGTATTCCGCGAGCTTTTCCATGTACCGCCGGGCTTTTTTATTGTACGACAGGAATTTCCCAAAGGTATCGGGCGCGTTCGCGTTGCTCACCACGATTTTCGCGGGATACATCGTGCCGTCCTCGGTCTGGACGCCGGTAACCCTGTTGTCTTGAGTGAGGATTTTCCGTACGGTCTTTCCGAATACCAATGTGCCCTTGTTTTCCCTGATGACCGCGGCGAGCCCGTTACTCAGGTCCTGGGAGCGGTGTTTGAAATAGTAGTATTTGCCCTTCAGCATGCTCCCGACGAGCATGGCTGCCATGAACCCCGACGCCTGCGATGGCGGCAGCCCGAATATCGAGCAGATGCGAGCGAGCGCGCTCCGCGTCATCGGATCTGCGATGAATTTTTTCAGCACGTCCGCGTATGACATTTTTCTCAGCGCCCACATCTTCGGATACCGTATCGGCATGAAGGGGAGAAACACGAAGCCGGTCTCCATTTTCCGGCTGAAGCGCTCAAGCTCCTCCGATACCTCCATGCAGTACTCATAGTATTTGCGCACTCCCTCCTTCTCGTCCGGGTAAGTTCTGCAGGCAAACTCGATGCTTTCCTCCGCGCTTAATTCGGGCATGAAGAGGTCCTTGCCGTTACGAATAAACCGCCTCGTTTGATGAAGCGGTATGCGCTCGACCTTTCCCTCCAGGCCGAGCTCCTGATACATATCCTCCCTCACGCCGAAAAAGTGTAGGGAAACCTCAAAATTGTAATCACCCCTTTGAAACGCCGTGGCATATCCACCCGGTATGTCGTGCTGTTCGATGACCGTTACCGGGAAGCCGGCCCTGGAAAGATATACTGCGCTTGCGAGCCCCCCTATCCCGGATCCGATGACGACCGCCGGGTAATCTTTCGGATTTTTCCCCTCCTCCGCCAGTTTGTTCACAAACTTATTGGATATGCAGCCGAGGGCCATGGATGCTGCGGTCATCGAGACGAGTTGGATGAATTCACGTCTGGTCGGTTTTTTCCGCCACATATCGATCCTCCTTAATTGATTGGCATTATGCCTTCTTTAATGAAATTATGCCCTAGATGTCCGGATTCAGCGGGCATCGAATGCCCGGGTCTTTGCCCGGTACGAAGCATTGCAGGCACGCGGTGCATTCGGCCACGTCCCCGGCCTTTCCCTCGAGGGTTTTGGTGACGAGCTCAGGATCCGCGATCAGGGCCCTTCCCATCGCCACCATGTCGGCCATCCCCTGTTCGATCGCAGCCTCGGCCTGCTCGAGCCTGAGAACTCCTCCGACCGCGATGACCGGCAGCTTCACCCGCTTCTTCACCTCTGCCGCGAGCCTGATGATGTTTCCCTTTGAAGCCTCTTCGAGCATCCTGCCCCCGGTGTCGATCCCGCCGGCCGAGACATGCACGATGTCGAGGCCCTTTTCCGCGAACATGTTCACCATTTCCGCGCACTCGCCCACGCTCATGCCGTTTTCGAGATACTCATCCGCGCTTATCCGGAGGCCGAGCACAAAGTCATCTCCAACCCTTTCGCGCGCCTGCTCCAGCACCTCCATGACGATGCGCGCCCGGTTTTCGGTGCTCCCTCCGTATTCGTCCTTCCTTGCATTTGAGGCGGGGGACATGAACTGGTTCAGGAGAAAGCTGTGGGTTCCGTGGAACTCCACCATCTGGGCGCCCGCGTGTTTCGCGTTTTCTGCTGCATGCGCGAACTGTCCCACGATTTCCCTGATCTCGCCGGCTGAGAGCTCCCGGGGAAGGTTTTTGGACGCGGGCGAGGCGAGGGCCGAGGGGGCGACGGGCACGCCGCCCGCCAGGGCCGGCTTCATCACCCTGCCCCCGTGATTGAGCTGGACCGCGGGAACCGAGCCCGCCGCGCGTATCGCGTTGAAAAGCCCCGTTGCGGTCCCGGTTTTCCCCTCGTCAAAAAGGCAGAACGCATGGTCGCCGAGACGCGAGCGGTCCGAAATCCCGGTGGCCCCCACGATCGTGAGCCCGACTCCGTGCGAGGCGATCCTTTGGTAGAAACGTACGAGCCGGTCCGTTGCCCCGCCGTCGGCGGCCGCCAGGTTGGTCTGGACCGGTGAAAAAACGATACGGTTAGGGAATCTGGTTTTTTTCACCGTTAGCGGCTCTAAAAGTCTTGTGTATTCCATGGGATGCCCCTTGAATATGAAGTACCGGTCTGCGCCCGTTTACCCCGGGCCCGGGCGTGCCGTTTCGTGTTTTAATGCTTCAGGGTTTGAATCCCTCGACCAAACCGTTCATGCGTTCGTCATCCTGTATCAGGTTGATTCTGATAAAGCCGGCGGATTCGAGCGAAGCCCTGATTTCATCGAAGGTGTAGGTGCTTCCTCCGGGGGTTCCGACGAGCATGTTCACCGCAAAAAAGGCGCCGCTTGCGGGCCTGGTGCGGTCCGGGCTCATCACATGGTCGCGGATGACAAGCCGGCCCCCGGGCTTCAGGGCTCTGAATATCTTGCTGAACAGGTCGATGTTTTGCTCAATGCTGTTTTGATGGATGATGGCGGAGAGGAGGGCCAGATCATGCCCGGCCGGCAGCTCGTCGTCATAAAAGTTTCCGGCTACCAGCGTGATGCGCTCGAGCAGTCCCGTGCCTGCAAGACGGCGACGCGCGATCTCGATCACCGGCGCAAGGTCGAACAGGGTGGATGTCATGCCCGGCCGGGCCTCGAGGAAGGCCTGGGTGTAGGACCCTGAAGCGCCGCCGATGTCCAGGAGCTTCCCGGCTTCAGGCGGCTTCACCGCCGCCACGATTCCGGGTGCGACCCTGGAGGCGACGACGTGCATGGCGCCGATGAAGGCCTCCCGCGCGTTCTCGTCGCTTTCAAGCACGGAAGGGCCGGTTTTTTTTGTGCCATGGAGCACGATATCGGTCAGATTCGACCATCTTTTCCACAATTCGACCGAGTGCATGACCATGGGAAGCATCGAGGCCGGCGATTCCCTCGACAGTATCGAGGCGACCTCGGGCGGGCAGCGATACGCTCCGTTGATTTTATCCAGCAGGCCCATGCTCGCCACCGCATCGAGCAGTATGGTGACGCCCCTTTCCGTTGCTTTCAATGTATCCGCAGCCTCCGCCGCGGTCATCGGATTTTTCGCCAGCAGGGTAAACAGGTCCAGCTCGGCGGCGGTAAGCAACACCCTCGATTCCATGAATTTTCTTCCCAAACCGAGTATCGCGTCGGGCGTCATGGGCATGGTTCGACTCCTTGTAATCCTTTGCGGGTAAAACGGATGATAAGCTTTCCTCCTGCGGTGTCAATGACAATATGGGGATATTCCGGGGCGCACGATTCATGTTTTTGAAAAATATCTCGCGAGCTTTATCTTCGTTCCCATGAGGATCACCGGCGGGATCATCTGCAGTATAAGGCTGGTGTAACTCGCACGAGGCGGCTTGTACAGCCTGTTTTCCGTCATTGAAATTGCTTCGTTCGCGCACGCGGCGACGCAGCTGCCGCACCCGATACAGTTTGCCGGGTTGTATACATGCTTTTTATCAACGACATGATGGGCGAGCGTATTGCACGCCGGTACGCAACTGCCGCAATTGCCGCACCTTGATTCGTCCACGGCGGCGATAAAGTGCGAAGGGGCCAGCAGGTTTTTGCTGAATTTATTGAATATTCCCAACGCGCGGCAGCAGCAGCCGCAGCAGGTGCAGATCGCGGTCTGGACCGACGGCGTGACGTTCGAGGTGAGAAAAACCAGGTTCTTTTCCCATCTCTCGGCGACTATATCGTACATCTCCCCCTTGCTGACCGAACGGCCGTTTCCGTCAGCCACGACCCCGCGGGTGAAGTCGCCGAATGCGAGGCACCCGTCGTGCGGCGAAGCCCTGCCGCATTCATGGCCGGTCAGATGCATCGACTGCCTGCAGGGGCAGGTATGGTATACGGCGAAGCTGTGGTGAGAGTCGATCAGCTCCGATACCAGGTCCGCGTCCGCGATAAAGCTTTTATTCCGGACCGCTTGCTGGACCGGGATATTCCGGATCGCGTTGACCGGCCTGCTGAAGTATTCGCGCAGGTACCCGGTGTCGAACAGCTCGTTAATGAGCTCCGCGTACGTATGGTGCCACGCGCTCTTCTCCCCTGTCCTCATTATGTGCTCGAACAGACCGGGGAGCAGGGGGTAAAGCATGAAGCGTTGTGCGAGGGCGACGATGACCTGCTTTCTGCTCATCGCCTCCAGCACCGGTTCCAGCTCGCCGGGACGACGTCCCGACCTTCGTGCTATCTGCTCAACGGTTTTCGGGTATACGAACGACATGTTCAGGCATACGCCCGCCTCTTCCGGGGTAAAGATGTGCGAGATAAGGGCCACCAGCATTTCGCTCATCGGCGGTCCCATTATCTTGACTGAGCTGAACATCTCCGCCAGCTCGACATGCACCGGGTCTGCGTTGTATCCTTCGGCCGTTTTCATTCCATTATACGGTTCTGCGAAAACGTTCCGGTTCGGGAGGAGGCGAACCGACTACATTCTTTCAATTATTGTAATTTTGACATAATGGGAAGACAAAGCCCCTGGCAAGAAGAAAAATTGCCCTGTAATTAAAATGGAGGAGGGCGAAGCTATTGAAAATTCCACGGGACCGCTGTCGGCGATTTTGAACCCGCCTGCCTGACCAGATAATAGCCGCCCGCTTTCTTTTTATTGCTGATGACGAGATTATACTGCACCGACCCGCGGTAATTGCCCGATACGTCCACCGTGCCCGTGACGCTCCCGTTGCCCAGGATGTTGGTGTCGGCGACGAATGAGCCGTTTAAAACCAGGTGCCTGCCCTGGCCTGTACCGAAATCCGAGTAATCCGAGTATCTGGATATCACGTGCGCCCTGCCGTCGAACCGCGCATCGTATTCAAAGCTTCCACCCGCGGCGCCCGTTTCGGTTTCATGCCCGAGGCCTCCCAGCTTTTTCAGCTTGCCGACCGCGCTCTGCTCGGTCGACTCGTAGAGCCTGAAGAATTCGAAATCCGATATGGAGGGGTTGCCTGGATCGGGCGCGCTCTGAATGCTCTTGCCGATGTCATTTTCGGCCACGACCTTGTAGTAGTATTTTCCCGGACTTACGGAAGTGTCGATGTAGGAGGTTTCGGAAATGTTGCGGGCGATCTCCGCATACCGGCCTTCAGACCCGGATGCGCGCAGCACGGAGTAGGTTTTCGCGCCGGGGGCCGGCTTCCACTTGATAACCACCTTGTTGCGGTAGAGCCCGTCGGAGGCGTCGATCCCCGAGGGGGAGCCGGGGAGCATTACGATGATCGCCGCGCAGATAAACACATCGATGAGGGAAATGGCGACAAGAGGAACGACCCATGCGAGTCCCTTCCGGAAATCCCGGCGTTCCGTACCCTTTTTCAGTCTGATGATCCATACCAGGATACCGGTGGAAAGAATCAGGGTGATGATGGTGATGACGGCGTCGATGTATACGAATTGTTCCATGTCGTAGATGATACTTCCCTGCGAATCTATTATGAAAAGGCCGTGCGCGTATGGTTACATATTGGATTAACCTTCCACCTCTTCGAGCGCGCGGTCCTGATACGCGTGGAAGAGGCGGTCGCAGAAGCCGTCCCACCGGCCGCACACGGCGACAGTCTCCTCGTCTTGCCTGACCAGGCTCGGGTGCGCCACCAGCTCGTCCATCTCCTTCCCCAAGTCTGCGATGATGCGGCCGTCCGCGCCATCGAGGATCCCAGCCACGAAGGACGAGGGCCGGTACCATGACGAGGCGCGCTGACAGTCGCGATGGATCTGCGACAGGAGCACGTTGCGGGGCCCCTCCCAGAGCTCGTTTACGGCCGAATCGCGGTAGAGGCGCGGCAGGGATGAAAAGTCCTCCATCACTCCGTGGCCGCCGAAAACGGACATGGCCTCGTGGATCAGTCCGGTGCAGTCCCGTGACGCCGAGATTTTCTGCAGCATGATGAGCTCGCGTATATTGAAGCGCTTTTCCCGTACGCCCGCCGGCTCGTCCGCGCCAAGCCCGCCCTTGAGCTCGCCCCCCATTTCCAGGAAATCGCGGTAGAGCCTGAAGGCGCCGGCCGTGGTCCGTCTGGCAGCGCGCTCCATGCCGCGCAATTGACCCGTCATCATGGGGAAGCGGCCGATCTTCTCGCCGAAGGCCTCACGGAAGGCGGCGTACCGCACGGCTTCGCGGGCCGCCCTGGTCATGGAGGCCGCGGCCGAGAGGCCTACGGTGAGGCGCGAGTAGGTGAGGACGATGCCGACCACGTTGGCCACTCCCCGCTCGAGGGGACCCAGCGGGTAGGCCACCGCGCCGTTCAGCGTCATCTCTGCGGTCGTAAGCTCGCTCGTGCCCAGCTTCCACTTGAGACGGTCGATGGTGTACCCGTTGCGGCGCTCCCGCTCCTTGTCGCCGGGGAGCCAGGAGGGAATCACGAAGAGCGCGACCTTGTCCGAGCCCGCGGGCTTGGCCGTGACCACCGCGTAGTCTGCGTGGGTGGCGGAACAGAAGAACTTGGTGCCGTAGAGCCTCCATACGCCGTCCTCATGCACGGCTTCAAGCACGTTGGATGGCACGTCCGATCCGCCCTGTATCTCCGAGAGGTACTGCGCGCCGATGGCGTAGTCGCCGTCGATGCCCTCCCGGCAGTGCTGAAGAATGCATTGCGTCTCCGGCGTGTCCGCGAATTTTTCGAGGATCGCCACGAGCCCCTCGGTGCAGGTGACGGGGCAGGCGATGCAGGCCTCGCCGTTCTGATAGATCAGGAACATCTTCATGAGCTTGACCCAGGGAGACGACAATGGAGAGAAAAGCCCTTCCGAGAATATTTCCCTTTCCATGATCTCGGTTTCGCGGGGGCGCACGATCCGGTCGATCCGGTTATGGTGCCCGTCATACTGCATCAGGAAGGGGCGCTTTTCAGGGACCGCCGCCGACTCCGCCATGTCGCGCCAGCGGAAAGAGACCAAGGGCGAGATTTTCCGCGCCTCCGCGTCAACTGATTCCCAGTCCCCGCCGGTGAAATGCTCCAGCGCCTTCCGGAGAAAGGGATCGTCGCCGTAATAGTCGACATTTTTGCGCCATTGGAGAAATTCGTCGAAGGCGTAGGGATTGTTTCTGGTGGGGAGCGACACGGGCGGCCTCCTCATATATAACCGTATGATGAGGGAGGCGTGTTGAAATGTCAAGACAATAGCAGGGGGCCTCTTTTATTTCATTTCAAGAAGTGAGCGAATCAGGTTGTGTGACGTGTATTGGCCGTCGGTAAGATTGAAAAAGGGGTGCTCGCCCCCGAAAAGCATGTTAACAATTTCATCGACACTATGATTATCCAGAGCCATTTTTTTGACTTTACCGGCCATATCGGTCAGATAGTCGATGCACGACGACAGGGCCCTGCGTCCGTCTTCAACAATCTTGCCCACGGACGTAAAGAGCACCAGCCGACCGCCTGCCGTGGCCAGTATCCTGCGCATCGAAGATATAAGCTTGCCGATGTCTTCCTCAGGCCTGATGCATTTTATGTTTTCGCGTGCAAAGATATCACCCGAAAAGCACCATCCCTTCGACAATTCCATGAGCGCCACGTGCCCGGCGCAGTGGCCCGGCGTTTCAATAACGCGAAACGAATACTTGTCTGTGGTTATAATTTCGGGTATCGGTTTTACATCGGTCGGTTCCGGATGCCCCCAGACTACTTCCTGGTATGGATAAAGCATCGGTGTTCTCGCTATAAATGGTATCGAATCAGGATGTGCGTAGATATCAACTCCAAATTTGGTCATGATGTCCTTGTTCCCGCCCACATGGTCTTCGTGAAAATGGGTGTTGACGACCCTGCTGATGTTTTTGGTGCTGAGATATGACGCCAGTTCTCCGGATGTATAGCTGCAGCCCGTGTCGATGAGCAATCCGTCCACCAGATATGCTGCCACCCAGTAGAGCGCGTTGCCGTCCAACTCCCTACTCAATCGTATCTGGATCACCTGTTCAAATTCACGGATTTCGATCATGATC
>CAZHAD010000096.1:0-11587 GCA_964529965.1 uncultured Leptospirales bacterium | reverse complement strand
AAGTATTTTTTCGTGCAGAAAGAACAGGTTATCTCCGCGCCTTTGTCCTTGGCGTGCATGTCATTGAGGTCCACGAGGGAGAGGCTTTTCAATATCTCCCTGATCATCGGTTTGCCGCACCTGCATGCCGCGCGGATCGGATAAGAATCCAGGATTTGTATCGGCTCGTTCTCCATGAGCCCGGAAAGGACGGCGCGTATGTCCGCGCCCGCTTTCAGCCTGTCGCCGAGGGAGTTCTCCATGGCGATGATGTTTTTTTCCACAAGGATGATCGACTTTTCGGGCGTTTTCGGATAGGCCTGGATCAGAATCCCTCCTGATGATGATATGCGCCCGTCTTTTTCGATCATCAATGCGATGATGAGCGCCGAGGGAATCTGCTCCGATACTGAAAGGTACGCGGCCAGGTCGCCCGCGATATCTCCCGTGTTCAAGGGGACCACACTCGTGTAAGGCTCCCTGAGCCCGATGTCTTTCCGTATGGTCAGGATGCCCGCGCCGATCGATTTTGAAACGCTTATCGCATCGAAGTCCTCCATGAGATCCATCTGCGGATTGGCGACGTAACCCCTGATGTTGCCCCGTGCATCCGCCTGGACATGTATCTCTCTGATGGGGCCGGTTTCCTGTATCTTCATGAGCAGGTTCTGGTCCGACGAAGGTTTGAGTGTCGCACTTAACAGGGCGGCCGCGTTTATGGCCCTTCCGAGGGCGACGGTTGCATTCGGGGTGGTGCGGTGAAGGCCGGTTATTTCCCTCACCATATCAATCGAGGTTACGGTGTACGCCCTCAGATTCAGGGTTTCGCACAGCATTCTGGATAATGTATCCGCCCCCATAAAATTATTATTTTTCCCCGATCCTTTTACACCCTTTGCCCGGATCCGAGCAGGGCCATGTGCACGGCTTGCCTTTGGATGCACAGCAATAATCAATGATCCCCCTCCATCTTTTTTCAATAAGAGAGTAGTCCAGGCGTCCGAATACGAAGCATTCGTACACCGCCCTTTTCTTCTTGAGGGTTCTGACCTCCGTCCCCGATTCGGTCGTCAGCATGTTCTTTTCCTCGTCAACATCGAAGACAGCTCGGACGATACAGGGATACGTCTTGTTGAAGTTTTCAACCGGCATGCGCTTGATCAGTTCGAACCTCTCGACAAACAGGTTGTTCTTGATCAGGCCGTATTCATTTTCGAAGGCGGCCCGCAGAAGGGATGCCCCATCCTCATCCGATATTTCGGGTATCGAGCTTTTGTGCGAGGTCTCGATGCATGAGGTGGCGAACAGGCAGTTCCCCGTTTCCCTGCCATTGACCACGCAGCCGATCCTGACATCCTCCCATTTTCCCTCTTTCTGGGCCAGCGTGGCGGCGATCACACATTCATACGTCGAAACCTCATTGGAGATGTCGTCCGTGAATGCGACCGTTATTTTGGATCGCGTGTCGTACATAGGCGTGCAAAGCATCCAGTACCCTTTTTTGCCTATGACCTCGATGTTTCGCACCCGATAACCGTAGCGCTTCATAAACGCCCCGGATACGAGCCTTTGAATGTCTGCGTCCGCAAGTCCCGGGGCTCTCTTTAGGGGCCTGGTGAGCTGGACTGATTTCAGCCGTGAGGCTTTCTTGAAAATCCATTCCCCCTCCAGATCGTAATAACGCACCTCCCAGGTATCGCGCATCCGAATGCCGCATTTCGTGAGCCTGTAGACGACGGCGACCTGATGGCTCTGACCCCTGACGCGGGCCTCATCCACGGTATCCCTGTAGGTTCTGATTTTTCCCGCATAATATATCTTCAGCGTTTTTGCATCCGGAGGGGATTTATACGCGCGGGTAAAATCCTTCAAAACCTGCCGCGCAGGAACGTACCTCTGTCTTGGAAATTTCGACGCAGGGTTGCGCTTTTGCGCCGCAGTCCCAGGGATACAGAAAACATTAATGATCGCTACTATTACTGCAACGCGCATGCAAGGGATTATTTTGTTCTGAATCATCCATTCACCTCGTGCCGGGCTGAATTATACACAGCCGATCTTCCGTGTCAAATGTATTAATGCGGACTCACAACCTTATGGCAAGAGCGTGAATTATTTTTCGAGTATGACTGAATTGTTCACTTCTATACACCCATTTCTTGTTATCCTACATTATCCGCGTCTCATTTTACTATGCCCCCCAACCCCCCGGGAGGGGCTAATATTGCTTTCCATGAGCATGACGTATTATCGCAGCATGTTCATCAGTAATAACCCTTTAAATTTGTTATTATTTATTCTTATATAATTTTTATGAATTATCTCTGATATTTTTTTACTAACATATACTTTCCAAGTCCCCCTCCGGGGGATTTAGGGGGCCAAATGGCTCAATTGAAAGATGAGAGTAATGGTTAGCGGCCGAATAGGGGGTCTATATGAAAAATTTCTCGAAAATTAATTAATGCCCCTTAGCAATGGCCTTCGGTCTTAAAAATTAACTTGACTAAAGATGAATGAAAATTTTAATGCCATATCTGCGGAGATTTTAAATATATCACATTTTAACGACACAGGAGCATTGATTATGCCGACCTATGAATATGAATGCATGGAATGCAAAACGCGCTTTGATGTGTTTCAGGCGATCACCGACGATCCGATTGAAAAATGCATGAAATGCAATGGGAAGGTGAGGAAGATTTTCGGAAAAGCGGGGATAATTTTTAAAGGATCCGGTTTTTATACGACCGACTATAAGAATAAAAGCAACGGGTCAGGGGAATCACAGCCGTCGGGCAAGACCGAGACGCCGCCGTCCGACTCCGAGGCTTAGAACCTCGTGCATGCAGCAGCCACGTTTCGCATGCGCACGTTGATTATTTCTTCGGCTTTCCCTTCCGGTGCATCATGGCTTTTTTCTGGTTATAAATGTTCAGGAGATATTTTTCTATATTCAAGATGAAGGCGGGAGGGATTTTTTCGTCCTTCAATTTTTCCCCGGTTATTGAATCGGTGTATTCGCGGATCAGCTCCGGTGATTGCAGCGTCTCCGTCGGAAGCAGCAGATATTCGATATCGGGTATGAGATACTGTTTGCTTCTGTTCGGATAGAGTATTTTTCTGGCACCATATATGGGTATGACGATTTTGAGGTTGAGCCTTCTGATATCGTTTATCAGGATCTCGATATTCGACTCGTTGGCCGGGAGAAGCTCTATGTAATTGGACAGGGGAATGATATTCTCCTGGCTGTTTTTGATTCTGTATAAGATGCTTTTGATATCCTTTGAAATGAATGTGCGGGTGCGCCCCTCATGAAGAGCGCCACGTTCTTCCCTTGGGACCCGCAGGGGGGCGCTTTCTTTTTTAAAGGTGAACAGGTCAAGAAGGAACTCGGCGATCGCCGACAATATCGACCTTTTTTTTGAGGCGTTCCTTTCCTCCCTTGCCATGGCCGAATCGAGCGCGATGCTCTTCTGGTACCCTTCATATTCCTCTATCAGCTGGCGCAGCAGCTTTATATCGTCCTCAATGCCGATGACGCTCTTGAGCTTCTCTTCGGAATTCAGCAGGTTTTTCCCCGCGTTGCACAGGATCGAAAATTCATCGAACATTTTCTCTTTTTCGTAATAGCCCAATTCGTCCAAGTTTTCCTGCTGGTACAATATTTTGTCATGGAGCTCCGAAAATCTCGGGAGGAGCTGTTCACCGTCGATCAGATAGGTGATTCCTTCCTCGTCCTTGTAGGTGAGGATCTTATACCTTGCCGACTGTTCGGCGGCCCATTTCAGCAGCTTATCCTCGGTGAGCTCGGTGAATATTGAGGCCAGGGTCCCGATCGTGGACATGTAGTTTTCCTTCACGTATGCGGCGATATCGCCGCTGGCGGTAATGAGGGGATCAATGAGCGTTTCGACCTTCAACAGGCACGAACGCAGGGAGCTGAAGTTTTTGACATCGGTCAGCTCGGCTGTTGAAAGTGAGGAGGGGATGTCCTCAAGGAGAATATTCAGGATATATTCCAGCTTGTTATCCTTGTAATCGTCGAAATCGGGATTGAGTATACCGAATTTTTTCAGCCTCCTGCTGATGGGGACCGTGTGGTTTGAGATGATATTTTTTATCTTATCGGCGGCCATGGTCTTCCTGACCGCGTTATAATTGTCCTTGTGAAAGCAGAAGTCTTCCGTGATTTCGTTGTTCTGCTTGTTTATGATATAGTTTTTAAAGGTGAACACGGCCATTCCCAGTTCATTCTTGATTATCTGGGAGAGCAGTGCTCTTTCTTTTGTCTTCCTCAGGAGCTTGGTCAGGTTAAAGAGCCTGAATTGGCTGATCAGATTGAGAAAATTCACAAGGGAACGTCGGTTTCTTTCATCCTGATAACGGTTGTATTCATCGTTGCTCAGGAGCACGGTGTATTCGCGGTTTTCAATAATCGACAATTTCTTCGTCTCGGGTTCGACGCTGAAGAAGAAGGTAATGAGCGATTTAAACTGGTCAGGGTAATTTTTGGCAAGGAGGCCGACCAGCGTGGTAATGGTCTTGTTCCTCATGAACGTGAAGGGAATTTTGATGTTTCTCGATGTCTTCAGGTCCTCCATTGCAGCAAAATGTCCGATTCCCGTTTTGCGCACGTTATGTTGGAAGGTCATGATTTCGTTCAAGATGTCAAAAATATGGGGTTCTCGTGCGATATGAGAATGAAGGAAAGGAAAGCGTTTGTCCTGGACGTAATCTCGTGTCATAATGTGCTCTTCAGATAGGGACGGCTCATAAAGGACATGAAGCCGGGGTGCGCGATGTCCTTGTACACCATCAGCCCTATTAAAGATGAAAAACCGGAGATGAATTTGTCAATGATTTTACTCTTGCTCCGTGCCGTGCACCATCGGCACGAACCTGACGTACGTGACCGTTTTTTTGGTGATCTTCCCTTTTACCTTGGTGATTTTTATCAGCTCCTGGGAGAAATCCCCCTCCGGTGCGATGAGAACGCCTCCGTCGGCAAGCTGGTCTATCAGGGCCTGAGGTATTTTCGGGGGCGATGCGGTGAGCATGATCACGTCGAACGGGGCCTTCTCGGGCCAGCCTTGGTACCCGTCTCCGGTGCGAATCTCTACGTTTCGGTATCCGAGTTCTTTCAGTTTCTGGCGCGCGCTTTTTGCAAGGGGGTCGACGATTTCAATGCTGTACACCTCAGCGGCGAGAAGGGAAAGAATCGCGGCCTGGTAGCCTGAGCCGGTCCCTATTTCCAGCACTTTTTCATTTCCCCTTAATTCACAGAGCTCGGTCATAAGGGCGACGATATACGGCTGTGAGATGGTCTGCCCGTGCCCGATAGGGAGCGGATGGTCTTCGTACGCGCTCGCGACGTGCTGGCCGGGAACGAATTTATGGCGCTCGATCTTCCTCATGGCCTCCAGGACCCGTTGATCGGATACGCCCCTGGCCTCTATCTGATTTTTTACCATGAGCTCGCGAAGTCGTTCCATAGAGGTTTCTCCTTCACTGGTGCACGCTGCCGTCATCACCACACATATGGCGGCTGTCAATTTCAACGCAATTTGATATAAGCCCATAACGGGTCTCATCCGTCAATCACCCGGGATCGTATGCGCGAGGCGTCTTTTTTCAATATCCGTGAAAGATTCTGCATGATTATTGCTTTACAAATGTCTCTATTATAATACTATTATACGGAATCAATTAGTCAACTTTTATATTGACAAAAACCTCTTTTGTTAAATCCACGACAGGGGAAGTTTCACGGGGTCGTCAGCGGTGGCAAAAAGCAGTGGAAA
The DNA here is from genome assembly GCA_964529965.1 of uncultured Leptospirales bacterium. Lineage (GTDB taxonomy): Bacteria > Spirochaetota > UBA4802 > UBA4802 > UBA5550 > RBG-16-49-21. The sequence goes on along the minus strand of CAZHAD010000096.1, from coordinate 5,801 downwards.
TTCATCGCGGAAGAAATCCGGCGCCAAGAACAAGATTAAATCATCCAAGTCCGCACGTACGGCCGGGCGGAGCACGCAGCCGACAAGGGGGCGTAATCCCGCATATGTGCTCGTGATTCTCGGTCTTTTGACCGTACTAGTCCTGATGCTGAACAAGTTCTATGAAAAAACCGGGCCCGCATCGAAAAAAGACCGGGATACATCATCAGTGTTAGAGGATCTGAAAAAATACGCAAGGCCCGGTGGCTTCGGAACCGCACCGGTGACGGATGCACTTCATGAGAAAGAATCGGACGATGCGACTGGCGGTAAGGCTTTAAAGGAAACAAACGCCCGGGAAATTATAAAAATATATTTTATGAAATTGGATGAACGCACGGAAAAGATGTACCTGTCATCGGTGCCCAGGAGGGTCGATAAAAAATCGTTTCTCGAAAGCACCATAAGGGAGCTGATAAAAGGGCCGACCCTTTCGGAAAAAAAAAGGGGCTATCTCACCGCGGTGCCCCGCAACCTCAGGCTGAACGGCATAAGGTTGAAAAACAGGACGGCGGAGCTTGATTTCAGCGCCGCGATAGAGCGGGATGCAACCGGCAGCATCCTTTTAAACAGAATTGACCAGATCGTTTACACCGCGACCCAGTTCCCCGGCGTGACCGGCGTCATTATCAAAATAAACGGCAAAAAAAGGGAGAGTCTCGGCGCCGACGGTCTATCCATCGGTGGACCGCTCCAGAGGAGGGAGTGATGGCCGGGCTCGAGATAGAGATCAAGGCCTATTGCGACAACCGTGAGAAGATCGCTGAAAGGCTCAGGGAGATCGGGGCGCGGCACGTCCGTACGGTAACCGAGCGGGACCTGTACCTGAAACACCCCGCGCGGGATTTTAAAAAAACCGATGAGGCGCTGAGGATACGCCGCGCAGACGGCGAGGTCATCCTGACCTACAAGGGCCCGAAGGTCGGGAGCGCAACAAAGACGAGGCCGGAGCTTGAGGTGCGCGCGGGCGAATTCGATTCCCTGTTGGGCATATTCAAGCATCTCGGATTCGGCGAGGCCGGGATCGTCGTGAAGGAGCGCGACCTGTTCCTTTTCAAGGACGTTACCGTCTGCCTCGACGAGGTGGAGGGCCTGGGGTCGTTCGTCGAGCTGGAGAAAAAGGGGACGGAGCGCGAGCAGGCGGAAAGGGAGCTCTTCAGCCTGGCGGCCGGTCTCGGCCTGGACCGGTTCGAGCGCCGTTCGTATCTTGAGTTGAAATATTACGACGCTACCTGAGAGGATAGCCGTTTTTATCGAGGAGACCGATGACTTGTTTCTGAAGCCGTTCGATTTCTTCGGGGGAAAGGGTCCGGTCCTTGGCCGCGAAAGTTACTTTAAGTGAGACTGATTTTTTTCCGTCGGGCACCGGTTTGCCGGCGTACACCGAAACCACGTCAACGCTCCGTATCAGCTCGTTATCTTCCTGTTCCACGACCGCGCAGATGTCGCGGGCGTATATGTCGAGGCCGGCGAGCACGCTCGCCTCAAATGTCACCTCGGGATATCTCTGCAGCTCGACGAATTCCCGGCTCCGCTTTTTCGCGCGGAACAGGGCGTTTACGTCTATGTCGAACAGGGCCGCGGATCCGGCGATATCGAATTCCCGCGCCGTTTCGGGATGGAGCTCGAACAGATACCCCGCAGCCGAGCCTTCAACCAGAAGCGCCATCGACCTGGCAGGATGGGCGTAGGGGGGCAGGCTGTTCCTTTCCGGCACCATGGAGTAATCCGATAGCTGCAGCTTTGCCGCAAGGCCCTTGACGATCTTCTTGATGTCATAGAAAATTTCTTCATCCGGCCTGTTTCGGTACACCGCGCCGGCCACCATGGTCTTTTCCTCCGCAAGCGCGGGCGATGCGCGGTCGTCCTTCAGGTATACCCTGCCCAGCTCGTATATCCGGAATTCCTCCTGGTGCCTGGCGTTGAGCGTGATGTCGCCGACGATATCGGGCACGAGGCTTCTCCTGAGCCTGTCCTGCTCGCTTGAGAGCGGATTGATGAGGCGAAGCTCGGCGTCCGCGTATATTTTCAGCTTATCGAGTATCTGGGTGCCGGTGAAGGAATATCCGCTCACCTCGATCATGTTGTGATTGCATGAGAGCGCTTCCTTTACCGCGCGTTCGAACCGCCTGAACGGGTTCCTGGCCGGCGTTTCGCACGTCACCAGGGGGGACCCGGGCTCGATATTGTCGTAGCCGTATATCCTGCCCACCTCCTCTACGATGTCCTCGGGTATCGATATGTCCCTCGTCGCCCTGTAGGCGGGAACTTCAATGGCCATGGCCTTGCCCTTTGACCGTATCCTGAAATCGAGCCCGGTAAGGATGTTCTTTATCCGATCCTCATCTATACGCTGGCCGAGGCGCCTGCATATGAAATCCGCGTCCGTATTGACCACGATTTTTTTTTGCTTCACCGGATAGGCGTCGACGATTTTCGTCACCGCATGCGCTCCGGGGATCATGCGCTTTATGAGCTCGTAGCTTCTCAGCAGGGCGGGAACGGTAAGCTCCGGCGAAAGGGATTTTTCGAAGCGTATGGCCGCCTCGGTGCGATGGCTGTAGCGGCTTGCGGTCTTTCTGATGTTCACCGGGTTGAAGTTGGCGGCCTCGAGCACGATTTCAGTCGTGGTTTCGTCAATCTCGCTGTTTCCCCCGCCCATGACCCCGGCGAGGGCTATCGCACCGTCCGAGTCTGCGATCACGATGTCCTCGGGGCACAGGGAAAAGGTCTGCCCGTCCAGGGTGGTGAGCTGCTCGTTTTCCCGCGCTATCCTCACGAGTATTTCGTTTCCCCTGAGCTTTTTCCGGTCAAACGCGTGCATCGGCTCGCCCAGCTCCGCCATGACATAGTTGGTGACGTCGACGATGTTGTTGATGGGCCGCATGCCGATGGACTGGAGCAGGGCCTTGAGCCATTCGGGGGATTCCCCGATCATTATGCCCGCGAGGGCGAGGCCGCTGTAGCGCGGGGCCGCCTCCGGGTTGACGATCGTAACCCTCAGGGGCGACGAGGATTTAAGCTCACCGGCGAGGCCGTGGTCCACGATGCGTGTGAAGGGCCTGTTGTACAGGGCGCTGATCTCCCGCGCGAACCCCTCGTGGCTCCAGAGGTCAGGCCGGTGCGTGATCGACTTGTTGTCGATATCGAAGCGTACGTCCATCCAGTGGGGGAAGAGGTCCGAGAGAGGGATTCCCGGTTTCGTGCCGGGGGGAAGTATCATGATTCCCGAATGGTCGTCGGACAGGCCGAGCTCCCGCTCAGAGCAGAGCATCCCGTCCGATTCCTGGCCGCGTATGTTCGCCCTGGTTATGAGCATGTCTTCGCCCAGCCTGGTTCCCGGTAATGCCAGCGCGGTGATGTCGCCCTTTTTCTGGTTCCTGGCCCCGCACACCACCCTGGTCCTTTTATTCCCGGTATCCACGTCAACCAGGGTAAGCGTATCCGCGTTCGGATGGGGCTTCAGCTCCGTGATTCGTGCGGTGAGAACCTGTCGCAGGTGGGCGTTTACCTGTTCGATGGAATCGATCTCCGCCGTGGACATGGTCAGGCGGTGCGCCATCTCCTCGGCGGGTATGCCGGCAGTATCAACCATCCGGGACAGGATGTTCAGGGAAAGCCACATGCTTTTTGTATAATACCAGCCTTTTTTTAGAATTGCCGTAAAAACCGGATGTCTCCGCTCAGGAAATGGCGTATGTCGTTTATGCCGTATTTCATCATTACGAGGCGGTTTAGGCCGAGGCCGAATGCGAAGCCCGACCACTCCTTCGGGTCTATGCCGCCCATGCGCAGCACGTTGGGATGCACCAGCCCGCACGGCAGAAGCTCCACCCAGCCGGATTGCCTGCATACGCTGCATCCCGCGCCGTTGCAGATCAGGCATTGTATGTCGAGCTCGAAACCGGGCTCTACAAAGGGGAAGTAGCCGGGCCTCAGCCGCACCACCGCCTCCCTCTGGAAGATTTCCTTTAAAAGCTGCTTCATGACAAAAATCAGGTGCGCGACGTTTATGTCACGATCCACCATCATCCCCTCCACCTGGTAGAAGGTGTTCTCGTGTGAGGCGTCCGTGCTCTCGTATCTGAACACCCGGCCGGGTCCGACGATCCTGAACGGGGGACTCACCTTTTCCATTCCGCGGATCTGGATCGCCGAGGTGTGGGTCCTCAGCAGATTGCCGTCTTCGGTCCAGAAGGTGTCCTGCATGTCCCGCGCGGGATGGTGGCGCGGCATGTTCAGGGCCTCGAAGTTGTAATAATCGGTCTCGACCTCGGGGCCGTCCAGTATCTCGAAACCCATGGAGGCGAATATGTCCTCGATCTCGTACTGTATCTGGGAAATCGGATGGAGCCTGCCCAGGTCTTCGCGCTGGGTCGCCGTCGCGCAGTCGAGCGTTACGTCGATCCACTGCGCGCGGAGGAGGTCCCGAGCCGCCGTGCTCGTTAATTCATATTTTTTCTGTTCGAGCGCGGATTCGATTTCATTTTTAAATTCATTCGCCCGCTTTCCCGCTGCTGCCCGCTGCTCTGCCGGGATGTTCCCCAGGGACCGGAGCAGCAGGGTGAGGCTCCCCTTTCTGCCAAGATACTTTATGCGGATTTCCTCGATCGCGTCGACGCTGTCCGCCGCTTGTATGGCTGCAATGGCTGCAGCGCGTATGTCGGTTGGTTCAAGTTCCATAGGACTTATTAACATTAACCTGTGTTTGTCTGATAGTCCACGGGCTTACGTATATCGATACATGTGTAAGAAACGGGGATAAAGGAAGGAAAAGATGAGTCTTACACATTCAAATGACCTCACTTATGATAGAAGACAGCTACGTGTAAGCGAAATTAAAAGTCAAGAAAAATGTTGGTCACGTATTGAGGGAATCGAGGGCGATCTTGGCCGCGCCGAAGCTCGGGATCTTTTCAGGGTCGGCGAGCGGTATGTACCGGACATGCTCCCACAGACCCTGCATGCTGCGCTCCTTCACCACTTTTTTTGCGACCGGAAGGAAAAGGCGGTGCGCGTGCGACAGTCCGCCCCCGATGACCACCGCCTCGGGGTTGAAGATATTCACGAGGTTCGCAAGCCCGATGCCCAGGTATTCCGCATACTCTTTGTAAATATCGAGGGCCAGCCTGTCTTTTTTGAGCGCTTCTTCCTGGATCAGGAGCGCCGTGAGCTTTTCGCGCCTGATTCTCGTTCTGATGGATGACCTGCTTCCCTTCTTCAGCTTTGAACGCGCGAGCTCGACTATTCCGGTTGCGGAGGCATACCGCTCCCAGCACCCCTGGCTGCCGCAGGGGCATTTTTTTCCCTTGTAGTCGATGGTCATATGGCCGATCTCCATGGCGCTCCCCGATATCCCCGTATAGATTTCATCGTGGATCACGAGACCGCCTCCGATTCCGGTTCCCAGGGTGATCATGATCCAGTTGTGGTATTTGTCACCGATCACCTTCCACCATGCGCCGATGAGCGCAACGGTCGCGTCGTTCTCAAGAACGACTTTGACGCCGGTGCGCTTCTCGATGTTCCTTGCTAATGGATGGTTCCTGAATCCCGGTATATTCGGGGATTTCAGTATCGTACCCCTGTCTCGGTCGATTGAGCCCGGCGTCCCGATACCGATCGCTTCGACATCCTCGGCTCCGCCCTTCCCAGTCGTGGAAAGGGAGCGTATGAGATCGCAGATGCTGTCATCTATTTCCCTTGAGGTTTTGAGCGTGTCGATGTGCGAAAAGCCCGATTCCCTTCCGGTATGATCGGTG
>CAZHAD010000095.1:0-11740 GCA_964529965.1 uncultured Leptospirales bacterium | reverse complement strand
TAAAATGAAAAAAAACATGGGAATCATAGACAGGGTGATAAGGTTTTTGCTGGCGATTCTGGTAGCCGTGCTCTATTTTACCGGCCAATTATCGGTCACCGCTGCCATCATACTCGGGATCATCGCGCTGGCCTTTATCATCACCAGCCTGGTGGGATTTTGCCCGATTTACAGGATATTCTCTCTCACGACCTTGAAAAAGAACAATTGATCAGGGAACGAACAGAAAGCCCTTGTTTCTGAAAAGGGAGAGGCAGGCGCCTGCCACGTCCCCGTCATAGAGAATGCCCGCATTATGCTCGATCTCCTCGAGGGCCTTGTCGATGCCGACGGCGGCGCGGTAGGGGCGATGCGTTGCAAGCGCCACCACAACATCTGCCACGCCGATGATCTTCGCCTCGAGAATGACATATTCCCCGGTCATGCCGTAGGGATAGCCGGATCCGTCTATGCGCTCATGATGGTAGAGCACCATGGCGGCGATGGGCCAGGGGAAATCGATCGTGCACAGTATGTCAAACCCGATGATGGGATGGATTTTGATGAGCTCAAACTCGGCGGAGTGAAGCCTCCCCGGCTTGCTTAATATCTCCGAGGGGAGTGAAATCTTGCCGATATCGTGCAGAATTCCCGCCATACGGATCCCGTTGATCGCGTCTGAGCTGAGCTTCATTTCGGTGGCGATATACCGCGCGAGGTCCGAAACCCGCTGCTGGTGGCCGGCGGTATAGGGATCCTTGCAATCGATGGTGCGGGATATCGTCTTGATGGTGAGGTCGAGTGACTTGCGCAGATTGACGAGGGTTTTCTTCAATTCATTCTCGGACCGCTTTTGCGAGGTGATGTCCTGCGCCGTGACGACCGCTCCTCTGATTTTTCCGTCCCTCAGAAGGGGTGAACCGCTGATTCTAAATTCCAGCTCCCTTCCGTCTTTGGCCAGGAAGGTATATTCCTGCTTCGTGATTTTTCTGGATGACATGATCGATTGGAAATCCAGGGCCATCAGGGGCAGGTGCTCGGGTGAGACCTGGTTTGTTTCGGCAAAGGACGATCCCACGAGCACCCCTGGATCGTAACCGAGCACGCTCCACACGGAGGGAGAGACGTGCCGGATGATCATGTCCTCGTCCAGCATATATATGACGTCGCTTGAAAACTCTTGACATATCTTGTTAAATTCTTCCTGTGAGAAGTAAGAATTTTCCGGTGAGCCATCCTCTTTCATAGTATCCTTCCGCAACAATTTTCAGACCTTATGCCAAACCGTCATGACCGTTTGAATCGCCCCTTCCGGCACCGGCGCAGAGGAATTCAAAATAATTCAATTGTGCAAAAAGTCTGCTTGTACTTACTTTGGGAGGGTGATACTATAAACTTCGGACGTCATGAAAAAAAAAGAGACATATTTTTTTGCCGGTGTCAATTATTATGCATGAAGCGCTGCACTTCCCTGTGCAACGGTCAGAGAGAAAGGATATCCGTCATCTGTGCATGTATCAGCCCGTTTGAGGCGACTATCTCGGGTCGGGTCGGATCGAACGCCGCGCCGTTGTACCGGGTCACCGTGCCGCCGGCCTCCTGCACGATCAGGCTGCCCGCCGCCATGTCCCACGGGTTCAGCCATCCCTCCCAATACCCGTCGAACCTGCCGCAGGCAACATAGCAGAGGTCTACGGCGGCTGACCCCATGCGCCTGATTCCCTGGATTCTGGGCAGAAACAGGCTGAATTCCCGCGAGTTGTTTGTTTTCATGTCGTCCTTTTTATACGGGAACCCGGTCGCGATGAGGCAGACGCCGATATCGTCGAGGATTGAGACCCTGATCCGTTTCCCGTTCAGGAATGCGCCGTGCCCGCGTCGTGCGGTAAACATCTCGTCAAGGCACGGATTATACACCGCGCCCGCGACCACCTTCCCTGCCGCGCGGGAGAGCACGCCTATGGATACACAGAACTGGGGAATGCCATGGGCGAAGTTGTTGGTGCCGTCCAGAGGGTCTATATACCAGATGAACTCGCCGCTCGCCTCCTTGTTGCTCCCCTCTTCGGCCACGATCGCGTGGTCGGGAAACGCATCTGAAATTCTGGAGACCAGAAACTCCTCGGATGAGGTATCGATGTTCGTGAGAAGGTCGGTCCTGCTTTTGTATGAGATGACCGTATCCTTCGATCTGAAGCCTGACAATAGAATTTTGCCCGCCTCGGCCGCGATCTGACGCGCGAAATTTAACAGGGCTTCTTCCACGGGTCAGATTCTGACTCCCATGCCGATGCGGAGATTGAATTCGTGATGGTCCGAGTTCTGGTCCGCAAGCTCGAGGATGAACTTCTGGTACATGAAAAAGCTCCTTGAAAGCTGCTCCTCGAGGCGCAGGCCGACCACCTGGGAGAAGGCGTGGAAGCCTGAAAAGGGCTTGCCCTTGGTGAACTTCGACACGTTAAGGCCGAACCATCCCTGGCCGTTCGGCGCCAGGGTGTAGGGTTTTTTATTCATGAGATCGCGAAGGTAAAAGCGCTCGATCAGCTCGACGGACACGGCGAGCTGGACGCCGTCCCTGCGATCGAGGAGATTATTGAGGGTGATGCCGAGCCCGAGATCGTATACCCCCCAGTAGTCGGAAAGATGGTCCGAGTCAAAAAGGTAGAGGGCGTACACCGCCGATTCATAGGCCTGGGGGGCGTAAAACAGAAAATCCTTGGCGAGGTTCATGGCGACGTACTTGTCCCTCGAATGATTGTACACGTAATAATCCCGCGCGTGGATCAGACCGTAAAGGTCGATCTGCTGGTCCAGCTTGTACGACCAGTCGAGCTTCAGCAATCCCGCATCCAGTGACTTTCCGGTGGAGGATGCAGGGTCCATGATCAGGGCGCGCGGATACCATGTGATCAAGGCCTTAAACTCTCCGTCATTGTAGCCCGCGATGATGCCCGCCTTGTAATCCCAGAGCTTGTATCTGCGGAAGAAGGCCACGTCGCTGTCGTAATGGTTGAACATGGCTCCCGCACCTATGATCGCCTTTTTGATGTGAAACAGGGCTTCAAAGGTTTCGCATTGCACGACGATCCCTTCAGGCATAAGCGCACCGAGGAAAGGGTTTTCAACGGTAAAGTTAAATTCAACAATGGGGGACGGTGAAATGTGGAGGAAAATAGCATAGGGGACATTAACGATAAGGCCCTTGTCGGTCACGACGCGGTATCCGTGCGGCGTGGTGTAATATAACCCTCCCCAGTGATACTGGTTGCCGTAGAAGAGCCCGGTCCTCAGCATCGCGTCGATCGTGAAGTAAAAGGCGCTGGGCTCCTTCCAAGGCTCCGGCCGTTCGGCTTTCTTTTTCTCCGCCGCGCGCACCTTTTCACTCACCTGCTCTTGCTGCTTTCGGGCAACAATGGCCTCCTTTTGTTTCGCGAGCTTCATCTTCGCGTCCGCAAGCCAGGGTGTGACCACCTTGTTGGCCGGTTCACGCTCGAGTACCGCCTCGCCCATGGTCACCGCTTTCTCATATTCGCCCGTAACATAATACGCGTGAGCAAGGCGCGCGGCGGTCACCGTCTGGTTCGGGTTTCTCTTCAGGGCGATTTCGAAGTATTTTATAGCTTCCTTGTAATCACCCTTGTTTTCAAGGGCGAATCCTTTGTTGTGGTATACTATCGCCGCCTCCCTGTCGCGAAGCACGATAGCCCTGTCGAACTCTTGTATGGCCTGATCGAGTTTGTTATCCCGGCCCAGCTCGACGCCCCGCTTATTGATCTCCTTGCCGACTTGAGAGAATATCCGGGAACCGGGTTCGAGCATCAGCACGATGATTGCGCCTGTTATCAAAATGTCGATCTTTTTCATGACGGGTGTTGTTCCTCACTATATTTTCGGCATGTTATCGATTTTTATTCATGCAGGAACGCGATTATTCTCCTGCCAGCCCGCACTCCTCCATCGGTCTGCCGCTTCGTTTGAATGATCTTTGTTCCGGGGTGAGGCAGTGCACGGAAAACCATGGTAACATTCAACCCGTTTTGCCGGGGGATTCGTTATTGTAAGGCAATGATTATTATCTGTCCAGTTTATTTTACGGCCGCGCCGTCGATTCTGGCGAGACCGCGGGTACGGGCATATTCGACCGCCTCGTCATATTCGGCGAGGGTGGTTCTGCGCCTGAGCTCGAAGCATTCGTGCGCGCGGTATTGGGGCCTGTACTGGTCCATGATATTGAAGTAGGTGTCGCGCGATAGAGAAGCGATAAAATCTATGATACGATCGGTGGCCGCGATGTTCTGGGGAAGGACGAGGTGGCGGACGAGAAGCCCGCGCACCGCGATGCCGCTTCCGGTGAGCTTCAGGTCTCCCACCTGGCGGTGCATCTCGCGCACGGCCGCCGCCGCAACCTCGGGATAATCGTCCGCACCGCTCAAACGGCCGGCCGCATCCGGGTCCATGTATTTGAAATCCGGCATGTAGATGTCGTATACCCCTTCGAGTATTTTTAAAACGTCGACCGCGTCGTATCCGCCGGAATTATACACCAGAGGAAGCCTGAGCCCGCGGGCGACCGCAATAAGGAGCGCACCGGCGATCGCATGGTTCACGTGCGTGGGAGATACGAGGTTGATGTTGTGACAGCCCCTGTTCTGAAGGCGGAGCATTATGGAGGCGAGCTCCTCGAACGATACCTCCTGCCCCTGCCCGAGCTGGGATATGTCGTAGTTCTGACAGTAGATGCATGCGAGATTGCAGTTGGTGAAGAATATGGTTCCGGAGCCGTTTCTGCCCGACAGGGGCGCTTCCTCGCCGAAATGGGCGTTGAAGGACGATACTGCCGGAAGAATGCCTGTTTTGCACCTTCCCCGCTCTCCCCTGATCCTGTCCACGCCGCATTCATGCGGGCATAGGGTGCAGTGGGAAAGCCTGCCGTGAAGCTCCTGGGAGGCTTGTTCGAGCCTGCCGTTTTCGTATAGATCGATATAGGATGGCCGTGTCAATGAATCTTGCGTTGGTAATCTTGAATGAACTTTTTGAGCTCTTCCATGTTTGAAAATATCGCGATCGATGCATACGTGCTCAAGATCATGCCGAGGACGATGCTCATCGGCAGTTCAAGTCCGGTGCCGAAATAGCGCCTGAGCCATTCGAATGAGTTGCTGAAGGGGATAAGGGCCATGCTCATGAGTATCAGGGAGCCTGCGGCAGTCCATTTAAAAATGCTCACGTTGTGCTCGTATCTCATGTCAGAGTTGAGCACGCTTTTCATTATCTGGTCGCTGAGGTCGTATCTCATTGCGAACGGCGCATCTTCCCGGAGCGATGCAAACCGCTCGCCGAGCGTTTTGACCATGTGCCTGCATCGCGGGCAAAGAAACATGTGCACGCGGAGGGGGACCGGCAGGCTCTCGCGGTTGTCCATCTCCATAAACAGATTTTGGGCCTTTTTACAATTCATCATAGTCCTCCGCTATGGTTCCTTTCAGCACGTGGCGCAGGATATTCTTCGCGCGTAAAACGTGCGATTTGATTGTATTCACCGGATACCCGGTTATCTCGCCTATCTCATTATAGGTCAATCCCATGAAAAAGTAGAGGTCCACGCATATCCGGTACTGGATTGGAAGCTGGTCGACCGCCCGGATCAAAAGACGGCTTATCTCGCCCCGCACGTGCTTCAGCTCAGGGGTTATTTCTCGCGACGGTATCTGTTCGAATATCCCGGATTCGACCCGCTTCGCGGCGAATCTATTGATCGCATGGTTATACGCCACCTTGGTCAGCCAGAATCTGAACGGGGCCTTGCCCGCGTATGACCTCAGGTTCTCGAAAACCTTGATGAACACCTCCTGAGTAAAGTCATAGGAATCATCCTCATTGCTATAAAATCTCATGCCGATGCTGAAGATTTTTTTTTGATACCGCTCTACTATCGTTTTAAAGCTGTCCACACCGCCCAGGAGCACGTGCCTCACGATCTGTTCATCGGTCTTGAAATCATCGTTTTTTTCCATTCTCGTACAAATTCAAGCGAACGACGTAAAATATGAGCAGGCTCGCGCCCAGTGAAAACGGTATGAGGCCGCTTAGCACCGGATAGGTAAATCCTTCCAGTATCAGGAAGAATACCATAAGGCAGATCCCTATGCTTGCAAGAACGAGTCCGGAAAAAAGTATGAACAGATTAAGGTCGAATTCCCGTCTCTGGTACTGTCCCCTTTCAATCATGAGCATTTTCTGCATGTGATTCCAGTAAAGGAAGAAAAAGACCAGGGTGCCTCCCGTTAGAATGCCCACTATCGGGATGACCGTAACGATTATCTGAGCAGCGGTTGACGGCATATCTCACTCTTCTGGATTCCTCGGAGCCATGATCGACGCATAGGGGAACTCCCGCGCGCTTGCTTCGAGGAATATAACATCCGGCGATTTCATGTGTAAATCCTTTTTTTTACGATTCGTTCAATATCGCGCCGTTTTCGGCGGCCGCGCGCTGCATCCATGCATTGGCCGTGGCCTCGCATCTGAGCTTGAGCTCCTGGTAGGAATCCTTCAGATAATTCTTTATCTCAGGGCTGAGTCGTTTATAGAACCGCTGGATATTGTTCATCGCCTTGGCCGAGAGGCGCGTGATCACGACGGGGTCGATGCTTCCCTTGCGTGTGAAATAACGGGAGAATTGTTCCTCCAATTTATGGATCAGGGAATTCATATACATGGTGATCTCGTCGACTTTTATTATGTTGGTCGTCATTTTGAAGAAATGGTATCCCTTTACCGCCAGATTAACGGCAAGGGGGAAATTTTTCGGGTTATGCACGAGCGCGGAGGCCAGGAGCCTGAGGTAGTGAATGCCGTATGAAGAAAAGGTCTGCTTGATAAGCGATAAAATAAAGGCCTTCACGTCGCTCGGCATGATCGGCCCGTTGGAGGACTTCCTGTTCGGGATTCTATTGAGCAGGGTGAGGCACCGCGCAAAATAGTGCTTTGGGGTATAGATGGTCGAAATCACGCGCTTGTAGCCTGCGAGAAGGGTGGCGGCGGGCATTTTCGGAATGAAGTTTAATTCCATGCAGTGCGTGTTATTCCCTGACGCGTCCCCGATGATACGGCCCTCGCGCTCAAGGCGGCGGTAGAGCTGGGTATTGGGCAGCGCGACCATGGTGCCGATCATCGCAAGCGGGATTCCCGCCTTCTGAATGAATTCGATCTGGAGATCGAATATGTTCTCGGGATCGTTGTCGAATCCGACTATGAACCCGCCCATGACCTGAAGCCCCTTGCGCTGCATTTTCTTGACGCTGTCGAGTATGTCGATCTTCGTATTCTGCTGCTTCTGCGTAAGGGCGAGCGTTTCCTGGATCGGCGTCTCGATGCCGACAAACACCATGTTGAAGCCGGCCTCCACCATCAGGTCAATGAGCGACTCGTCATGGGCGAGGTTGATGCTCGCCTCGGTGTATATGGTAAAGGGATGGCCCCTTTCCTTCTGCCAGGCGATGATCCCCTTCAAAAGTGAGCGCACCATTTTTTTATTGCCGATGAAGTTGTCGTCCACGATAAAGAGCGGCCCGCGGTAGCCGAGTTCGTAAATACGGTCCATTTCGTTGGTGAGCTGCTCCGGCAGCTTGTACCGCGGCGTCCTGCCGAACATCTCGATGATATCGCAGAATTCGCAGTTGTAGGGGCAGCCGCGGGACGACTGCACCGACATGGTGGCATAGGAGGCCATGTCGAGAAGCTCAAAGCGCGGCGGCGGGGTTTTGGTGATATCGGGCTTGGTCTCGTCGAGATATATTTGTTTCGGGTGCCCTTCCTCCAGATCGCGTATGAATTGCGGAAGGGTGACCTCCCCCTCGTTCAGGATGAAGTAATCGACGCCGTGGATGCTGCGGTGGCTCGTGGTGGGATACGGTCCGCCCGCGGCGACCGGCGTTCCGCAATCGTTGCACAGATCGACGACGCGCTGGAACGATTCCTTTTGCACGATCATGGCGGATATGAACACCATGTCCGCCTCGATGACGTCATCGCGGCTCAGCTTCCGGATGTTCATGTCCACCAGCTTCACCTCGTAATCGGCGGGGAGCAGGGCCGCAACCGTGATGAGGCCGAGGGGCGGCATCAGCGTCTTGTACCCGACGAAATGAAGCGCGTATTTATAGCTCCAGTACGTGGCCGGAATTTCAGGATAGACCATTAGTATCTTCTTTTTCATCGCACACTCCAACGGATTTATTCACTCAGGAAAGACCAACATCCACATGATTGAGCGGTTTTTTTTGGGAAACAATTGCATGTAATGACAGGCTCTTCATTGATCCGGTTGCAAAAAAATTCCGCCTGGATAAAAGAATTGACATATAAAAAAATATGAGGGTAAATTTAATAACACATGCTGCAGAGTCTGGCCAGCTTTTCCTGCGGTCGGGCCACAGGAATACGGGTTATGCTAATAGTACAATCATTTGGAAGAGGATGGGATCTGGTGGTCCCTGCGGTCTTCAAAACCGTTGGCTGTAATTTATTGCAGCGGCAGGTTCGATTCCTGCCCCTTCCGCATGGAAGATAAAAATCAAATCATGAGGAATCTCCCCCAGGTGGAGAAGCTCCTACAAATGGATGAGATCGCGGGGTTCATACCTGAGATCGGGCGGCCCGTGGTGGCCGATATCGTGCGGGAAGTCCTGGCCGAAGCCAGGGCAGGCGCCGAACAAGGGGAGCCCGTGGACAGGGAAGAACTCGTCGCCTCGATCGCGGCCCGGTGCTCGTTGAAGCGGCGCTCCAGGCTCCAGTCGGTGATCAACGGTACCGGGGTGGTCGTACATACCAACCTCGGCAGGTCCCCGTTAAGCGCGGAGGCTCTCGGCAGGCTCGGCGCCGCGATGTCCGGGTACTGCAACCTGGAATACGACCTGTCCGGCGTAAAGCGGGGATACAGGGGCGGCTTCGCCGAGGAGCTCCTCTGCCGCGTCACCGGGGCAGAGGCCTGCCTGGTCGTCAACAACAACGCCGCGAGCGTGTTTCTCATTTTGAGCGGGCTCGGCCGCGGCAGGGAAGCGGTCGTGTCCAGGGGTGAGCTCATCCAGATTGGAGGAGGCTTTCGCCTTCCGGATATCATGCGTGAAAGCGGAGTGGACCTCGTTGAGGTCGGCACCACGAACATCACCCGCATTGAGGATTTCAGGGCGGCGGTCACCGAAAGGACCGCCATGATATTTTCCTCCCATCAGTCTAATTTCAGGATCCAGGGATTCACGGCAAGCCCCAGCCTGAGGGAGCTCGCATCCCTGAAGAGCGGGTCGGTTCTTTTCATCCGCGATCTCGGGAGCGGCAATCTGCTGGACGGCGGGAGGCTCCCGTGGAATCTGGACCATACGCCCCGGTATGAGCTCGAGCAGGGAGCCGACCTGGTCTGTTTCAGCGGGGACAAGCTCATGGGGGGATGCCAGGCGGGGATCATCGTCGGCAGGAGCGATCTGGTGTCCAGGCTCAGGCAGAACCCGCTCATGCGCATGATGCGGGTGGACAAACTCACCTATTTCCTTTTACAGGAAACCCTTTTAAGGTACGTAAACGATGAGGCAGGCGACATCGCGCTCTGGAAGATGATGTTCCAGGACAGGAGGGAAATCGCGCGCAGGATTGCACGGTTCATGGGGATGATGAAGCGCGGCGGTGCAATAAGCAGCGTGAGCAGGACCGGCACGCGCGCGGTCATCGGCGGCGGGTCGGTGCCCGGCTTTGAGATGGAAAGCCTCGGGGTGCAGGTACGCATCCCGGGCGCAAAGGCGGAGGAGCTGCTTGCGGAGTTCACGTGCGCGCGTCATCCCGTCATCGGGTTCATATCCGACGGGCACTATACCCTCGATTTTTTCACCATCCTGGACAGGGACGTCCCGCGCCTGGCGGCGGCGGCCGAGGAGGTCATCGCGCGCCATACGGGAGGGACCCAGTGTACGTGATCGGCACCTCGGGCCACATCGACCATGGAAAAACCACCCTGATACTGGCGCTTACCGGCATCGACTGCGATCGCCTTCCCGAGGAAAAAGAGAGGCAGATGACGATCGATATCGGCTTCGCCAGCATGGAAGTCCCCGGGTTCGGTGAGGTGAGCGTGATCGACGTGCCGGGGCACGAGCGGTTCATACGGAACATGGTCGCCGGCGCCTGGGGGGTCGACCTCGGTCTTCTGGTGATCGCCGCGGATGACGGGTGGATGCCCCAGACTGAGGACCACTTCCGCGTGCTCGAGCTTCTGGGCGTGGAGCGGATCGTGGCAGTGATTTCGAAGACGGACCTGGCGGACGCGGACACGATCGAAATCGTGGATCATGACGTGCGGGAGCGGCTTGCGGGCACCGCATATGAAGGCGCGGACGTGGTCAGGGTTTCCGCAAAGACCGGGGAGGGAATCGAGGCGCTGAAAAGGGCTATAACCGGCAACCTGGCGAAGCTCTCCCGGGTGTCCGACAACGACAAGCCCTTTCTCTATATTGACCGCGTGTTCGCGTCACGTGGTTACGGCACCGTGGTGACCGGCACTCTTAAGAACGGGTCTGTTGCGGAAAACGATCAGGTATACATACAGCCCGGAGGCCTTGCCGGACGCATAAAGCGGATCGAAAGCCACCACAGCGCGCTCGCCCAGGGGAGCCCCTCCAGCAGGACCGCCCTCAACCTGTCGGGCGTGGCCGCACAGGAGCTCAGGCGCGGCCAGGTTCTCTACCGGCAAAAATTTTTTACGGAAACCGCCGAGATCCTGTGCCGGGTGAGGCTTCTGGCAAAAGACCGCGAGATCAAAAACAACGCCGAGATCGAGGTCCTCATCGGCACGGCGGGCGAGAAGGGAAGGCTGATCCGTTTCAGTGAATCAGGGGATCGCTCTCCGTTCACCGCCAGGATAAAATTCAGGAGGGTCTGGTACAGCTTTCCGGGACAGCCCTTTGTCATCGCGAGCCCGGGAGGCTTCCGCATCATAGGCGGCGGCATGGTGCTCCTTCCCGATTATGATCCGAAGCTCAGGGACAGAATGAAGACCGGGCTTTCGCTGTTTCGCTCCTGTTCGGCCGAGGAGCTTGCGGCCTTCATCATATTCACGCGCCAATGGATAAAAAAGCAGGAGCTCTATGGCATGCTGGCCCAGTCGAAAGAGCGCATTGACGCGATGCTCTCCTCCCTGTCGGGCGGCGGTGCGGTCCGCATCATCGGCGAGCACATCATCGCCGGGGATGCGTATAATAATGCGATGGGTGCGATCGTTCGGACGGTGAAGGACCATCAGGGCCTGAACGCCAGGGAGGTGTCCGATAACGCGGGTATAGACGACGAGGTGTGCAGATTGATGATGCCGCTCGTGCAGGAAGGCCATCCGGTGGCGGCGCGCGAGGGGAGGTATTTTTGGGGGGAGGGCCGTACGGACGAGGGACTGTCCGAAGGAAAAAGAAAAATTCTGGAGGAGGCGCTGAAGGCGGGGGGCGGCGGGATCGATATCGGCAAGACGCCGAAAGAATCGACGAAGCGAGACGTCAGGGAGCTCATCAGCCTGGGGCTTCTGGTGAGCCTCGACGGAACGATCGCGTATCACTCCAGCGTGTATGAGGACTTCAGGAAAAGGATCATGGGCCTGTTTGAGACAAGGGAAAAGATATCGATATCCGATGCAAAGCAAATAACCGGGCTTTCCCGGAAATATCTCATACCCTTGCTGAACAGAATCGAGAGGGACGGGCTTGTAAGAAGGCTGGGGGATTTCAGG
>CAZHAD010000094.1:1292-11925 GCA_964529965.1 uncultured Leptospirales bacterium | reverse complement strand
AGCATCTGCCTTACAAGCAGAGGGTCGCTGGTTCAAGTCCAGTAGCGCCCAAAAAACCGACCGGTGCTGTTCCATGACTTCATTTCAAAGTTGACGCTTGTACGGATGTGACGTCTATTCCCGCTTCCAGCGGGTGTTCCCAACGGTCTTCAACAAGGGGAATGGTCCCGTTTATTCATACAAGCGGTATTCAAGCAGCCGGCACTCGATGCCTGCGTTAAAAAACACGAGCCTCCGGCTTGCGCGCAGGCCCACTTGTTTCGCCAAAGCCGGATTCCCGGTAAAGATATAGCCGGTATGCCCGGGGCATTTCTTTTTGAAAAAATCACCGATGCGCCTGTATTCACGACCGAGCTCAATTTCCGCTCCCAGCCGTTTGCCGTATGCCGGGTTGAGGATACAAATCCCTTTTTCGCGGGGCACGGGGGTCTCGGCAAAGTCGCACACATGAAACTCGATGAAGGCTTCCACGCCCGCGGCGTGCGCGTTATTTTTTGCTGCGTCGACTGCACGCCCGTCAATGTCGGTCGCGATGATGCGCGCCGGCAGCTCGCCGCGGCCGCGGCCGTTCATTTCTTCACGCAATGCCCGCCATTTCTTTTCGTCAAAATTTTTCACGTGCATGAACCCGAAATTGTCCCTCAAAAGTCCCGGCGCGCGGTTCAGCGCGATAAGGGCGGCCTCGATCGCCAGGGTGCCGCTGCCGCACATCGGGTTTACCAGCGGAACAGAGCCGTCGTAGCCGGCGGCAAGCAAAAGCGATGAGGCCAGTGTTTCCCTGAGCGGCGCGGCGTGCGGCTTGGTACGGTAGCCCCTGTCCGAAAGTTTGCTTCCCGATGTGTCCAGGTACAGCCAGCAGGTGTCGCCGCTCCAGAAAAGGTCAAGGACGACGTTGTCGCGGCCCGGACCGGAAGACGGCCTTTGGCCGCGCGTGCAGGCCAGCCGGTCGACGACCGCGTCTTTTACCCTTTGACCGGCGAACATCGAATTTTTTACACGCCCGGTGTCGACGGTTGAAACGACGCTCACGTATTCGTCCGGATCGACGATCTCTTCCCAGGGCAGGACGGCGGCCTCCCGGTAAAGCTCGTCCGGGCCGCGGCAGGAGAATTTTTTCAGCGGATACATCACGTGCAGGGCGGTGCGCAGGCACAGGTTCAAGCGGGGCGCATCTTCCCACGACGCCTCAACCTCGACCCCGCGGTTATGTTCCGACAGGATTCTAAATCCCAGGTGCCGTATCTCCTCGTGCAGATAGGGTACCGACCCCGGCCCGCAGGAGACGCTTAACGAGTTGTTTTTAAAAATATCCATGACGCCGCGAAACCATGATCAAAAACATGCAGAAAACCGTTCACCGTTTTCATCCAATTCGCGTTTTGTAATCATGTTTCAAACCTCTTTTATCTGCCGTGATTTTAATATCAAATATTTTTTTAACGCGGGGTAATCATAAGAAAGGGCGCACATATTGATTCTCGAGAGATTTTTTCTTCTTGTCATGATTTAATTCCTCCTTCATTGTTTATTTTAAAGCATAGTCTAATGCTTCGACTGCGTGATTTTTAATTAATCACCATCATGTAACTGCTGATTTATTCCGCAATTACAGGCAATAGAATAGTGCAAAATCACGCGGGCTCAGCACTAGTAAAAGCTGCCAGGTGTCTAAATTCATCCGAAATCATTGTATGATAAATAAAATCGAGAGAGCCTTAAATGCCAAAAACTAAAATAATTTGTACTTTAGGTCCTGCATCAAGTAACGCGAGCATACTGTTAGGCATGATGCGTGCCGGAATGGATGTAGCAAGGCTGAATTTCTCACATGGGAGCCTTAAGGAACACCTGCATCGAATACATTTGATAAAAGAATTAAATAAGAAATATCATAGGCATGTAAAGATACTAGGAGACCTGGAAGGCTATCGCATAAGAATCGGCAGGCTCAAGGGAGGCCAACCGGTCAACGCAAGGAAAGGAAAGCCCCTGTGGTTAACTCAGGAGAATATCTTGGGTGAAGGCAGCCTCATTCCTTTTGATTATAAAGGCCCTTTAAATAAGATTAAAAAAGGCCGGCATATTTATATTGATGACGGCAATATCTCCCTCATGGCTGAAGCCCACGAGAAAAACAAGCTGAAAACCAGTGTTGTTATCCCCGGGCTGATTAAAGAGCATAAAGGCATTAACATGCCTGACACCCGGCTGGATTTTAAGGGATTGACTTCAAAGGATAAAGCAGATGTTGATTTTTGTATAAAGAATGAGATTGATTATATCGCCCAGTCTTTTGTCAGAAATAAGGATGATATTCTCGCCCTGAATCAATATCTCAAGAACTATTCCCATACGTTCCGGCTTATCGCGAAGATCGAGAACAGGGAAGGAATTGAAAATATTGATGAAATAATCGGTGCTTGCGATGGAATAATGGTTGCACGGGGCGATATGGGCGTTTCTATCCCTATATACGAGGTCCCGATAATTCAAAAAAAAATAATTAAAAAATGTAACCGGTCAAATAAATTCGTCATTACCGCCACCCAGATGCTGGAGAGTATGACCGAAAATCATATGCCGACGAGAGCGGAGGTTTCGGACGTAGCCAATGCCATATTGGACGGGTCGGATTATGTGATGCTTTCCGCGGAAACCGCGGTTGGCGCATATCCAATAGATTGTGTGGATATAATGAATAAAATTATCAGGTTCACTGAAAAGAACAGGTAGTTGTGTGGAATTACAGTTTCTCAGCCATTTTATAACCGGGAGAACGCAATACATTGCTTCGATAGATGATGTTGGCAAGTAACGTTATAATCGGATGGTGCATGCCAATTAAGTTTTTAAAAAATCTTTTCACGATGCGTGGGTAAGAATAAAATAACCGAGAACAAATTTTTTCCTCCTTCAGCATATCGTAATGGGAGAGATTCTTGTATTTTGCCACCGGGTAGGTCAGCGTATAGTATTTCCAATCATTGGGGAAAGTGTGAGCGATGATACGCTCCTCGTATTCTAATTTTTCCCAAAGGCGAGTGCCCGGAAGAGGCGTTAACATCATGGTGTTTAAAATATCCAGTCCATAGTAGCTCGCAGTATTTGCAGTCTGATTCCCGATGCCGTGCGTGTCAACATCCAATCCCATAATAAATGAACCAACGACTAATATGCCGTGTTTCTTTAATCTTTTAACCGATTCTTTAATGCTACGCCCGTTTTGCACGTTGAATTTTTTTTGTATCTCGGCCAATCCCTCCACGCTCGTAGATTCAAAGCCTATAAATACTCCAAAACAACCGGCCTTAGCAGCCAGCTTTATAAGCTCTTCGTCGTCAGCCATGTTTATGGTGACCTGCGCGGCGAACCTTTTCCCCAGTTTTGCCTTGATCATCGCTCGAAATAGTTCTTTTGTGCGGGCAATATGGTCTTTGCGGGTGCCGACCAAGTTGTCATCCACTATGAGAATATATTTTTCCTTAATCATTTTAAACTCTTGCATAACATCAGCAATGGGGCGGTGCCGGAAGCTCCTGCCATTGAACGATGACACACTGCAGAATATGCAGTTAAGCGGACACCCGCGGGTGGTCTGAATTGCTCCAAAAAGATATCCCTTTGGCAATAAATCATGTCGTGCAACCGGCATCCTGTCCATTCCCAACCGGGAACCGTTATATACTTTTTTCAAAGCGCATTTTTTGAAATCCTCTAAAACCTGGCCCCAAATGCCTTCAGCCTCACCGGTTACAACTGCGTCGGCGTGCATAACCGCTTCATCCCTGCGCATTGTGGCATGAATGCCGCCCATCACGACAGGTATACCGGCTTTGCGGAACCTGCGTGATATTTCGTATGCTCTGGGCGCCTGTGATGTAAATGCGGTTATTCCAACCAGGTCGGGTTGCGGCATTGCCGCATAATCGGGAATGTCGAGGTTCTCGTCAATCACGGTGATATCCCAATCCAAGGGCGTGAGACCTGCTATGACAAGAAGATTGAGGGGTTTCCAGACTCTATATTTATTCCATCTATTTTCTTTAATTTTTGTAATACCCACCAATGAATTGGAAGGATTAATCAGGTATAAACGCAATATATTTCCCCGTTATGTCAGTATTTGTTTCTAGGAAATTTTCTCCCGGTAATGAGTAATAGTAGAAGGCAAAATATTCATTATTAGCAAATCATTCTCACCGGACTTCGCCTTATCGTCAACATAAAATAAAATGTATCCGATAAGTATTTACATTTCCCGCGCTGACAATTGTCGCTAAAATAATTTTCATCTATCCTTATTACAAAAAAATTTAGATCGAAAATTCGCGACTGTCAAACGTTTTTTTATATATGGCTTTTCACGTTAATGTCACCCGGGCGCGGCGTCTATTCTCACCTCCACCGAGTGTTCCCGCCGATCGTCAACAAGGGGGATGGCGGTGCCGTCCAGCGGGACGCCGTCGAGGGTTATGCCCGTACCTGCGCCGGACATCTGCACTATGGTGATGTGGTAGACCGTTTCACGGTACCGGTAGTGCACGTTGTATGAACCCCAATCAGCGGGAAGGCACGGTTCAAAACGCAGTTTGTCCACTTCGAGCCGAAGCCCCAGAAGCGATTCCACGACAAGACGGTACATCCAGCCGGCCGATCCCGTATACCATGTCCATCCGCCGCGGCCGATATGGGGGGAAAGCGCATATACATCGGCCGCGATTACATACGGTTCAACTTTGTAAGTCGCGACCCCCTGCGGAGACATGGTATGGTTCACCGGGTTAATCATGGCCGTCAGTTCCCACGCACGCCGGGTGTCGCCTAACGCCGCGAATGCCATTGCCGCCCAGACCGCCGCATGAGTGTACTGCCCGCCGTTTTCCCTCACGCCGGGGACATACCCCTTGATATAGCCGGGGTTCAAATCAGACGCGTCGAACGGAGGATCCAGAAGTTGGATCAGCGCATTGTCCCCGCGGACAAGGCGTTTATCCACCGCTTCCATTGCCGTGCGCGAGCGGGCGGCGTCCCCGGCACCGGATAAAACGGACCAGCTTTGCGCGATTGAATCAATCTGACATTCCGGGTTGCCCGCCGAGCCGAGAGGTTTCCCGTCGTCGAAATATGCACGGCGATACCATCCGCCGTCCCAGCCGCCCTGCTCAATTTTTTGTCGAAGCGCGGCCGCTTCCTTCAGACAATGATCGGCAAAGGCCGTATCCTTCTTCGCTTGTGCGATTACGGTGAACCCCATGAGCACGTCATACAAAAAGAACCCCAGCCATACGCTTTCACCTTTTCCCTGTTCGCCGACAACGTTCATGCTGTCGTTCCAATCGCCCGAGCCGATAAGCGGAAGTCCATGCATTCCGTAGCTTTCGCCCCGGAGGATTGCACGCACGCAATGTACGTACAAACTTCCTGCATCTTCAACTCGGGCCGGCAGGTCGTAATATGAATCTTCTTCCTTGTTTATCGGGCGACCCTTTATGAAGAGGACCGTTTCATCAAGCACCCCGGTATCACCGGTGGCCAGAACATACCGGGCGGTCGCCATGGGAAGCCAGAGAAAATCGTCGGAACAACGCGTCCGTACACCTCTCCCCGACGGTGGGTGCCACCAGTGCTGAACATCGCCCTCTGTGAACTGACGGGACGCACAGAGAAGAAGGTGCTCGCGGGCGATGCGCGGTTCGCTGTGAATGAGGGCCATGACGTCCTGCAGCTGGTCTCGAAAACCGAATGCGCCGCCGGACTGGTAGTAGCCGCTCCGCGCCCACATGCGGCATGCAATGGTCTGGTACAATAGCCATCCATTTGTCAACACGTCCAAAGAATGATCGGGCGTCTCCACCTGCACCGCGCCGAGGGTGTGCTTCCAGTATTGCCACACCCCTTCAAGGGCACTCCGCGCCGCATAAGATCCCCGGAACCGGCGCACCATGCTGCGTGCGTCTTCGGCGTCCCTGCCAACGCCGAGCCTGAAAATGATTTCGCGCTCTTCTCCACCGGCCAGGTCGAATGGAACCTGAATGGCGGCGCATGGATCCAAAGCGGCCCCCACCCTGCCGGAAAGCCTCACTCTGGCCATCGCAGCCGGATTTCGAAGCGTGCCGTTGCGGCCGAGGAATGCGGTCCTGTCTCCGCTTAGAGTCCGCGCTGCTTCGTCAACGTCAAAGAAGGCGATTTGTTTGGGAAAATCCATACTGTAGGAGTTCCGCGCGTAGAGGACGCCGCTCAGCGGGTCAAGCTCAGTGACCACGTGCATCGCGGATTTCGGCCGCAGGTCACCCAGCACCCATTCCGCGTATCCCGTGACCGACAGCCGGCGCGGACGGCCCGAATTGTTGCATATTTTTAAAACCGTAAACTTGACATTTGCATCCAGGGCCACGTACACCCACGCCTCCGAACTGATGCCGCGCTCGGTGTGCTCGAATACGCTGTAGCCGAATCCATGCCGGGTCACATAGGGCGTTGCTCCGCGGCATGGCAACGGCATCGGAGACCAGAAGTGGCCGCGCTCCTCATCGCGGATGTAAAAGGCTTCTCCGCTTGAATCGCCTACCGGGTCGTTGCACCATGGAGTGAGGCGGAATTCATGGGCGTTCTCCGCCCAGGTATAGCTCATGCCGCTCTCAGAGACGACTGTTCCGAAATACGGATTCGCCAGCACGTTCACCCATGGCGCCGGGAGCACCTGCCCGTGTGCGGTCGTAATTATATACTCACGTCCATCGGGAGTAAATCCGCCGTATCCGTTAAAGAACTTTAAATCAGAACGAGGCAGCGCGGGTACCGCCGTGTGTTCGGAGCGAATGGTCCTGGTCGGTGCGAGTAGCGGAACAGAATTCCTCAAAACGCCGCGACGGTTGATCTGGTTCGCCAGCGTCCCCCGGCCGTCGGTTATAATGACGCGGGCGGCTGTCTGAATCAGTATGCGGTCCTCGTCCGATATCTGGTCGGATGACCGCACGAAAATGCCGCCGGGCCGATCGGTCACATTGGTTTCCACTCCGGTGGCAAGGATTCCCATGATCTGGTCGTGCAGAAGCTGCCGGTACCCGGCATGGTCTTCGTTCCAGATCACCAGATCGACCGCGAGTCCTTTCAAGCGCCAGTACTCGTGGGCCTGGACAAGCTGTCGCGCCAGATTGATATTGGCCGGATCTTCAATCTGCAGCAGCACGATCGGCACATCGCCGGAAATCGAGTAGCCCCATAGACCGGATTGCCCGCGGCGGTTCCGTGCGATTACGGCGGGATCGGCGCGCAGGGTAGATTGGGCGTAGATGATGGAACTCGCAAGGTGTCCGTACAGCTGCGCGTCGGCCTCGGTCGCGTTAAGCTGCCGCAGCACCACCTGGTTATGGGTCCATGCCAGATCGAAGACGCGGTCCGCAAGGCGCCGGTCCTGGTATTTACCGACAAGGCCTACGGCGGCGGCGCGGGTTTCACCCATTCCGGAAACTATATCGACCGTCGCCGATTCTTCAGGATCAAGCATTATCCGATATCGAATCGCGACAATCGGATCCAGCACTGAGCCTTCGCTGCCTGAAAGCCCCGCTGATTCGCTCATGGCTTGAGGAGCGGCTACGGTGTTACAACGTCCGATGAACCGCGTTCGGTCAGTCTCATAGGATATTCCGCCGGTATCCGCCCCGTACGCCGTCATCAGGTGAAAGAACCATGGATTCTTCTCGGAGAGGGAGCGAGGACGGCGATGACATAGTATCGCCTGCCGCTCCCGATCGATTTCGGTCTGGATAAAGAGATTGCCGAATGCCGGATGCAGGGCGTCCGCCGCATGCGGTGCGAGGACCACTTCCGCGTAACTGGTTATGTCGATCTCCCTGCGCGTCCTGGAGCGGTTGGTGATTCGGGTCCGCCGCAGTTCAATGTCATCCTCGGGGGAAACAACGATCGAGGTATGCGTATCGATGCCGTGATCGCTCCGGCGGAACTCAACGCGCCCCTCGGAGAAAATCACTTCATAATATTTCGGCTGCGCGAGCGTCGGCTGATACGCGGTCGACCAGAATTCGCCGTTCGACGCATCCCGGATGTAGCAGAACGAGCCCCAGTTGTCGCGGGTGCCGTCTTCGCGCCAGCGTGTGACGTCGATGCCGTTCCAGCGGCTGTACCCTCCGCCCGCGTTCGTGACCATCACGTTGTATCTGCCGTTCGACAGCAGTTGCACTTCAGGCATAGGCGTGTCGGGGCTGTCGAGTACGCGCACCGGCATGTCCGGGCCGCTGAAATTTGTTTGGATTTCAGGAAGCTCGGTGGTATGCGAATAAAACGCCGTGGCCTTCGGGATCCTCTCTTGAAGAAGCAACGCGGTCGCCTGGAACAGCGGTTCCGCGTTGAATCGTTTCTGCATCGGCCGGTCAAGGATCAGATATGCCAGCGCGAGGAAGCTCATCCCCTCATGATGCGCCATGAAGGACCGGACCACGGCGTTCGATTCACCGTGCGGAATACGGGAAGCGGTGTAGTCTATTGCCTCATAGAAACCATACCTCCCCGTAAAACCCTCGGCGGCAAGCCTCTGAAGATTCGCGCACGCCTCCTCAGGCGCCACCATCAGCGCCAGCGCCGAAGCATAAGGCGCGATTACCAGATCGTCGGCGAGCCCGCGCTTGAGCCCCAGACCGGGCACTCCAAATGCCCGGTACTGGTAGTTGAGACTTGCATCGATCAGGTAGTAGCCGGACTCCGAAATGCCCCACGGTACGCCACACTGCTTTCCGTATTCAATCTGCCTCTCCACCGCCGCGGCATATGTCTGGTCGAGGAGCGAGTATTCGTACGACGGCATCACGAGAAGCGGCATCAGGTACTCGAACATTGATCCGCTCCACGACAGGAGCACCGGCCCCCCGCCCCCTCTGGTGAGCTGCCGCCCGAGCGCGAACCAGTTCTCTTGCGGAAGCTGTCCCTGTGCTATCGCCACGAAACTGCACAACCGCGCTTCTGACGCCAGCAGATCGTAGTAGCTCGAGTCCTTCCGGCGATCATTCACGTTGTAACCGATGGCCAGCAGGTGACGCTCCCTGTCATAGAGGAAATCATATTCCATTCGGGCGAGTCCGCCCGATTGCAGCGCAAGGCGTTCAATAGCCGCAATCCTCTCACCGGCGCGGACTCCGGCTTCCATGATAAGCCGTCGAAGCTCATCAAACCGCCCGCTCTCCCCGGATGTCGCTTCAGAGCGCTGCCGTTGATCGGCTGCGTGCGGGTGTTCCGCCATGCGGCCGGCCAATTGGCGCAGCGTCGGGATCTCGTCGATACCCGGAAACTCGCGGAGTGTATCCGGCAAAACCGGCGATCCAACCCAGGGTGCGAGAAAAATCAATTCATCAAGGGCGGCCCTGCATTGCCGGGCCAACACCTGCGCCCACCAGGATACCTGGTTTTCGTTTTGGATAAAAAAGTCATCGGCCACTTCAGCGGCGGACCTCGCAAGGCGATCAAGGCACAGACGCGCGGACCCGAGAGTTGCAGGCTTATCACGGCAGGCCTCCTCCATGTCCTTTTGAAGCTCCGTGAGACGGGTCGGGACGGCTTCTCCAATCGTTTCCACGAGAACCATGAGAGTGTCCCGGAGCCCGTCAAACAGCCTCGGTCCCAGTATCTTTTGATCGGGAATTCCAAGCAGGCCCGACCGCAGCGTCAGCGCATAGGCCGCGAGATTCCCGCTGTCAACCGTGGAAATGTAAAGGGGCGGCATTGGTTTCAGGGATAGGGTGTCGTACCAGTTGTAGAAGTGCCCCCGGTGCCGTTCCAGCATGTCCAGCGTACGAAGCGAACGCGCCGTGCGCTCGATGCATTCACCCGCTGTAACGTAGCCGAAGTCGTACGCGGTCAAATTCGCGAGGAGCGCAAGCCCCATGTTGGTCGGCGATGTCCGATGTGCGACCGCGGCGACCGGATGCTCCTGACAGTTGTCAGGCGGCAGCCAGTTGTCTTCCGGGCCGATATACGTCTCGAAAAACGCCCAGGTTTTACGGGAAAAATTCCTGAGAAATTCTGTCTGTTCGGCCGAGAGGCGCGTTCTCCTGTGGACGATCGGCCGGCTGATCCACCAGGAGATAGCGGGTGAGGCAAACCATAGTCCCAATACCGGCCAGGCAACAGCAAGCGCGGGCGGCCCCGTCAGCGAGAGATAGATCGCCGAGGCTGCGGCAATGACCGGGGCGGTCAACATGGTCAGATAGGAACCGGCGATGCCCGTGCGTCTGTTGCGGTTCGAGTCGGCGGGTGTATTCCACTCGAGCAGACGCGTATGAGTAATCAGCATCCGCCAGAGGGTGCGCAGGACCGCATCCAGACTGTAAAACGCCTCATAAGGCAAACACGCGAGCGAAAATGTCGACTCCGCCAATCTCCTGCCGGTTGAATTTATCGCCGCCGACAGGTGCTGGCCCCAAAGCACATCGTCCGGCTTCTTAATCGCATCCATGAGGGAGATGATCACTGAAGGAATAGCGATGATTCCGATCACCGACGCGGTCCAGAGCCAGGCCGGCGACAGGATCGTCCAGCCCAGCAGAAGCAGGAGTGCCAGCGCCGATGGGACGAGGCTTCGCCTGAGATTGTCGAAGATTTTCCATCGCGACAATCCCGA
>CAZHAD010000094.1:0-1192 GCA_964529965.1 uncultured Leptospirales bacterium | reverse complement strand
AGCGACCGCTCGAACGCGTCAACGTCGTAGATCCCTTTGCCGATGAACGAGCCTTCGCGGAAAAGGTCCTGGTAGACATCGGAGACGGTGCGCGTATACGGGTCGATACCCGGTTCGCTCCCGCACAACTGCGCATACCGGGACCGGTTTGCGGCCTGCTGGACCGCCGCCACGCGCGGCTGAAGGATGCCGTATCCCTCAACGACCCGCCGCGCGGCGTCATCGTACCGCGCGCGGTTAAGCGGGTGCGCCATGGCCCCCACGACCTGCCGCGCGGAGTCGCGCGGCAGGTACGTGTCCGTGTCGAGTGTGATGACATACTTCACGTTCGATAGAACATCCGTGTCTCCGACGACAAGCGAGAAGCCCCCTCGATCGCCGCCGCGCATATACGAATTCAATTCGGCGAGCTTCCCCCGCTTGCGCTCATGGCCCATCCACAGCTTTTCCCGGGGGTTCCAGCGGCGGGGGCGATGGAAAAGAAAAAACCTGTCGCCGATCTGATCCCGGTACTTATCATTCAGCTCTTCGATTTTACGGCTGGCCAGCCCCGCCAGCGGTTCGTCCTCCGGCAGTACCTCCTCGTCCGCGTCTCCAAAATCAGTCAAAAGGGCAAAGTAGAGGTTGTCGTCCCGATTCGCCAGGAACCGAACTTCCAGCGCCTCGGCCAGGTCATCGATGTTTTTATCGCTCATGAGCATTGTCGGGACCACAACAAGCGTCCTCGATTCCGGCGGAATCCCGCTGGAGAAATCCAGACGCGGGAGCGGATGCGGAGCCGCAAACAGGGTCACCGCCCAATTCACAAGCGCGATCGACAGGTGGGTCGCGCATAAAAACGAAAGCACAGCCACCGGCCCGAGCGGCCACCCATGCACCCCGCCCCCGTGCGCCTTCAACAGAAGTCCGCCGGCGAAAACCGCTGCCACCAGCGTGATCGCGCCCGTGTACATGAACAGAGGAAAACGGTAGATTGCGCTCCGAAAAGCCCTGGATGCGGTTACGCGAACTCCGGCCAGTCGTTCGAGCCGTTTCAATCCTTTGTCGATCAGGTAGTAACCGACATGGGCGGCTCGATCGCCGAAACCGTTGTCGGCCGCGCACTCCTGCGATAGCCGAATCGCCATGCGCGCCACATCTCCTTCGGACAGCCCGACGCCCTTGGCGATCTCCTCTATTACGTGCCGGTAGC
>CAZHAD010000093.1:4820-12049 GCA_964529965.1 uncultured Leptospirales bacterium | reverse complement strand
CATAGATAGAACTTCCAGTTTGAAGGCCGGGAGTTTGTTGCCATTTCATTAATGCCCGTGTTCCCCGTATGGCGGTAAATCATGTTTTATGAATTATTGTCGGCGGGCTTGATTTGTCGGAGTATTTTCCGGTGACGGACAGGTAGAAATTGCGGATAATCTCAATGTCGTGGTCCAGGTCACCGGACACTATGACCAGGGGGCCGACACCGCCCGTTTTGGTAGCGTAATCAAGAAAACCGAGTACAATGGGCACGCGTGCGCCCTCCCCTATATGGTAAAACCCGGATTTCCAGTATTTGACTTTACGGCGCGTGCCCTCGGGAGTGATGGCCAGAACGAACTTCTCACTCTCATTGAATTTTCGTATCACCTGGTCGACGGTATGGTCCGCCGCGGATCGGTCTATGGGGATGCCGCCGAGCCATTTCATGAGCGGGCCGAAGGGCCGCCGGAACAGTTGCTGTTTCGCCATGAAACAGAGATCAAGCTTAAGCGCCAGCGCTATAATCGCGCCATAGAACAGGTCCCAGTTGGACGTGTGGGGTGCGACAATGAGGACATACTTTGACGCCCCAGGCAGCTGCCCCACCGCTTTCCACCCCAGCACCTTCAGGAAAAAAAGCGATATGCTCCGCAGAAGGGACCGTGCAACCGGCGTGTTAAAAATTGTACGCTGCATTATGTTCTTCCCCGGAATAAATATGTACGTTTCAATAACGAGGCATAATCATACGGTCGTCCTCGTCCCGGCCTGTATAGTTTTACTCCTAAGATATTTCAATTCTCAAATTGAGCAACCTCTATTTATATTTTTTCTGAGTTGTATTGTTCTCTATGATCCGGCGCAGGTGCATGTTGCTACCATAGATAGAACTCCCGGTTTGAGTGCCGGGAGTTCTTGTTTTTCGCGGAGTATTATATATTTAATATCAAATTGAAGTGTATTTTTTTTCTTGCCATACTTCAATTCCTTTGGTATGGTATCTATTAAATCATGGTTTAAAAAAAGCTATCAGGTGTCTAAATTCATCTGAACCGATACAGTGGCAGGATTTCCGCTTTCATGAAACATTTCCGATTCATCAAGATAATTTGTATTTAGACATTTTTTTCCATTCGACCAGATAACCAGCATGACATGAAAAAGAAAAACGACATAATGATATTACATAAACCCGTCGGAAGACCGGTCCGGGTTTCCTCGCCATATACGACTTCAGCAGAAGCGAAATGGGATTATACGACCATTCTTAATGTTTTGACGGACGATTCCAACATGGTCATTTTTCTTTATGACTCGGGCAGGCGTCTTCATTACGTCACCCCGTCCTATGAGGCACTGACCGGTTATTCGGCGTCGAATCTCATGAAGAAACATTTTATTAATTATTTTCATCCCGAAGACAGCACATCAATGCTTAATGCATTGGATCGAGTGTTTCGTGGCAGAGAATTCCACGGGCAGTTTCGGTATATCACAAAACAAAAAACAGTCAAATGGTGTTCCGCCTCATGGAAGCCTATTCGTAACGGCCGCGGCCGTCAGGTTGGCGTTCTCCGAAAAGAAGTTGATATTACCGAACGCAAACTGGCTGAGACGGCTTTACGGGATAGTGAAGATAAATATCGAACCATACTGGAAACTATGGATGAAGGTTTATATGAGATTGACCTTAAGGGGAACTACACTTTTGTTAACAAAATTGCATGTAAGCAACTTGGATATGGATATAAAGAATTAATCGGCTTGAATTATCGAAAGATCATGTCTAATAAGACGGCCCGATACCTATATGCGGTTTTTCACAAGATATATGCGACTGGTAAACCTGCCTTGATTGAGAATTTTGAGATAATCCGCAAGGACGGCTCAGTTCGGAATCATTTGAATAGCGTTTCTCTTTTACGAAACCTATCAGGACAGCCGATCGGTTTTCGGATATTTGCACGAGACATTACCGAGAGCAAAAAAGCGGAAGACAATCTTAGAAAGAGCGAGGAACGCTATCGAAATATCCTGGACTCTATGGAAGAGTCGTATTTTGAAGCAGACCTGAAGGGGAACTACATATTTTCCAATGAGACAATGGTTCGAATGCTCGGCTATACCAATGAAGAGATATTAGATATGAGTTACCATAAGCTGGTGAGCAAAGAGGATCAGCACAAGGTGTTTGAGATTTTCCATCAGGTTTTTGTTTCCGGAGAGATCATTGAGGGATTCGAATTCGAGGTTATCGACAAGGAAGGAAAGAAGATCGCCGTGGAGTCATCCGTAATTTTACGGAAAGACGAAAAGGGCAAACCTGTGGGTTTCAGCGGTGTTGTCCGTGATATTACCAAGCGCAGGGAAGCTGAAGAGGCTTTGCGCCGAAGCGAAGAGAAGTACCGAACGATCCTGGAAACCATGCAGGAAGGTTTGTTTGAGCATGATCTGAAAGGAAATTACACCTATGTCAATGATGCGGGCTGCAAGCTGCAGGGATATCAACGTGATGAATTGATAAGGATAAATTATCGGAGTTTATTCCCGCCTGAGACGGTACGGTTTTTCCGCGAGGTTTATCATCGAATATATGAGACCGGCAAGCCTGAGTTGCTGATGGATTACGAAGTGAAATTCAAGCATGGCTCCATAAGGATACATCAAGCCAACGTCGAGCTTGTACGTGATTCTTCAGGTAAACCGATCGGTTTCCGTACGTTAGCATGGGATGTGACTGAGCGTAGAAAAATGGAGAAGGAAAAAGCCCAACTTGAAGAACAGTTGGTCCATGCCCAAAAGATGGAATCAGCAGGCCGCCTTGCAGGGGGCGTAGCGCATGATTTCAACAATATGCTCGGCGTCATTCTCGGAAATGCAGAGCTCATCAAGCTCCGTCTTCCCCAACACGATCCACTTTTAAAAGATGTGCTGGAGATCGAAAGGGCGGCTGTCCGCTCCAGGGGCCTTACCGGACAGCTTCTGGCTTTTTCCAGAAAACAGATCATCGCACCGGTCGTCATTGACTTGAACGAACAGATCATGAATACCGAGAAAACCCTTTGCCTCATGCTCGGCGAGGATGTTGATCTGCAATTCTATCCCGGAAGGGACCTCTTGAAGATAAAATTTGACCCCTCTCAGATACAGCAGATACTTATCAATCTGGCAACCAATGCCCGTGACGCCATACCGGCGGGAGGCAGGTTCACCATCGAAACCGCAAACATTTATCTTAACGAGGCATATTGCAAAATGCATCTCGGATTTTTGCCCGGCCACTATGTTCTCTTGGGGGTAAGTGACGACGGTACCGGGATGGAAAAGGAAACCCTGCAGCATCTGTTCGAGCCGTTCTTTACGACCAAAGAGATCGGCAGGGGCACCGGCCTGGGGCTTGCCACGATTTACGGCATCGTCAAGCAAAACAATGGATTCATCAATGTCTACAGCGAGCCGGGCAAAGGCACCACATTTAAAATTTACATTCCCCGGAGCTTGGAAGATGGCGATGTGCAAAAAATTCCCGAGGAAGGAGAGGAAAGAGAGGAAGAACTGGTTGTTTTTGGTTCCAGAATGGTTTTACTGGTCGAGGATGATGATATGGTCCGCGGGATGACTTCCGAGATGCTTGAGGCGATCGGTCACACGGTTCTTGCTGCCGGAAGCCCGGCCGAGGCCGAATCATTGTGCGAGAATAACGATTTGCATATTGATCTTCTTTTGACCGATGTGGTGATGCCGGAAATGAGCGGTAGGGAGTTAAGTGACCGGATTAAGTCTAAACGGCCCAGCATAAAAGTGCTCTTCATGTCCGGTTACACGTCCAATATCATCGCCCATCACGGAGTGCTGGAGGCGGGAGTGCATTTCATCCAAAAGCCTTTCAGCCTGATCGAACTTGCGCGCAAGGTTCGTGAGGTAATACTGGGAAGATAATCTGGGCCGCCCAGAACTCCCTTTTTTAGGCCGGGAGTTTGCTTTTTAATCTCTCTTAATATTTTGAAAAAATTACGCCACTCCCCCTATAAATCAATGGCCTTTTTTACTCCTTCAATTAATCCGCTACCAAATCGATGGTGTGTACGTGGAGTTACAACATGCCTTACTTAGCTGGTATCTTCTTGATATTCTCGATGAATATAGCCCAGATCCCTCAAAGAGATTTAAATGATATGGAATATATTATCTCGGGCCAAAATACCATCCATAAAATTCATTATGCAACCAGTTCAAACTACAGCAAGTTATACAATGGCGATAACGCCATGGATTCAAACACGGGCACCTCATGGATATCGAAACAGGGCCGCGTCCCTCACTGGATCCATGTTGATTTTGGCATTAAAAGGATCATGACCTCAATTATCATTTACCCCGGGAAAAAGGACAACTATAGGACACTGAAATACTGTTATCTACAATTCATGTACCATAATAAATGGTTCAATTTTGCTCGCGTTAATTTTGAGGAATCAAGCACGTGGTGGGGGACCACATATAAAAATAAGGTTATCATAGACCTCGGGGGCGTTGATGCGAGCGCTTTCCGAATATACATTCCGGATGGCGCCACATATAACGGGTATGCCGCAATCGCAGAAATAGAACCATACATAGGGCATTCAAAAATAAAATATTTCGATGAAAGGCTGAAGGGCTTATTTTTCCCTGTAAAGAACGGCTTTTTACCGAATGAAAATTCCGGCTTTCCCAATGCTCCGCGTCAATATCGCGGCGGACGCCATGCGGGGCTGGATATTTCTTATTATCATAAAGAAAAATCCTATGACCCGCTCCTCCTCACAAAAGAAACACCGATATATGCGGCTGATAGCGGGAGAATAATACGCGCCGACTGGAATTATACACCCATGAATGCCAAAGAATGGAGACAACAGTCTCAATTTTATCAAAGTAACCCTGATACGTTCGTGAAAAGATCTTTCGGCGGCAGACAGGTCTGGATCGACCATCTGAATGGAATCGTCACTACGTATAATCATCTTTCCCGTATCGATCCAGGGATACAAAAGGAGGGTCGCGTGAGAAAAGGCCAGCGCCTGGGATGGGCAGGCAATTCAGGGCTCCTTGGCGAAGCCAAGGGTAACAATGAAGGAATTCATTTGCATTTCGAGATATGGATTGATGGATACTATCTGGGTACGGGCATGCAATTAAAGGATATAAAAAAATATATCACATGGATTTTTGTAAATTGCATCAATAATTAAAATTATTTATCATTGCCCGGTTCCAAATATTTTCCAATACCGTAATACAACCGTACCTCCGGCGCATATATGATTGGCTTAATTTTCAACATATCTGGCAGACCATTTCCGCCGAGCATTGACTCATCAGCTTTAACGTCGATTATTTCGCCGATAAATTGTGTGTGGATACCGATTTCACTTTTGCTTATCAGCCTGCATTCCAGGTTCAGAGGAAATTCCTTGATGTATGGAGCATCTACCTTGTCTCCCTGCACGGTGGTCAAATCAGTGGCAGCGAATTTAATTAAATTTTCACCTGTATATTTGCCGAAATAATCTGCTTCTTTAATCTGAGATTCAGAAGGCACATTTATCGTAAAGGCCTTGCGTTTAATAATGGCGGCGTGGGAATATGCAGTCTTTTTTATCGAAACAGCCACGCAGGGCGGTTGAGTGCTGCATACTCCGCCCCATGATACCGTCATTGCGTTCGGTATTCCTTCCTTATCATATGTTCCTATAATCCAAACCGGCGCAGGAAAAATCAATATCTTGGACCCGAATGACTTCTTCATTTGTTTTTCCTTGATATGCAATTCATATTACTGGCCGAACGTGCGGAAATTGTCATGGTTCCGCCTTTTGTGTGTAAATATTATGCCCCCTTTTGTTTTTTTCAATCACATTTCCTTCTGAATAAGCAGAGCCACTCTGTGCAATCTCCATTTTTTGATTTTTTTCAATGGCATAAATTTCCCAGGCGGAATACGAAGATATTCCAAGGGCGATTGTTAAAAGAATTACAAGGCGATTCAGAAAAAAGATAAATAGGGCTTGATTATTTAAAAATTTGAAATATCGTGGGTGTAAATCCATAGTTTAAATTTGGCAAGCCCTCCTAAACCATTCAACAAGGAACAGGGTAACTCAATGAATAAGAAGATAGACAGTGCAGAGCTTGAATTTCTCAGCCCTAAAAAGAAGTTTGTCTTTAACCCCCGTATCTTGTATGAAATAAGCAAGAAAGGACTGGGGAAAAGTCTTGAGCAGGCATTTGAGATCATAAACGACGAACTCGCAAAGGCATATCCTGATTATATAGTGAACAACCAGAAATGGATATTCAACAACGCGGGCGGGGGAATGGCGCAGTTGAAATTAATGCATGCTTCGATCCGCGAATATTTGATTTTCTGGGGGACCTGCGTGGGGACGGAAGGCCACTCGGGGCGGTACCGGTCAGAGATATTTGATTTCATGCTCCGCGGAGAGATGCGGTGCGAGTACGAGGGGGTTTTCAAGCCCGAGTTCCACGTGCCGGGAGGAAAACCGGCGTATCTCGGCAGTAAAATAGTAAAGCACTATGTGATCGAGCGTGATGCCTTCATGCTTGAATATTGCCGCGGAAATATTGTCAAGATGCTTCCCTTCGGTTTATTGGATTCGCTGTTATCCGCGCTTGATCTTCGCACCATCGGTCGCCTGGTCTATAATTACGGCAAGCTCACGATGATCAATCTCTTCACGAAGGGAAAAGATGCGGGAGCAGTGGTAAAAATGATCCTCTTTATCATGGCGGTCGTTGCCATAATACTATACGGGCTGCCGCATGTCATGTGAATCCCGGTCACGCGGTTTCATGTTCCGCATTGGATTATTTAGTGCAATTCATGGTTATGAAGCTTGAGAAATCAGGTTATTATCGCAGCGCGCCCGCACTTTCCGATAGGAACGCCTCACAACCCATTCCCGCGCTCCGGGGATGAGTCGCAAAATATAAGAGGTAGTGAAAGATAGATATATGATTACGCAATATCCTGTTTTCGAAACAGGACCAGCAGCAAGACGATGCTGACGGCGCAATACAACACGATATTAATCATCGGGTGTACCGGGCCCGCGTATTCAAAGGGCTCATTGGAGATGAATGAAGCGGCAAAAAACTGCACGGTCGAGAGCTTGGGCAATGCCAGATAGACTATTTTCCACACTGATATTTCAGGGAGCCTCGAAGCGTTCCCGGCGAA
>CAZHAD010000093.1:0-4720 GCA_964529965.1 uncultured Leptospirales bacterium | reverse complement strand
AGCACGAGGAACCCGCACATGATGAATATGACGATAAAGCTCTTCTGCTTCACCTGGTCAAAAATGGTATGCCGGATAAGGTGGAGTATAATGTTCAGTGTTTTCATATCATCCCTGCACGTACCTGACAAAGACATCTTCCAGGTTCTCGCCCTCTTTAACGATGGACGAAATTGCGTCTTTTACCAGCAGTTTTCCCTTATTAATTATTGCAACGGTATCGCAAACTTTCTCAACCTCGGATAACAGGTGTGAATTTAAAAGTATCGTCACCCCGTCCCTGCGGAGATTTTCAAGGATCATACGGATGTCGCGGATTCCGATCGGGTCAAGTCCCGCGGTCGGTTCGTCCAGCATGAGGACCTTCGGTTTCCCGAGCAGGCACGCTCCCAACCCGATGCGCTGCATCATCCCCCTGCTGTATGTTTTTGACAGGTCGCGCTCCTTGCCCGCCATGCCCACAGCATCAATAATCTT
Organism: uncultured Leptospirales bacterium; assembly: GCA_964529965.1. GTDB lineage: Bacteria > Spirochaetota > UBA4802 > UBA4802 > UBA5550 > RBG-16-49-21. Next base: position 4,243 of record CAZHAD010000093.1, on the reverse strand, counting down.
CCCGATCTGTCTTTTCGCCTCTGTTTTAGGCAGTCCGATATAATCGGCGCAACGAGCCAGGTACGTATACCCTGAAAGATGCGGCGGTATCTTCTGATTCTCGGCCAGATATCCGATTCCGACACGGGCGGCTGTTTCACCCGAGGGTATCCCGTTAATGGTGATCCGCCCGCTGTCCGGGTAGGTAAAATCGAGGAGCATTTTGACGATGGTCGTCTTCCCCGCTCCGTTGGGCCCCAGCAGGGCGAAATATTCGCCTTTCCGCACCTCGAACGAAACTGAATCGACCGCGGTCAGTGCGCCGTACCTTTTCGTGGCTGCATCGATTTTAATCATTTGAGCATCCTTAATCAATGAAGGAATGCATTGCGGGAATATACAAGTCAAGAATAATACTTGTTGTAAGTGAAGTTTTCCTTATTTAACCATCATACGAAAAATTACTTGCAGATGAATCTGCAAATAATCTATATGTAAGGCGCCAACGGATACACCAATCGAAAATCAGATGTATACGATTCCGGATGAGTTTAAAATACTCCAGAATTCATATACGCGCTTATTCAAATGAATAGTAAAATAAAGGAAAGGACCATAACGGAAAAATTCAGAGAATTTAAAAGGATGTTCGAACCCGAGCGCATCGCGGTGGTGGGCGTATCAACCGAGGGTTTTGGATTCGGCAGGGGCGTTGTGCTGGCCTTGTGCAGCATGAAATTCGGCGGGGCGCTGTATCCGGTGAATCCCCGCGGAGGAATTACGTCCGGTTTGAATATCTATAAAAGCGTCGAGGCAATACCCGGAACCATTGATCTCGGCATCATTGCGGTTCCCGCGCCCCTGGTTCCGCGCGCCGTTGAAGATTGCATGAAAAAGGGCGCGGCGGGCGTTGAGATTCTTTCGGCGGGCTTTAAGGAAACAGGCACTGAAGAAGGGATCGCACTGGAAAAAAAATTGAGCGGGCTTGCCATCGACCTGGCGCATGTGGGCAAATGGCGCGGAATAAAATTCAGCACCATGGTCAGTATCGGGAACGGCGTCGACTTACGCGAAACGGAGTTGCTTGAACATTTCGGCGCGGACCCGGAAACGCGGATTATCGGCATGTATATCGAGGGGATCGATGACGGCCGGAAGTTTTTTGAGGTGTTAAAATCGATAAGCGCGAACAAGCCGGTAATAATCATGAAGGGCGGCCAGTCTGAGACGGGCCGACGGGCCGCCATGAGCCATACCGCCTCCATCGCCGGCAATGCGGAAGTATGGAGGTCGGTAATCAGGCAATGCAACGCGGTTCCCGCCCGAGACATGAAAGAGATGGCGGATATTGCGCTTGCTTTTTCCACTCTCCCCGCCCGGACTTATAAAGGCATTTCAGTCGTCGGGGGCGGAGGGGCGATAGGCGTCTCCGCCGCTGATATTGCGGCCTCATGCGGCGTCGCTATCCCGCAATTTGAGCCGTTGCTTCAGGATGAGATCCTCTCACTGCTTCCCAGGCCCGGATCGAGCGCGAAGAACCCTGTTGATGTGGCTAATCCCCGGGTCCCGCCCGAGGTTTTAAAGGAGGTGCTTATCCGGTCCGGCAGGAGCAGCGGCGTGGACCTCCAGATCATAGTGCAGCTCCTGCATCACTATAAGCCGGTGACCTTCCACATGGCCGGTGCAACGATAAAAGACGTTACGCCCACCGCGCTGTTTGCGGATGCATTCTCCGAGGCCGCCGCAGTTACCGGGAAGCCGGTCATTGCCGTCGTGCCTGATTTCAAACAGGGTCTGGACTCGCTCGATATTGCGGAGATGCTTCGCGAGACGAGAAGGCTTTATATGGAAAAGGGCATCCCGGTGTTTGACGATGTGCAAAGTGCGATAAGCTCGATCAAGGCGGTATCAGATTATCATTCCCGCAGGGAGCGCCGCAATAAAGGTATGTAAGAGAAGAAGTATTTGCAGAACTGACAAGCAACTCCCTGCGTTATGCCCACCCGTACCTTGACCTTTTCGATGCCGGGGGGGGTCTATGCGGGCGGGCTTTGACGGAAGGCGCCGGGGAAAAGATGGTTTTGTCTCTCAAATATCCTCTGCTTTTTTACTTTCATCACGTATAAGGTCTGAATTCCTGCCCTGCAAGACAGGCTCGCCGTTTTCAACACAAATCAAAAAGTTTTGAATTATAACTTTAAACTATTCCTGAGACCCCCGGGTATTGAAATACCCGGGGGTCTCAAATTAAGCAAGCCCTGTTTATTTTTTTTATGGCTTTTCTACTCTGTTTGTATTAAGTGTCGAGTGTCAAAATTCATCCGAGCCGCGATATTCAAGAGAGGGGCCGCATCCGGCGGGAATCATGAAAATATTTTTGAGCGATGCTTTTTTTAATTAACCTAAACCGAATAAAAAAGTTTGACAACAATGCGGCAAAACCATTTCCATGAAATGGACGAGCCTATAAATTATCGGAGTAAAAAATTTTAATTGGTGAGGTGATAACAACATGAAGATCGATGATGTGAAAAATGTGTGCGTCGTGGGAGCGGGCAACATGGGACACCAGATATCCCTTCATTGCGCTCTGTACGGATACAAGGTCATTTGCACCGACGTGGTTCCTGAGGTATTGGAAAAGGCTGAAAAATTTGCCGATACCTACCTGCCCGGCCGGGTCCAGAAGGGGAAATTGACCGAAGAAGCGGCAAAAAAAGCCAGGGCATTGATATCCTTTACTCCAGATTTGAAAAAAGCGGCGAAGGACGCCGATCTCGTAATCGAAGCGGTATTGGAGCGAATTGCCCTTAAAAGGCAGGTTTTCGCCGAACTTGATAAAATCGCCCCGCCCCATGCGATTCTGGCGACCAATAGCTCTATGATCGTCAGCTCTGAGATAGCATCGGCAACAAACCGGCCTTCAAAGGTCGTCAATCTTCACTTTTTTAACCCGGCCCTGGTCATGAAACTCGTCGAGGTAGTCCAGGGGCCCCATGTTTCGGACGAGACCGCCGGAATCATGATGGAATTCTGCAGACGCATAGAAAAGGAGCCTATCCTCATCAAGAAGGAAGTAGACGGCTTCGTTTTGAACAGGATATTCTCGGTCATAAGCAGGGAAGCACAGTGGATGCTTGAGATGGGAGTAGCATCGGCAGAGGATATCGACAAGGCATGCGTCTTCGGCGCAGGCCATCCGATGGGTCCGTTCCGCCTCATGGATCTGACCGGCATCGATTTGGCTTTTGACATAGGAATGGGAAAATTCCAAAGAACGGGAAATTTTGCGGATCTTCCAACCCCCAGTGTCGTGAGGAAGGTGGCGGAAGGTAAATTCGGCCAGAAAACAGGCGAAGGATGGTATAAATATTCAAAATAAAGTGTCCACATTCATCTGAACCGATTCATTCTTGACAATAAATGGTCTCCGTGCAATCAATAAGCAGAATTTTCCGGAGAAACTGTTTTGAAGAGGATAACTCTGTTTATATTTATCGCCCTTTTCCCCTGTATGCTCTTTCCCCAGGAAGCGGCCGAGGATATTGCATTTGATGCAGCTTTTAAGCGCATGGCGGTAAAATTCTCAACCTCGGACGCGAAACTCAAGAACAAAACAGTTGCGGTATACGGGTTCGACGTGAACGGCCGGTCGAACGACAGCTTCGCATTATATGCCACCGAAAAGCTGACGCACGAGCTTGTCGAAGGGGGAAGGCTCAGGGTGGTGGAGCGTTCCCACATAGACAGGGTGATGAAGGAACAGCAATTTTCCCAGTCGGGCGCGGTGGACGCTGATTATGCCGCGCGGATCGGGAAGCTTCTTGCGGTTGATGCGGTGATCATCGGTACGATACGCGTGACCGACACCGGCATTGAGTTTATCGTCCGCATGATAGAGAGCGAGAGCGGTGTGATCCTGTCATCGGCTGACGAGCGTCTGAAAAGCGTGGCGTCAGCATCCCGGGCCCACGTCGATACCCAAGCGACCGGCGGGGTGCGGCTTTCCATTAACAAAAGCTCGTATAGCACCGGTGAAAGCATCACCGTGAATTTTTCAGGAATGCAGGGGAGCAGGTTTGACTGGATTACCCTCGTGAAGGCAGATGCACCGGACACGAAATACGGTGACTGGACCTATACCAACGGCGTGAAAAGCGGCAGCTATACTTTTAATGGTGCTCCTACCGGCGATTATGAAATCAGGGCCTACTTTGACTGGCCGCGCGGAGGATACATCGTCAAAAAAAGGATAAAATTGAAG
>CAZHAD010000092.1:9588-12456 GCA_964529965.1 uncultured Leptospirales bacterium | reverse complement strand
AGGAGCGTGAGTACCGTGCGCCGCTTGTTCTTCCATACGTTGCGCCACGCCAGCAGAGCCTCGACCATCGATGTAGCCGGATACGCCATGGCGGCTATCGTCTTCTGAGATTCTGAAGAGTAAAAATCCTCTCGCCGATACGCACGTTGAAGACGATGTCCCTTATCTCCATCAGGGTATACTCATCCCGTGAACGCTCCTGCTCCCGCCTTTTTATCGTAACCATTCTATACAACGTCGGAATGACTCTGCCGCCCATCTCCCTGAAATTGCCGCAGGTGAGCACCTTTTTCAGATTTCCGTGCTGGTCGAAGAACTCCTCTTTCACCGGCAGGTAGTCCTTCACCCGTGAATAGTAGAGCACCTTTCCCCACACAACCGCCGCCTCGGGCTTCGGGATCATCATTACGACGTAGCATTCCTGTCCGTCAACATCCTTTTTCTCCAGCAGGGTTTGATTGTAATCGTCCACCATGCTCGACTCCTTAACCATGTCGTCGTTGGTGAAATCCGATCCCATCCATGACTGGAGCATCATCGAGGGAAATATCTTGATTTCCCGGCCGATGTCCGGATTGTACTGCCACATGAGGCCCTCTTTTGAAATCATGAGAAAGCGGTTGCCCGCGTCCTTGGGGGGCGACAGAATCTCGACGAATGTCTTTTTTTCCAGCCGGTTGTCCCACGTCTTCACCCTCAGTGTCCGGGTCCAGCGCCTCGTTTTTATGATTACATCAACAAGCGATATCTGCGTGTCACCCCTGACCGCCTGTTCCGACTTTTTGATGATCTGCTTGCCGGACAGCGCAAAAACACCGCCCGCGAGGAGAACCACTGCTGCTGCGGCGGAGATAATTTCTTTCAATAAGGTTTTCATGATTTTCTCCAATTGTTATCTTTCTTTGTTGCCGCTTTGCATAATTATCTTTTCCATGAAAGAAAGATACCTACTAAAAAGTGAGCGACCCTCTTTAGTCATGGAATAGAAGGTCTGCAGCTTGCTTCCGATTATTTCCTTTTTTCGAGTGATGTAATTAGCCTCATTTAATTTCTGCAAATGCGTATAAATGGCTCCATCCGTACTGCCAATGATTTTTTTCAATCGGTTAAAAGAAACGAGATCTTCCTTGTAAAGGATAGTCATTATCGACAGGCGCGTCTTTTCAAAAAAGATGTTGTCGAATTGTATGTAAAGTTCAGGGCTTTTCATTGGCGATTTTTTCTTTTTTCCCGAGAAATATCCTGCATATTATGAATACTATTCCCAGAACTATACCCGAGAGAATGATTTGTATGTCGAGATTGGGGCTGATAATATTCTGAATGATAGCAAAAATAATAAGAAGATATCCATAGATATACATCTGAAGATAGGACATCTGGGCATAAATAAGAAGGAATAGTGCAAATGACATCATGATGACTGCGGGCAGGTAGACAAGGGAGCCTGATTTGATTACCACATAGATTACGAAACCCGTAACGACCATAGTCCCGAGAGCGCTCAACCAAAATTTTATCATCGGTCTTGAGAAAAAAGGAAGAGAATCCCGCGATATTTTTTTAATCCAAGCCGCAGTCTCCAGAAAAATCGCGATAAGGAACAACGGCAACCAGATTATATAAAAGACATCTGAATAATCCAAGTGATAGTAAAATCGCATCAGGGCATGAAGTCCCGTGCCGATAAGTATAATGACCCCCCAGGTGAGAAAAGCCCATATTTCAATCAGTGTCTTTTCCTCCACTGAGAGCAGCAGGGATTTGATAGTAGCAAGATCGCTGGCATACTTTTCAATATCGTGTGATTTTTTTCCGTTCATCATTATGGCCCTATACTTTGTGATATAAAGTTACTTTTCATTACAAAGTATCTTTATATCACAAAGTAATAAAGCATATTAAATTCGTCAAGGTAATTGCTGAAAAAATTTTATGAAACCGGTAGCGCATTTCAGTCATAAAAGTAACCGGCTATATGGTACATGGGGCTAGGATGCAGGCTCGCTAACAGCATCATGCTGGTGGGAAAGGATTGGACCGTCTTTGTCGATACCATGGAAAGCAGCGAAGTCGTAAGGGCGGCCGTGCACATGTAGGGGTAGACCGTTCGGCAAAAAAATAAGAAACTACCGTCACCATGAATTCACAGACATGGAAAGAGATAGCGAATGAAAAAAACAGTTTTTTGATGCGCTTATAATGTTTTGCGCGCCTCAACCCCGGAGCAGAGCTCCGGGGTTTGGAGGCTTTCCTATCGGAAAGAGCGGGCGCTGTGATAAAAAATCCGGCCATTGCTTTTACCAGGGGTGATATCTCTATCAAGGGCGGGATAATGAGGCTCGTCAGATTCATGAATCTGTTCCGTGATTGATTGTATGTCTGAACCTTAAGGATTTCCCGAACACCTTGAATGATAGATATGAATAACAATTAAAGTCAACGATTGGGCATGATTTTTTATAAAGGTGTCTTATAAAAGAGCTTGACTGCATAGAATTAGATAATAATATTATTTTAGTTTTCGTATTCATAGTCAGGGTTTCACGCATTTACATATATATTACCCTATTGCATGCCTTGGAATTATTAGAAAAGGAAACGTGGAATAATCATATATAGAATTGCTTAATCTAGCACATGATTATCTGCCGAATCGTTTTTTCATTGCGTTGAATTTCAAGAAATAATTAAAAGGGGGTAATTGTATCATGAAAAAGAAGGCGACGCGCAAGGTTGCAAAAAAGAAGGCGACGCGCAAGGTTGCAAAAAAGAAGGCGGCACGCAAAGTCGTAAAAAAGAAAGCGGCACCAAAAGTCGTAAAAAAGAAAGCGGCACCAAAAGTCGTAAAAAAGAAAGCGGCACCAA
>CAZHAD010000092.1:0-9488 GCA_964529965.1 uncultured Leptospirales bacterium | reverse complement strand
AAAGTCGTAAAAAAGAAAGCGGCACCAAAAGTCGTAAAAAAGAAAGCGGCACCAAAGGCAGCAAAAAAGAAAATCACGCACAAGGCAGCCGTAGAGAAAACCGCCATTCCCGTGATAAAAAAGAAAGTTACCTACCAGGACAAGCCGTGGCTCGCTTTCTACGACAAGGGGGTCCCGTCCACTGTCATATATCGGGAAAAGATACTCGGAGACTACCTGGAAGATGCCGTACGTGACTATCCTAATAAAACAGCGTTTATTTCCCAGGATTACAGGATTTCTTACAAAGATCTGAAGGACATGGTATACCGCTTTGCAACCTGCCTGGCCGATTTCGGCGTGAGGAAGGGCGACAGCGTGTCCATTCATCTGCCGAACATGATCCAGACCGTGGCAGCATATTATGGGATTCTTAAAATAGGCGCAAAGGTCGTGATGAATAATCCTCTCTATTCAGCCAAAGAACTCGAGTATCAATTCAATAACTCTGAATCGAAAGTCCTAATAACGCTTGACCTGCTCGCAAACAACATGATCGACCTCAGGCCGAAGACCACCATCAAACAGATCGTGTATGTATCGCTTAAAGACTATTTCGGACCTTCGGTGGATCCTTCAACAATACTTGCAGTCGAGCCGAAGCCGGCGGAAAACGTGTATAAATGGAAGGAGCTCATTGCGAAATATCCCCCGAATCCGCCTCTGGTCAATATCGCGTTCGACGATATTGCAATGTTACAGTACACCGGAGGCACCACGGGAGTAACCAAGGGTGCCGTACTCACCCATGCAAACCTGAGCAGGCAGCTTCAGCAGATTAATGTCTGGGACCCCGTATTAAAGAGAGGAGATAATGAGATATTCATCGGCGCCCTCCCGTTCTTTCACGTGTTTGGAATGTCTACGACTTTGAATCTGACGGTTTTAAAGGCCTGGACGTGCGTGCTTCTCACCAGGCCCACGCCGGAAACGCTGTTTGATGTCATACAGAAATACCGGCCGACCGTGGGAGCACTTGTTCCCACAATGTTCATCGGCTTGCTGAACCACCCCGATTTTGACAAGCTCGACTTGACTTGCCTGAAAAGAATCGTATCCGGCAGCGCCCCGCTCCCCAACGAGGTTTTTAGAGAGTTCAACAGAAGATCAGGCGCGCAGATTTCTGAAGGATTCGGAATGACCGAGGCCTCTCCGGTCACCCACGCCAATCCTTTTGACGGCAAGCAGAAAATGGGGAGCATCGGGCTCCCGTATCCGGACACGGAGGTCCGAATCGTAGACCTGGAAAACGGAATGAAGGACATGCCGGTCGGCGAATCGGGCGAGCTCATTGTCAAGGGCCCCCAGGTTATGAAGGGCTACTGGAAAAAACCGGAGGAAACGGCCAATACCCTCAGAAACGGATGGCTCTACACCGGCGACATCGCCAAAATGGATGAAGAAGGATACTTCTACATCGTGGACCGCAAGAAGGACATGATTCTCTCCGGAGGCTATAATGTCTATCCCCGCGACATAGATGAGGTTCTGTACACCCATCCCAAAATCATGGAGGCGTGCTCCATCGGGGTGCCGCACCCCGCGCGCGGCGAGCAGATCAAGGCCTTTGTCGTGCTGAAGGAAGGGGAGATCGCAACCGAGCAGGAGATCATCGAATACTGCGCCACCAAGCTCGCCAAGTACAAGCTACCGACCATGGTTGAGTTCAGGAAGGAGCTTCCCAAGAGCAACGTGGGCAAGATATTGCGGAAGATCCTCAGGGAGGAGGAGAGGAAGAAACAACAAAAATAGAAACAAAATTTATTTAACGATTGAAAAGCAGAAAAAAATCCACGACGCGGCGCGCCTGTCATAAGGCGCGCCCTTTTATTTTTCCACTCTCACCATGAGCACAACACCGAAATGCTTCAGAAAACTCAGGGAACCATTTGCCAGGCTTTCTATTTTGTCGGATAATTTCCGTAGACTCTTATGGAATCTCCTTGGTATCAGGATATAGTGCCATGTCCATCGGGTGTGGAAATTCCAGGGAGGCCTGAACTCGTGGGCGGTAATAGTACAATTTTTATATATGGATTTGCATATTTTCCTTATCTCCCCGATCCGGTAGAACCTCATTCTTATCGGATCCCTCTGGCGGAAAAGATGGATGCTTACAAACTGTAAAAAACAGAAGAGCAGATTCTCCGGGGCAAATCTTGCTGGTACCCTGATATATGCGACGCCCCCCGGCTTCAGTATCCTGGCTGTCTCGTTCAAAAGCAGGGCTCCGTTCTTTTTGGACAGGTGCTGCAGGACCAGGAGCGAATAGACGAGATCGAAGCTTTCATCCCTGAAGGGGAGCCGCGTGCCGTCGCCCCGCACGAGCAGGGGCGTGAGCCTGTTACTCAGAAGATGATCTTTCGCCAGGGTAAGCATGTTTTCGGATATGTCGATCCCAACCGCGTCTGCCCTCCTGTCCAATACCGGCTTGAGAACCCTTCCCCACCCGCAACCCAGATCAAGGGTGCGGCCACCCGGAGAGACCGGGAATGGAGGGGGAGCGTCCAAGAGGTCGCCGTAAAAATCATACAATATCGCCTCGACACCCAGGGTTATAAACGGTGCATCCTTACTCGCGCCATCGTCCCATGTCTTGACATATTCTTCGGAAAATTCATTGTCCCTGGCTATCATTACCGCTCCCCTCAAAGCTCTTGTGATAAATTCTTCCGCTGAGCATGGAAAAACCCCCCGCCGTCAAAGCCGGCGGGGGGAGTGAAGTTGCTCATTTATCGCAACGCGCGAAAAACCCATTCGAACTTTCTAATACGCCTGTTTGTAAAGCTCCAGTACCTCTCCAGGGTCGTTCACCGGGCGCGCATTGAACAGATCGGCGGTGTCCGCGATCGCGTGCATGGCGCACAAGGGGAGGCTCTCCTCCGGAACCCCGACCTCGCGCAGCTTCATCGGATGTCCCGCCTTTTTCATGAGGGCCTCTACGGCATCTGCCGCGGCAAGGGCCGCGTCGCGCGCCTTCATTCCTTTGGTGTCGACATTGAGCGCCTGGGCCACCATGGCCAGCTTTTCCGGTGCGTGATCGACGTTATACCGCATTACCTTGGGAAGCACGATGCCGCATGCTGCGCCGTGGGGAACATGATGCAGGGTGCCCACCGTATGAGCCATGCCGTGAGCCAGCCCGACTTGGGCTATGGTGAACGCCCATCCCGCCATGGTGGCGGCTATCTGCATGTTAAGCCTGGCTTTCTCGTTTTTACCGTCCGCGACCACGAGAGGCAAATTCTCGCCGATGAGACGTATAGCGTGCAGCGCCTGGCCGTCGCAGATCGGGTTCGACATGATGCTCGTAAGAGCCTCGACCGCATGGGTCATTGCATCCATGGCGGTGGTGACCGTCATCTCCTTGGGGAGCGTCATGGTGAAGCGGGGATCCAGAATGGCTATATTCGGCATGATATGCGAATCCACGATGAACAGCTTGCGTCCCGCGCCCTTGCTCGTTATAACCGCAACATTGGTGACCTCGCTGCCGGTGCCCGATGTCGTGGGAATCGCAATATGCGGCGTCTGCGGCTCGGACAGCACCAGGAGATTGAGATGGTCGTTGGCCTTGCCGCCGTTCTTTAAGGTGACGCATACCGTCTTTGCGGTATCGATGACGCTTCCGCCGCCTACGCTGACAATGCAATCCGCCTTGAGTTCACGTGCGGCTTCAACCGCTTTGTCAACCGATTCAAGGTCCGGGTCGGCCGGGATTTTGTCATAAACGCCCACGCAGAAATCCACGAGCGCGTCCTGTACGAGTTGGGCTAGTCCCGCCTTCCTGACGCCTGGATCGGTGAGTATGAGCGCCCGTTTGCACCCCAAGTTAGTTATCTCCTTGTATATCGCGCTCAGGGTGCCATGACCGCCGATCACGTTGGTTGGGCAATTGTATCCAAAGCCATCGACTTTTTTATTGTCCGAAATGAGCGAGAAATTCATATTGGTGTTTCGGTCGGCGGTATAGTTAACATGAATCCTTTTGACCTGGGCGTATTCATGAAGCCCCGGGGCGCCGAGCTCCCTGCCCACGCCCGATTGCTTATACCCGCCGAAGGGGCAGAAGTCAGAAAAAATATGGTAATTGTTGATCCACATGGTCCCGGTGCGCACGCCGCGCGCGACGAGCTCCGCCCTGGCGATATTAGAGGAAAACACCCCTCCGCCCAGACCGTATATGGAGTCGTTCGCGATCGCGATCGCCTCTTCGTCGCTGTCAAATTCTATAATGCTGACTACCGGGCCGAATATCTCCTCCTGGGCTATGCGCATCTTGTTTTTCACGTTCGCGAATACGGTGGGGGCGTAATAATATCCGCCCTTTATGCCTTTCACCTCAACGCGGCTTCCGCCCGTGACGAGCTCCGCGCCCTCCTCTTTACCCAACTTGACGTAGCTTTCAACTGTCGCAAGCTGCTCCTTGCTGACCAATGGCCCCATATGAGAGGTGGGATCCATCTGGTATCCGACACGGAGGGCCTCCGCTCGCTTTTTGAACCTTTCGACGAACTTATTGTAAATTTTTGACGAGACCAGCACGCGCGTTCCCGATTCGCATATCTGGCCCTGATGGGAGAAGGTTCCGTATGCGGCCCCTTCAATCGCCAAATCCATGTCTGCGTCGTCAAGTATGATGTTGGCCGATTTGCCGCCCAGCTCGAGCGTTACCTTCTTCACGGTTTCGGATGCCATACGCATGATCTGGCGCCCCACCTCCGTACTCCCGGTAAATGCGATCTTGTCCACATCCGGGTGGGTGCACAGGATTTTCCCCAGCTCTCCGCCGGAACCGGGGATGATGTTCACCACGCCGTTGGGAAGGCCGGCGGTTTTCACGGCCTCGGCAAGGATCAGGGCGGTCAGTGGGGTGTACGAGGCCGGTTTCAATACCACGGTGTTACCCATGGCGAGGGCCGGGATCATTTTCCACATGGCCATAAGCATCGGGAAATTCCAGGGAATAATCCCCACGCATACGCCGATCGGCTCGCGGCGGACAAACTCGCGGCCGGGACCGAACGCGTTTCCGGAGGCCGGAATTTCTTCTTCCCAGGGAAATTTTGTGGCCGCGTACAGGCTGATATTGCGTGCAAATCCGACGCTGAGCAGGGGCATCACCTTGGCCAGGTTGATGATTTGCCCCCCGTCCATGGATTCGGTCATGGCCAGGCGCAGACCCTGTTGGGCGATCTGGTCGGCGAAATCCTGCAATTTTTCAAGACGTTTGGCTGGAGCGAGGCCGCTCCATATCCCGCTGTCAAAGGCCTTGCGCGCGGCGCCTATGGCGGCCTCGGCTTCAGCCTTGCCCGCCTGGGCCACGGTGGCGATGGGCTGCTCCGTCCCGGGATCCAGTGTCTCAAATGTCTTGCCGCTTTGCGCATCGACAAACTCGCCATTTATGAATAATTTATAATGTTCCATGTAAAACCTCCTCATTCAATAATAAATATTGTATCCGTCGTGTCCGCGTTACTTGATTGTTGGATATACATGTTTCTATCCTTTAAATTATGTATACTAATTACAATTCTTGTCAATGACATATATATCAAAATTTTCAGATAAAAGTTGTGAATTATAATTTAAAACTTTCATGTCTTTCACCGGCCTCTTAGGGCGGAGTCAGAGCATGAGAAATGAAGTATATCACAAGCCATGGATACGGGAAGGTATGATCTCGAATAATGGCAAACGGAGAGGGTTACTCCTCTTTCTCTGACTTGATTTCCTTCCGGTATCTATGCGGGGTCATCCCGGTTGATTGTACAAAGGCTTTATAAAAGACGGATTTCGAGTTGAATCCCACGCCGCTGCAAACCGACATGATCGGCCTGTCAGGCTCTTCAACAAGCATTTTTTTTGCCTCATCCACCCTATAGCGGTTTACAAATGTATTAAAATTGGAATTGAGCTTTTCATTCAGGAACTGAGAGAGCTGATGGGGCGTGATTGAAAGCTCATAGGCGAGCCTCTTAAGGGAAAGATCTTCATCCGCGAACATCTTTTCATGTTCCATCAGATCGACCAGGTATTTGCCGACGGATTCGGCATCGATGCCGGTCAGCCTTGAGCGCACATAGCGTTTTCTTACCGTGTCGATGATGACCAGCTGGAGATATTCGGGATACCGCTGATTTATCAAGAAAGCGCCGGCGGTGCTCAGACAAAGCACGACCGTTGCAATTTTTAAAAATTGTATCGAACGTATGAGATATGCGAAAAAAAACATAATAGTAATCAAAAATCCTACAACTGTATGCACAATTGATATGTCGACTATATTGCGCACCTTCACCGAATTCCTGATGGAGATCAATTTTAAAAGAATGAGGACCTGGGAGATTGAATTACCAATATAGGGGAGAATGAATAAATTTTTCATTATTAGTTCATCCGGCGCTGGCCCCGATTTGTAAAGATATTTGAGCATGATTATTTTATTCTCATAAGGGCTAAACAGATAGCTGAAATCGCCGGCCATCATGAATAATGCAGGAAGCAACAGGAGAAGCGTTTTCTTGGGCAATTTTACATCAGGCAGACATAGAAAAAAATACGCATAATAGAGCAACGGTCCGAGAAGAGCAGAAAGGGTCAGATAAAAAAAAAGGATATTCGGGTAAATAAAGATCACTCCGTTAAAAATAAAAAATGCCTGAAATAATAAAATCGATATGCAAAAAAATATTACCGCAAGATTGTAGTTCTCAATGCGTCTGGTGCGGACAAAGAGCTGGCCGATTGAGATGATTAATGAGAAACACCCGATGATAAAGATAAATGTTACCGTAATATCTTGAAACATAGGAGCTGCTTATCTGCAAGTCAGTGGTTGCCCCACGGCAAATATGTTGAGCTGGTCTGTATATCATACTTCCACCTTTTGATTCGATTGTCAAGAAGAGTATTGTCCGCAGGCGGGCGATGGTTACATTGATGCAAAATAAAATGAATCATTTAAATAAGTAATGATAAATAAAAAAAATAAACCGCCGGATAGTTCTTGACACAGCCGTGCATTTTTATAGCTTTTCCGGCATAAATTAAGTCATCAAGCTGGTTTGAAATCGATTGCCATGAATAACTCGAAGGGAAATTTATAATCCAATAACGAATAATTTATTAAAAAAAGCGCCGCAAAATCCATGTATATGGCCGGCTGATTTTTAAGGAGTGATTTCGTTTTCTCAGAATTCGAATATAAAATACCCACACAGCAAGCTGCGGGTATTTTTTCGCATGTTTTGTGCGCCTCAACCCCTGAGTTCGGGACGGGGTTTGGAGGCTTTCCTATCGGAAAGAGCGGGCGCGCTGCGATACATTAATTTATCCGGGAGGAAGAAATGGAAACAAAACCATGGCACCGGCACTATGATTATAACGTGCCCACCACTATACGCTATCCGAGGCTGCCCGCTCAGGGCATTTTCCAGATACCGACAGGGGCTTACCCGGATAAACCGGCCTTAAACTTTTTCGGCAGTGAGATGACCTACTGGGAAGTCAGGCTCATGATGCTCCGCCTGGCGAACGGCCTCGGCAAGCTCGGAGTCAAGAAGGGAGAGCGGGTCGGGATACACCTTCCCAACTGCCCGCAGTTCGTGATCGCATACCTGGCGACGCTGTCCGTGGGCGGGATCGTGACGAACATGAACCCCCTCTACACTCCTGAAGAGCTGAAGCACATCATCACGATCACCGAGATGGAAACAATGATCACCTTCGACATGGTGCTCGACAAGATACGACCGCTTGCAAAGGAGACGGGGCTCAAACGCGTGGTGGTGACCAAGGTCACCGACTTTGTCAAGGGCTTTCCCGTGAGCACCGCCAAGGAGCTCGACCTGAACAAGGAGGAGGGATGGCACCACTTCTCCGAGATTATCGATAACACCTCCGATACGAGGCTGCCCCGCGTGCCCATCGTGCCCGAGGACCCGGCAATGATCCAGTTCACCGGCGGCACCACGGGCGTACCCAAAGGGGCCGTGCTCACGCACGCCAACATCGTGGCCGCGACATTCCAAGCCGCCCTGTGGGGCAATGCCACCGCCGTAAACTCGCCGCCTGAAAGGAGAAACGTATTCAGCGTCCTCCCTTATTTTCACGTATACGGCAACATCGTTGCCATGAACTGGTCCTTTTTCTCCTGTGCAACCCAGATCCTGGTGCCGCGCTTCGACATCGAGGAGATGATGGGAATCATCGCCAAATTTGAGAGCATCTACTTCTTCCCCGCCGTGCCCACGCTGATCACCGCGGTCATAAGCCATCCCAAAGCGGCGGAGCTCAACCTCGACAAGCGCCTCGGGCTCCTGAACTCGGGAGCGGCCCCCATGCCGGTGGAGCTCATCGAAAAGGTTCAGGACATGGGGATCTTCTTCAGCGAGGGATGGGGCATGAGCGAGTCCACCTCGCTCGGAATCTCCAACCCGATCCTCGGCCTCAAGAAGGCGGGAAGCATCGGAATACCGTTCCCGGACAACGACGTACGCCTGGTGGACGTCGAAAACGGCGTCGATGAGGTGAAGCAGGGCGAGCCGGGCGAGATCGTCATGAAGGGGCCCCTCGTCATGAAGGGCTACTGGAACAACCCTGAGGAGACCGCGGGCCAGCTCAAGGACGGGTGGCTCTACACGGGCGACGTGGCGATCCGCGACGAAGACGGCTACATCTTCATCGTAGACCGAAAAAAGGACATGATCATCGCGGGCGGATTCAACATCTATCCCCGGGAGATCGACGAGGTGCTGTATCAGCATCCGAAGATCGCGGAGGCGGTTTCCGTCGGCGTGCCGGACGAATACCGGGGCGAGACCGTTAAGGCTTACATAGTGCTCAAGCTTGGGGAAAAGGCGACCGACAAGGAGATCATCGAGTTCTGCAAGACCAAGCTCACCGGGTACAAGGTCCCCAAGCTGGTTGAGTTCAGGGAATCGCTCCCGAAATCGGCGGTCGGAAAGATCCTCCGTAAAATACTGCGCGAGGAAGAGATGAAAAAAAAGAAAAAATCCTGAACCGATAACGCAATTAAAAAACTCCGCGGCAAACCGCGGAGTTTTTTAATCTGCATCAATTGTTTTCTCGCAGTCAAGGCCCGCCTCAAAAGAAAAGCATGAAATGCACTTTAATCCAGCAGGCGAAAGCGGACGGGAAACCGGTCGTGTTCAGCTCCGTGCTCATACCGCGGGAAATTCTGCAGGCGATGGACGTCGCCGTCATCTACGGGAACGTGGTGGGGCGCACGCCTTGAGGAGTCCGTCGGTATGAGGGCACACATATGCTTCGAACCCCAGATCGTCGGCGCCCTGGGGGCCGCGATATTCGGCAGGGAGCTGTTCGAAAAAAAAGCACGTAAACGCAGGGCGGCCTCATGAGGGCGCATTACGGATACGCGGACGGGTCCGGCGAGTATTATATCATCATCGACACGGACCGGTGCG
>CAZHAD010000091.1:0-12536 GCA_964529965.1 uncultured Leptospirales bacterium | reverse complement strand
CTTATTATATTAACTGCCAAAAATGAACAACTTGGACGAATATATTTTCATAGCGATTGACCTGATATTAGGGCCCCTGCTGATCCTGATACCGCACGTATCAAAAAATGAGCATCTGAGGGCGAGAAAAAAATTACTCACCGTACTCGGTGCCATGCTGCTGGCTGCGGGCATCGCGTTGATATTGATGAAGCTATATACGTGATCATCCCGCCGGATGCTTTAAAATCCCTGAAAACGAGTCTTCCCCCGTTGTCATCGGGTCTTTTACCCGCTTCAAATCTTTCGGCTTCTATCGAGTAAGACCCGGGTTTATAAAATACCCGCCGGCGTTCCGGCACAAGGTATTTTTTAGCATAAGGAAATTCTCGAAAACATTTAATGATATTTTTTACGCGCCTCAACCCCGGAGCCCGGGCGAGGGTTTGGATGCTTTCCTATCGGAAAGAGCGGGCGCTGCAATAAATGTTTGCAAAATCGCATTCTAAAAAAACAGCAAAAGGGATGAAAAAACTATTGACCAGAATTTTATTCTAGAATTTAATTCCAATATGAAAAGGATGGAATCGACTCACTCCCGCTCCCCCTTGCGGAAGCGTGAAATAATCGCCGCCGCACTAAATTGTTTTACCGAGCTCGGCTATAACGAGACGACCATGCAGGACATATGTGTGCGCTCCAAAGCGAGCAACGGAAGCGTCTACCATCATTTTAAGGGCAAGGAACAGCTCGCGGCCGAGGTTTATCTGGAGGGAATCACCGAGTATCAGTCCGGTTTGCTGAATGATCTCGAAAAACAAAGGGGCGCATTCCAGGGGATTAAGGCAATTGTTCGGTTTCATTTAACATGGGTCGCCCGCAATCCGGATTGGGCTCGGTATCTTTTCCAAAAACGCCATTTCTCGTTCTTAATCGGCACGGAACAACGATTCAATATATTGAATAAAGCGTTTGTTCAAAGGATCTCGAAATGGTTCATGCGCCATGTCGAGAGCGGCGCCATCCGACGGATCCCGTGGGACGTGATGATCGCCATATTGCTCGGGCCGTGTCAGGAATTCGCCAGACTGCATCTTTCCGGCAAGGCCCTTACAAAAATCGAAAAGGCGATAACCGAACTCGCGGACTCCGCCTGGCTTTCATTATCAATGCCGAGGGAGAAAAAATAAGGAGGATACTATGGCCGGCACAATTCATATGAATTTCAATGACAACCCTTCCGCATTGTTTACATTATGGCAGGCCCTCATGAATCGAAGCAGCAGGTTGAAATCCTGCGAAAATGTGCCGGAGATACACGCGATCAGATCCGGCGCAAGTATTGATCGTACGCACTTGAATGATTTTTATAATATCTGCGAAATTCCACCCACGCCGGATATTAACATTCTTTATCCGCTAACTCTTGCGTATCCCTACATGATGAGAATCCTATGCAGAAAGGAGATGCCGTTTTCGCTGTTCAAAATACTGAATACGCGCAACAGTATACTCATGCATCGCGGCATCTCTTCGGATGAAGTCCTCGACATCGATTGTTACAATTCAGGACCGCGAGTCAGCTCCAAAGGCCTCGAGCTAGATATTATTTCCGAGGCAAGTATAGGAAAAGAGAAGGTATGGGACAGCACAACCACCTATTTCGTACGCGGCAATTTCACGGCTATAAACGAATACTACACCCCACCCAAGCTTGATCCTATTAATAACGCGCAAGTAGAACACGAATGGTATCTGGCAGCAAAAGACAGATTCCGATTCGCTCGAATTTCGGGAGATACCAACGGGATTCACTATTGGACGCTTTATGCGCGCCTTCTCGGATTTGAAAGGGACTTTGCACAACCTATAAGAGTCGTAGCGAAATGCGTTTCTTCCCTTCCCGAATTGAGCAAAAATAAACCTCTCAGGCTGGATTTTTTTCTTAAAGGACCGGTGTATTATGAAAGCGCATTAATACTTAAAAATCAAAAAATTAAAAACGGCAACAGGTTCAACTTATATCGCGAAGGTAATGATAAACCAATCATTGAAGCAAGTTTGTGCGTTGCGTAATAATTGAACAGCTCAAATTACGAGGGTTGATTTTTCCCCCTCTTTCAAAGAGCGCAATTATTTAAGGATCAAGATTGTCATTTATTTTTGAACCTCACTCGATGAACCACATTAAATAATTTACTTAATTTACCCACTTCGAATTGACAAAAGACACATCCATGCCCAATATAAGCAGTGTTTCTTCATGATGCGGCTTTCCTCATGCGACGTGGGGAGAGCGCTATCAAGGCCTCGTAAGAGGACTATTTTTCGCAAGACGGTTCACACACGCGTATGATACGAATCAATGAAAACTACCTGAAGCTCAAGGCTTCATATCTTTTCACCGATATCGCGCGCAGGGTCGCGAATTACGCGGCCAAAAATCCGGGCAGGGAAATAATCAGGCTCGGAATCGGCGACGTGACCTGCCCCCTGCCCCCCGCCTGCATCGCCGCATTCCATAAAGCGGTGGAAGAAATGGGCGCTGAAAAAACCTTCCGCGGATACGGCCCGGAGCAGGGGTACCAGTTCCTTCGCGAGGCGATCGCCGCTCACGATTTTCAGGAACGAGGCATACGCATCGAACCTGATGAGATATTCGTAAGCGACGGCGCCAAATGCGACACCGGCAACTTCCAGGAGCTTTTCAGCCTGGACCTGGCCATAGCGGTGCCCGACCCGGTCTACCCTGTATACGTGGATACCAATGTGATGGCGGGAAGGACCGGCGAAAACCGAGACGGCAGGTACCAGGGGCTCATCTATCTCGATTCGACAGAGTCGAACGGCTTCGTTCCTGTGGTTCCGAAGGAGCGCGCGGACCTCATCTACCTCTGCTTTCCCAACAATCCCACGGGAGCAACGGCCGACAAACATAGGCTCGCCGAATGGGTCAGGTACGCGGCGGAGAACGGATCGCTCATCCTTTTTGACGCGGCGTACGAGAGCTTCATACGGGACGACGGCCTTCCGCACAGCATCTTTGAGATCGAGGGCGCCCGCGAGGTCGCCGTCGAATTCCGCAGCTTCTCCAAGACCGCGGGCTTCACCGGCACGCGGTGCGCCTTTACCGTCATACCCAGGGAATGCCGCGCCTACGCCGGGACCGGTGAGCCGGTGCATCTGCGGGAGCTTTGGCTCAGGAGGCAGACCACGAAATTCAACGGCGTTTCATATCCGGTGCAGCGCGCGGCGGAAGCGGTGTACTCCGAGGAAGGAAGACGGCAGGTGAGGGAGCTCGGGGACTATTACCTCAAAAACGCGGGCCTGATCAGGGAGCGGCTTGCAGGGATCGGCTTTTCCTGCTTCGGGGGCTTGAACGCGCCCTATATATGGGTGAAGTGCGGTTCAGACTCCTGGGAATTTTTCGACAGGCTCCTTGAGCATGCGGGGGTCGTGTGCACTCCGGGCGCGGGCTTCGGCTCGTGCGGCGAGGGGTATGTAAGGCTGAGCGCTTTTAATTCCCGTGAAAATGTATTAGCCGCACTCGACCGGATTGAAGACGCGCTCAAGTGAACGGGACCGGCTCACGCGCCCGCTTAGAAAGCGCCCAGCTGGCAGCGCGAGATCCTGACATTCAACTTCTCGCACGCGGATGAAACGTCCATCTTCCTCAGATGAAGCTTTTCCGCGATCTCCCACGCATCGGCGCAGGAGAGCCGTCCTGACTCGAGCTTTGCGGTTACCGCACTGCGAATCGATTCGGACACCGATTCGGCCGGCCGAACGACCCTTTTCTCAGGAGCATACC
The DNA here is from genome assembly GCA_964529965.1 of uncultured Leptospirales bacterium. GTDB lineage: Bacteria > Spirochaetota > UBA4802 > UBA4802 > UBA5550 > RBG-16-49-21. The sequence continues at coordinate 8,746 of CAZHAD010000091.1, read as the reverse complement.
CGAACAGTCCGAGCTGGCACCTGGTGATCCGCACCTCCCTCATGTCGAGGGCGACGCCTACCTCCTCAGGGGTTACGTCCGTCTCTTCGGCTATCTGGAATGCCTGGACGCACGTAATCGCACCGTCGGACGCGACGCGCGATACCGCGTCAACGACCCTCGGATCGGGAACTTTCCCTTCGTGCTTGGCCGAATATTTTCCCTTATGTTCGCGTGTAATGGCTTTTCTCCTTGTTGAAATTTCCCCGGATCATCCGCACCGCGTAAATCCGCACAAGCGGCACACGGAGCACCCCGACTCGAACTCGAGGGGGCCGTGACAGTCGGGACATACCCCGACCATGACCGAGTCGCTCCCCCTGCCGTTGATCTCGGCCCTGTTTTTGGCGAGGTCGAGATCATTCCCTCGTTCGGCGAAATCTCCTCCGATATACTGCTCCAGGGCCTTGGCTATGGCGTCCGCGCATGAATATATCCGCCCTCCCTTTTCCCAGACCTGATTGGGGCAGCGCACCCCCTTGATCTGCTTGATGATCTGCTCCTTGTCGATGCCGCTTCTGAGGGCGAGGGATATCAGCCTGCTCACCGCCTCCGTCTGGCTTGCGGCGCATCCCCCGGCCTTGCCCATTGCCGCAAACACCTCAAAAAGGCCGTGCTCGTCCTCGTTTATGGTGACGTACAGGGTGCCGCATCCGGTGGTGATCTTCCGTGTCGTGCCCCAGGTGACCTGTTTGCGAGACCGGGGGGCCAGGTGAGCGCCCGCCGCAGCCGGCTTATTGTTCAAGGCCGCGCGGACGGCGGGCTTCGTCCGGGTGGAGAGAACCTGGTTTTCCCGTGAACGGTCACGGTACACGGTCACTCCCTTGCATCCGAGGCGGTACGCCAGAAGGTATGCCCCCTCTATTTCCTCTTTCGTCGCCGAGCTTCTGAAATTGATGGTCTTTGATACGGCGTTGTCCACGTGCTTTTGAAACGCGGCCTGGATCCGTATGTGCCATTCGGGGGATATATCGTGGGAACACACGAACAGCCGTTTCACCTCTTCCGGGATTCCGCCGACATCGGCCGCGGAACCGCTTTCGGCGACCTGCTCCATAATTTCACCGCTGTAGAAGCTTCCCGCGCGCGCCGTCTCCTCAAACAGCGGATTGACCTCCACGAGGAGCTGATTGTCGAGCACGTTGCGCACGTACGCGAGCGCGTAGAGCGGCTCGATCCCGCTTGACGAGCCCGCGATGATGCTTATGGTGCCCGTGGGGGCGATGGTCGTGGTCGTGGCGTTTCGCAGCGGCTCCATACCCTGCGCCGCGTAAGTTGAATGGGGAAAGTTGGGAAACGGACCGCGCTCCTTCGCCAGGTCCCGGGACGCGGCCTTTGATTCCTCCTGTATCGCGGACATGATGCGCTCGGCGACCCCGGCTGCATCCTCCGAATCATAGGATATACCGAGGCGGATGAGTGCGTCCGCGAATCCCATGACACCGAGCCCGATCTTACGGTTGGCCAGGGTGTTGTCCTGAATCTCCCCGAGCGGGTATCTGTTCAGGTCGATGATGTTATCGAGGAAATGGACCGCCTTCCTGGTCAGATCGCGCAGATGGCCGAAATCGATCTCGTATCCCGACTTTCCCCTGCTCAAGACTTTATTCAGATTGATGGAGCCGAGATTGCATGACTCATAGGGGAGCAGCGGCTGTTCGCCGCAGTTATGCAGCACAAACCCCCCACCGTCGAAAACGTTGGCACCGGGAATGCTGACGTCAAAAACCTCCTCGTCGCCGACCGGAACGATTTCAGTCACTTCGGCCAGAAAGCGCTCCCTGTTGAGCGATCGCTTGTAGGACGCGAGAAGATTCGATAATTTCAGCGATTTTTCCTGATCGGTAAAGCCTATCTGTTCCTCGAATCTGATCAGGTTATCGCGCGATATGATCAGCTCATGCTGGGCCCTGATGCGGTAAAGCCTCATTCCGCCCTTGCCGTCGGGCAGCGATGCTTCGCCTTCCGGCCGCCTGTTCTCGTACAGTACCGACACGATGCCGAGCCGAAGGAGCATGGCCTGCACCCTTTTCAGCGAAACAGAATCGCTCTGAGCCATACGCACGCTTATCCCCTTTTCCTGAGAACCCTGAACCGAACCGTCGGTATCGAACAATCCGCGGAGAAAACCGCGGTAAAAATCGGATGAGCACGATTCGAGCACCGGGGTAATCGTCTTATGGCGCGGGACAATGCCCAGTTCGCGGCATATGGTTTTAACCGCCGCCAGAGACATCCGGTATTCTCCCCTGCCCTTGACCTCAACGAACCCACTGAAGTCGGCGCGATGGGGCATGCTCCGTGCGCATTCAAGAGCCTTTCTCATCACGGGATCATTGATCGGATTTCCGTTTACCGCAATCCTGCGCGGCCATACGGAAATCACGGCTTTGTCTTTTTTTATCGTGCCGTCCCCGAAAAGAAGCCCTACAAGATATCCCTCATTGAATCCATATGCGCCCTTCCATCCGGACAAGGCCCGGTGATTATGGAGGCTGATTTTATCTCCTATGGAAAGCTCCCCCGCCTTGGTCCATTCCGCATGTATGGATGAGCGGCTGATCGACGCCGCCCTCAACACCGGATGATCGGCGGTGCAACGTATTTCGTAACCCTCCCTGGTGCGCAGCCGGTAGATCTTTTTCACGCCCGTGCCGAAAAAGCCTTCGGGCGCGCTGGCATGCGGGACGCCGTGCACGACGGCGGTAAACTGTACCCCGCGCAGCTCGTGCACCGTACGAGGGCCCTGGGATGTAAGCACCATGGTGTCGCCGGAAACGCAGGGATTGGTGCTCTCCATCATACCTATGCTTTTCAGGGTGTTCGCCTCATTGATCCTGTCCAGGAAAACCACTCCAGGCTCGCCGCTCTCCCACGCCTTCTGCACGATGAGATCGAAGACCTCCCGGGCGCGCATCATCCTCACCACCTTTTTGGTGTTGGGGTTTATGAGGGGGTATTCCCCGTCCTTCTCGAGGGCCTTCATGAACCCGTCGGTGATGCCTGCTGAAATGTTGAAATTGGTGAGCGCGTCCCGGTTTTCCTTCGACCTGACGAAATCGAGAATATCAGGATGGTTCACGGCAAGTATCGCCATGTTGGCTCCGCGGCGCGTGCCCCCCTGCTTCACGGTTTCGGTCGCCGTGTTGAAAATCCTCATGAACGAGACGGGACCGCTGGACACCCCGGCCGTTGACCTGACGATATCGTCCTTCGGCCGCAGCTTCGAGAAAGAAAACCCGGTTCCGCCGCCGCTCTTGTGGATGAGGGCCATGTGCTTCACCGCGTCGAAGATCCTGTCCATGGAATCCTCCACCGGGAGCACGAAGCAGGCCGACAGCTGGCCGAGCGGCCGCCCCGCGTTCATGAGGGTGGGCGTGTTGGGGAGAAACTCGAGATCAGCCAGCATCTCGTAGAAGACATCGGCGGTGCCCCCCGCCTCGTCCGCCGATTTCCCGTGCAAGAGATCCGCTGACGCGACGAATTTCGCCACACGTTGGAACAGCCCGGCGGGAGTTTCTACAATTTTACCCTTGTCGTTTTTTGCAAGGTAGCGCTTCTCCAGCACGATAAGCCCGTTTTGAGAAATGTGCGGCTCTTTTCTCGATGATAGGAGTATTTTTTCCCATTCCATGTCCGTTAACTCTTATTAATTATAATTACAAAACCGGGCGCCGTCTATCAAAACAAATGAGTTCTCTCAGAAGCGACGGAGGGGTTCCGCCTGTCGATTCCGGCATTTATCAGCAAAAGACGGCATGCCGTCCAGTCAATAATAATTTTTTTGTACGATACAAAGCCCCGATCAACGGCCATCGTACCCTAAAATTTCAATTTTATTGATAAATTAGTATTGATTTTTTAATATTCTATTTTCTAAAATGCAGTTTAGTGATTAAACAGTACAGATATATAAAATTTTAGGGGTGTTTTATTCAATAATAAAATTCCTCCCAATGTTCGGGGCGCACATGTGCACCGGATATCGTCGTTTTCGTGCCGAATTCTAATTTGAGCCGGGTGCCAGGACATCATGGATGATGACGTTATCTTTCATGGCGCGGGCATGCGACGAATAATATACCGATATTGAATTTTTTCAAATAAGGACCAAAATCATGAAATGGTTAGTTCAATTTTCGATCAACAGACCTAAAACCGTGATCGCAGCCATCATTCTTGTCACCCTGTTCTTTGCATACATACTTGCGACAAAATTTTACATAAATGTCGATCCAATGAAAAGCTTTTCCCGGAAGCTTGATGTCATCAAGTATTATCATCTGACTCTTAAAAAATTCTCCATGAAGGACATGATCCTTATCGGAGTGGAAAATGATAAAGAAGGGATTTTCAACACTGAAACCCTCCGGTATGTCAACGCGGTAATAAATAAGTTTAAATCTTTGAAAATCAAAAAGACGTATAAAAATATCATTACCGGCAAAGAAGAAACCGTTGAGGTTCCCTCAAAACTGAGTCCGGGCCAGATAATGAGCATCATCAATGCGGATGACGTCATGGTAAACAAGGCCACCAACACCATAGTAATCGGCAACCTGACGAGCAAAGCGAGGGAGAAGGCCGGACTCATCGTCCCTGACCCTGAGAATATGAAAAAACTCCCGGCAAGCGATGACGAGCTGAAAAAGCTCATACCCTACCTCAAGAAAGAGCTCATGTCCAATGATCTGCTGAAGGGCTCCCTTTTTTCAACCGACGGAAAGGCGTGCGCCATAATGGTCCCTATCGAAAAGCGGATAGATAATAAACTGGAAATAATCAGAAGGGAAATGCCTCTTATGGTGAACGCGGACAGGCTGAAGTCACGATTCAGCGGAGAAGACTATTATTTCCCCACGAATATCTACAACAAGACCGTGGACGGGACCAAGGTTGATGATGAATTTATAAAAGATACGGTATCCTCCGGCAGGAACGAAATCCGCGAGTACCTGCTCGATCTCCTTGAACCCCTCAAATATTATTACAAGGATTTTTACGCATCCCTGAAAACCGGCGAGGTGAACGAGGCATATCTGAACAACGCGTTCAAAATGATCGCGAGCGACGATGTGTATGAAAAGCAGGGCATAAGCCTCACCTATCAGGATTGCATCGATGATCTTTACCGATTCGTAATCAATCACATGGATCGCTTCAGCAGAAACAATCTCGAATCAAAATTATACAACGTTCCGAACATTTATGACGTGGGTAAAATATACAAGATATTCAACGCCATCACGGAAAAGGACAAGCCCAAGGATCTTACCGTATACATTGCCGGATTGCCGGTCGCCGAGGCGCTGCTCGAGCATTTCGTGGTGAGCGACCTGTCAATCTTCATGCTTCTTTCAATTCTTGTAATTCTGTTCATACTATTTCTGAGCATCAGGACGCCCACCGGGATCTACCTGCCCCTCACCACGGTAGTGGTAAGCATCATCTGGCTCATGGGCGCCATGCTTCTGGCAGGCATCGAGGTATCGTCGGGCACGATCGCCATGCCGTGCATCCTCATTGCCGTGGGCAGCTCCTACGTCATCCACTATCTCATGCGGTATTATGAAAAGATATCGGGGAAACCCTCGTATGACCCGAAGGCGGCCCTCCTGGAAACAACCAACAGCATCGATACCGCGATATTTTTATCGGCCATCACCACGCTTGCAGCGTTCATCTCCGATGTTTTTATTGATGTAGTCGACATCCAGAGGCTGGGAATACTCGTTTCGCTGGGCATTATCATAAATTTTCTTCTCACGTTTTCGCTTATACCCGCGGTGCTTGTCCTTATTCCTCCGATAAAGGGCACGACGGAAACAAAGTTTGAAGGGTACGTGAAGAGAATACTGGTCAAGGGGGGCGAATTTACCGCCCGGCACTCAAGGGCGGTGTTCTGGGGCTCGTTGGGCCTCACGGTATTCTTTGCGGCAGGTGTCTTCATGCTGAAGACCGAAAGCAGCATTACTTTCATGTTTTTGAAGAACAACCCAATTCTTCAGGCGAGCAATTTCATAAATAAAGAACTGACCGGAACCGGCCAGATGTGCATCGTGTTTAAAATGCGGAACAAGGTCTACCTGGCGAGCAAGGGCGCGCAGGACGATTTGTCTCAGAGGATAGACGGCTTTACCACCGCGTACAGGAAATTACTCGCCCGGCACCCGGATCTCAATACCGTGAAGCCGGCCAATCAGTTTTTAATCGCCGATCTTGACAGGATGAAAAACGACCCGGAAAAAAACGAGGACGCCATTGAGAACAGGGTGGCGGTCTTCACGGACATTCTGAACGAATATTACGAAGCCGGTAACGGAACGCGTCCCGTTTCGACGCCCGAAAAACATGCGCCGACCGCGGACCTCAGCGATCTGGCACAGGACTACGCAGAGGCGAGCGGGAAGACCTCCCTGAGGACTCCTCAGGAGGAGGGTATCGACAACATCATCGGCAGAATAAAAACCGTAGAATCATACCGGCAGAGGGAGGAGGCCCGTCGCTATATCAATTCCATCAGGAAATATAAAAACGGCCCCGGGGGCAAAGAATTCCAGGGAAAATTCAATTATCTTTCCGACTTTTTTCATACCGACATTACGCAGCCGATCACCCTCAGGAAAATTGAAACCCTGGGGAAGGAGCTCAAGGCCTTGAAAGAACCCCGTGCGGTCATCGACGGCACCACGGTCAAGCCCGTAGGAAATATTTTGAGCATCACGGACACCCTCAAAGTAATCTACAGGGTGTTTTATCACGATGACAACCCCGCGTTTAATAAGATACCGGATGTAAAGGCGGACGGGATTCAGGACAAATCCCTCACTGACCGGAGCATTATCGGAGTGTGCCTGAGCCAGTTCCTCGCGTCCCGTGAGGATGTGTACAAGTATCTGGTCACCGACGACATGAAGCTCATGCAGTACGTGGTTTTCATGAGAAGCGACACGGCGGACTTTTTGCAGGAGTTCCAGCAAAGGTTTTATTCGCTGTATAAGGACCTGTTCCCTCCGGATGATCCCTACGTGCAGAAGATAATCATATCCGGTATGCCGGCCATAAACCTGGTGATGAACAAGGAAATTTTTGTAAATCAGATTGAGTCCATCATAGTGACGGTGATCGTTGTTTTGCTCTCCTGCATCTTCATATTCCGCTCTTTCGTCGGCGGTCTTTTCGCCACCGTGCCGAAATCCTTTACGCTCATCACCACACTCGGCCTCATGGGGTATTGGGGGATCCCGATCAATTATACGACCCTCATCAATGCCTCGATCGCCGTGGGCGCAGGCATCGATTACTCCATTCATTTCATCGAGCGATTCAAATACGAGCACATTACCCAACGCCTCTCCTACAAGGAGGCGTATCAGAACACCTTGCGTACGACCGGTCTTTCCATATTCACCGCCACACTTACGGTCGGCCTCGGATTCGCAGTCCTCGGTTTCTCGTCGTTCAAGCTTATCAAAATATCGGGACTTCTGGTGACCCTGTCAATGTTTCTGAGCGGCACACTATCCCTCACGGTGCTGCCTGCAATGATCATCTGGATCAAGCCGAAATTTCTTGAGAACATCGAGGCGTTCGGCATCGAGGAGAAGATCAGGTCTTTTCTGGACGGCATTAAAGACAGGATATACAGCTTGAGGAATTGACGATTAAATGACTTGCCAAATTCCCTTTTTTCTCTTCATATGTTCTCCGTTAAAAGATGAAGAGAAAAACCCAAAAAACGGCGCTGGTCGTCGAGGGCGGCGGGATGAGGAGCGTATTCTCCGCGGGAGTGCTGCACGCCTTCGGCGCACAGGGGTTCGATCCTTTTGACCTGTATATCGGGGTATCGGCAGGCGCCTGCAATCTCGCATCGCACCTCGCCGGTCAGAACGACCGCAACTGGGACATCATCGCGACCTACTCGTCGACGCCCAACTTCATAAGCGCAAAAAAATTTCTCCGGGGCGGCCACTACATGGACCTCGACTGGCTGTGGGACGTCACCATGCGCGAATACCGGCTCGACCTCTCAAGGCTCTTTACAAAGCTGCGAAGGGAAAAAAGGGAATATATCGTGGTCGCCACGTCAGCGGAAACAGGCAGCGCCCTCTACCTGAAGCCCGATGCCGGTACCCTGGAGCACTTCTTGAAGGTGTCGAGCTCGCTGCCGATTCTGTACAGAAACATGCTCGAGACAGGCTCGGAAAAGGCGACGGACGGCGGCATCGCGGACTCGATTCCGGTCATCGAGGCCCGACGCCGCGGAGCGGCCGATATCACGGTGATACGATCGCGGCCGGCCGATTATGTGAAAAAAGGATCCAGCCTGACGCCCCTCTTCTCACTTATTTTCAGGGAGCACACCAGGCTGGTCGGGGCCTTAAAAAACAGGCACGTTACCTACATGGAAGCGGTCCGATTCATACAAAACCCGCCCAAAGGGGTGCGGGTCCGTGAAATAGCACCTCCCCCGAATACAGGGGTCGGCAGAACGACCAGGGACATGGACCTTCTCAGGGCCCTGTATAAGATCGGCATCGTCCACGGGAATGAATTTATCGCGCGCTATAAGGCAAAGTCTTCTTGATAATTGAAATATTTATGATATTATTATAATATTAAGAGCCTTTGATTTACATGAAAAAGAGCGCTGACATGAACATGAACCGTAAAACGGCCAAAGCATCGACCGTTGAAAAAGTCCTCG
>CAZHAD010000090.1:0-12652 GCA_964529965.1 uncultured Leptospirales bacterium | reverse complement strand
TCGAAAAGGCGAGCCCGCTGACGATCGTGAGCGAGAGCGGCCTCCATAAATTGCTCCCCTCTCCTCCCTTTATGAGCATGGGCACGCATCCGATGATCGTCGTGGACGCGGTCATGATCACCGGCCTGAAGCGCTTGAAGCAGACCTCTTTGATATATTGTTCCAGGTTTTTCAGCGAGATCTTCCCGCTCTCATACCCGTTGTTTATTTCATTGACAAGGATAATTCCGTTGTTGTTCACGATCCCCGCCAGGGCGATCATTCCTATGTACACGGATATGCTCATCGTGGAAAAGGTAAGGAGCAGGCCTATAACGACGCCGATAAACGCGAGGGGGACGGTGACCATGATGATGAACGGCAGCCTGAAGGATTCGAATTGTGAAGCAAGCACCATGTATATCAGGATTATCGCGATGATAATGGAGAATATCATCGATTTTTTGTTCTCCCTCATTTTTTTCAGGTTCTCGTCGTACTGGTACCTGTACTCGCTCGGAAATTGTATCTGAGTCAATTTCGTGTCGATTTTTTTCACCGCTTCATCGTATGACAGAGACCCTATTTTCGCGGTGATGGTGACGCACCGCCTTCCGTCCTTTCTCCATATCTTGGTCGGGCCCGCCTGGTCGTTCACCTCCGCGATTTCTTTCGCCGGGACCATTTCACCCGCCGAATTCTTGATTGAATAACGTAATATTTCTTCTATCGTTGTACGATCTTCTTTTTTGAACCTCATCCTGATGTCGACCTCCCTGTCCTCATCGATGAATTTCGTTATTACCGGTCCGAACACGCTGGTTCTGAAAAAATCCGTTATCTGCGCAGGGGTGAGAAGGGAGCTGTACGCCTTCCGTTTATCGATGGCGATAAGGTACTCCGGTCTTCCCTCGCGGAACCTCAGCACGCAATCCTCGATCCCCTTTATACGCGCGACGGCCCTGGCCGCTACCTTGGCGAGATTCTGAAGCACCTTGTTCTCGTTTCCGATGAATATGATGTTGAGCTCCCTTGCCGAGACCTCGTCGGCTTCGGTGATGAAGGCGAATGCCCCATATTTCCTCAAAATGCCGTTGAGCTTTTTTTTCATCACATCCTTGTATTCATCCTGGTCCTTTTTCGAGCTGATGGAGTCCTTGAATTTTATGGCCAGCGTGCCCCTCCATTTCTCGACCTTGGAGGTGATCGTCTCCGCCACGCCGAGGGTTTTGATGTATTGTTCGGCCCGCTTCACCGCCTCATCCGTGCAGTCGAGGCTGGTTCCGGTCGGGAATTCAAGATATACGTAGAATTCCCCGGTTGACGCGGGGTCCACGAATTCACTTTTAATAAAGGTCGATAATACAAGCGCTGCGCCAGCGAGAGCGAGGACCGAATATATGAGTCTCGATTTATGCTTAAATGCGTAATTGATGAATAATGTGTATTTTTCAATTAGCCCGCGCTCCACAAGGCCGAATTTTTCGATTACCATGTTTTTGTATGGAGCTATTTTTCCGGTGACTGCAAGATACGCGTCTTTTACCGGTCCGGCGAGGCGCATGCCTGAAGCTTTCTTCTTGTCATGCATTTCTGCAAGGACCGCCGGAATGAGTATGAGGGCGATCATCAGGGATATAAGGAGCGCCGCGGTTACGGTAAAGGCCATGTCGCCGTACGTGCGCTTGGCCGATTCGTTGCCGAAGACTATCGGGAAAAAAACGATGATTGTCACCAGGGTCGAGGAAACGATCGCGTTTTTCACCGATGACACCTCCCGGTGGATCACCCCCGCGTCGATCTTTTTTCGATAATACACCGCCTGGGTGATCACGATGCTGTTGTCCACGATCATCCCCGCGCCCAGGGCGAGGCCGGAGAGGCTCATCAGGTTGAGCCCGATTTTGAAAAAATACATGAAGAAAAACGCGGTTATCATCGCGACGGGTATGGAAAGGCCGACGATGAGCACGATCTTCATGTTCCGTATGAACAGGTATAATATCACGAACACGGCGAGAATGCCCCAGACGCACGATTGAATGACGTTGTCGATCGCCGATTTTATATATTTCGCCTGGTTGTAGATTATTTTGGCGTTGCAGTACTTGTTGTGCAGCAGTATTTCGCGGGCCTGGTCGCAGACATCGAGGGTGTTGGCATCTCCCGCCTTATGGATGTACAGGGTGACCCGCTCGTTTCCGTTCATGCGCGCGATGTCGTCGGGGTCCCGATAGGCGCTTGAAACCTCTGAAAAATCCGAGAGCCTCTGGAGCGAGCCCTGGGACGCTTGCAGGATGACCGCGTCCGATATCTCCCTGACGGTCTTGAACCTGCACGAGGTGTACACGCTGTACTCCCTGTCGCCGGAATAGACGATGCCTCCGGGGAGCGACACGTTGTTGTCGTGCACTGCCGGGGATATGTCCTTGAATGAGAGGGCCCGCGCCTCGAATTTTCCGCGATCGATGTTTATGTGGATCTCACGCACGAGTCCCCCCGCAATGTTTATCTCCGATATCCCTTCTATCCTCTGGAGCTTCGGCTTGATCCTCCGCTCGGCCAGCTCCCGTATCTCGACCAGAGAGCTTCCCCGCTTGTCGACCGTGGCTATGATGACCGGCCTGTCGGACGGATCGTAGCGCACGACCACCGGGTCCTGCACCTCCCGGGGGAAATAGTGCCGGATGAGTCCGATTTTTTCCCTCACATTGAGCGCCGCTATCTTGATGTCGGCGTCGAGCTTGAAGCTTATGTTGATCCTTGATTTGCCCTCTTCGGATATCGATTCGATCGTCTCGATCCCGGATACGGTCTTGATGATTTTCTCGAGCGGCTTGGTTATTATCGTCTCTATTTTATCGGGCGATACGCCGGGGTATTCGATGATCACCGAGATCGCGGGGTAGCTCGACTGCGGCATGAGCGATACCGACAGCTTATTGAGGCCGACGATGCCGAAAATGAACAATCCCGCAAACAGCATGTACGCCGTTATCCTGTTTTTGATGAAATAGTTCAAGTTCCCGCTACCTCTCCAGCTTGATATTCTTTTCTTTGAACGATCCGGGCTTTACTTTTTTCCCTGCGTTCGGTGACCATCACGTACACCGTCGGTATGAAGATCAACGTCAGCGCCGTAGAGAAGATCAGGCCCCCGAATACGGATATGGCGAGCGGCTGCTGGAGCTCCGATCCCTCCCCGATGCCGAGGGCGATGGGCAAAAGACCGAACGCGGTCGTCAGGGTGGTCATGAGTATCGGCTTGAGCCTCCTCGTGCCCGCCTCGATGATCGCGTCCCTGATCGGCGTTCCCTTCATCCGCGAGTTCTCGATGTAGCTGAAAAGCACGATTGCGTTGTTCACCGCGATTCCCGCGAGCATTATGATCCCGATTCCGGAGTTGATGTTGAGCGTTTTGCCGGTCAAAAGAAGTGAGCCCGATATTCCAAGCGACGCGACCGGTATGCTCAGCATGATGATAAGGGGAATCCTGAACGACTGGAATTGCGCCGCGATCACCATGTAGATGAGAATGACCGCGAGTATGAAGGCGAACCGCATTTCCTTGAGCGTTTTCATTATCTCCGTCTTCTCGTCGATCAGCTTCGCCTCATATCCCTCCCTCATCTTCATGGACGCGATCGCGTCCTCGACTTTGCCAAGTATCCTGTCCTTATCGCCGGCTATGTCCGCGGTGATTATGTTGACCCTGCTCTGCTCGTTGCGGATTATCTTGCTCGAGCCCAGGCCATCGACGATATCGGCGAATTTGCCCAGGGGTATCGCCGCTCCCGTCGCGGTCTTCACGAGCATCCTGCCCAGGGATTCCTTTTCGGTGCGGTCCGATTTCTGCAGCCGCACCCTCACGTCGATCTCGTCGTCCTTTTCCCTGAACTGGGTCGCGACCTCGCCGTTGACCGCCGCCCTGACGGTCGAGGCGGCGTCGGCTATTCTGATCCCGAGAGAGGACATTTTGTTTCTGTCGATTTCTATCTTAAGCTCCGGGTCGAGCTGGTCGAACAGGGTAGATGCGTGCCTGATCCCTTCCATAGAGGAGATCCTTCTTTTTATTTCATTGCCGATCTGCTTCAGCACCTCCAGGTCCCTGCCGTACGCCTCGATGTGCACCGGCTTTCTTTTGTGGCTGAAGATCGAGGCGATCACGTCCTCCTTGATCAGATAGTCGATGTTGACGTTGTCCCCGAATTTTAATTCCTTCCGTAAGGAGTCGACGATCTTCGTGACGTGCGCCCGCCTTCCGCTCGTGAGGAACACCTGGATCAGGATGTTATGGGACCCCCTTCCCGATGTTTTCTCCACGATGCTCTCTTCCGGGTCCGACCCGATCTGGGCGTGGACGAAACGGACGTACGGCTTTTTCATGATATAGCGCTCGATCCTTCCGCTCAGGGACGCGCTCTCCTCCAGGGTCGTCCCCCTCATGGTCTCTATGTCGATGGCGAACTCGCCCGGGTCTACGCGGGGCATCAGTTCGGAATCGATGAAGGCGAACAAAAGCAGCCCGAGGGAAAGGACACCGATTCCGGCCGCAAGCACCGGTCTCCTGTTTTTCAGTGAAAAATCTATCAGCGTGCCGTACCATCGATGCAGAAAACCCATCGACCGGTCCGACAGATCGAACACCCTCTGCTTCAGGCCGGGGAACGGCGGTGTTTTCAGCGTCGGTTTTTTACGGCCGAGCCTCGCGGGAATCGTGTAGAGCATCGGGATCAGCGTGACCGCGCTCAGGAGGGAAAAGAACTGCGATATGGTGATCGTCAGCGCCATCTCCCCGAACACGGCCCCGCTCAGGCCGGCAAGGAATACGATGGGGAGGAATACGACGATATTGGTTATGATCGAGGAAACGACCGGGGCCACCACCTCCTTCGTGCCCTCGACCACTGCCTTCACGAACGAGGCGTTCTTTGTATTCGCCCGCTTGTGCTTCTCTGCGATCGATTCGAGAACGACGATCCCGGAATCGACCATCATCCCCACCCCCAGGGCGAGGCCCCCCAGGGACATCGTGTTTATGGATATGTGCAAAAAATACATCATGCCGAAGGTCCCGATGATCGAGATGGGGATGGATGTGGCGATGATGAGGGGCGACCTGATTTCTTTGAGAAAAAACCATAATATGAAAAACGAGATGATCCCGCCCAGGACCGCGGCGTAGAACACGCTGTCGACCGAGCTGTTGATGAAGTCGGACTGGGCGTATATGTTCGTGATGGTGAAATCGCTCCCATACTTACCACGCAGCTCCGCCATCTTTTCCTCGATGAGCCCGCACGTCTCCACCGTGTTCTTGCCCGGCTCCTTTCTGATGAGAAGAGCCACCGCTTCCCTCCCGTTCAGCCTGATGATGCTCTTGCGGTCCTTGTAGGCGTCCGTGACCGTGCCGATGTCCTTGAGATAGACGGGGACCCCGTTGTCGTTTCTCCCGATCACCACCTTGTTTATCTCCGAAACGCTCTTGAATTCCCCAATTGTGCGCACCAGGTATTCCTTCGTTTCCTTTTCGAGGGTCCCGGCCGGAAAATTGTAGTTCGCCATGTTGACGTTCTCGAGGACCTCGGGAAGGGAGAGGTTGTGCGCGTAGATTTTCGCGCCGTCGATGTCGATGTTGACCTGCCGCTTGTACCCGCCGCTCACGTCCACCATCGCCACGCCGGGGATGCGCTCCAGGTAGGGAAGAATCTCCTTTTCGACCCGCCTGCGCAGGACCCTGAAATCGTCGGACCTGCTTGCGACCGAATAGATCATGATCGGTTCGGCCTTGGGGTCGAATTTCACCACGATCGACTTGTCCGTGTCCTGTGGGAGTTGGCCCTTGATCATGTCGACCTTCTCCTTCGTCTCAACGACGGCCATGTCCATGTCCGTGCCCCATTCGAAGCGCGCGGTGACGAGGCTCAGGCCCTCGATCGATTCGGAATAGACCGAGACGACCCCGTTCACCGAGCTGACCGCCTCCTCGATGTACCTGGTCACCAGCTTTTCGATTTCCGACGGCGCCGCGTTTTCGTAGGGGGTGATCACGGTCAGCTTGGGAAACTCGATGTTGGGCAGGAGCTGGACCGGGAGCTTCTGCAGCGCGATGACGCCGATGAGGACGATCCCCAGGTAGATCATCGACGTGGTCACCTTTCTATTGATCAGCTTTTCTATCATTCCCTTTAACCGTGGTTTTTTTCCTGTCCGCAAGCTTCATCTGCGGATACACGATGTTGATTCCCTTGGAGACCACCAGGTCGCCCTCGGAAAGGCCCCTGATGACCTCGAACCATGAGGGGTATTCCGCTCCCACGGTCACGCCCTGCCTGAACACGATCCCCCTTTTCACGACATACACCTCCGCGGTAGTCCCCTCCTTCTTGATAACGGCCGACTTGGGTATCACCAGCTTATTCTCCTTCGCGCTGGTTTCTATCTGCGCGCGCGCGAACATACCGGGGAGGAGCCGGTATCCGGGATTCGCCATTTCCGCCTTCACCTCTATGGTCCTGGTTTTGACGTCGAGGACGGGGGTGATCCGCTTGATCTCGGCCTTGAAGGACTCGTTCCCGATCGCGTCCACGGTGAAGGAGACGGTTTGTCCGGATTTTATCTTCTGGTAGTCCCTTTCGTTTACGTTCATGGCCAGGAACACGCGTGCGATGTCCATGACCACGGCGATGACCGAGTCCTCCTTGACCATCTCTCCCGCCTCCATGTTTTTGGACGCGACCACCCCGTGTATGGGCGAGCGGATATAGGTTTCCGCCAGCAGTATCTTCGTTGCCTTTATGTTTTCCTCGGCCTGCTGGATGCGCGACCGTGCCGCCTCGAGCTCGGCCTTCTCGATCTTGGTGTTGATTTTTTTCAGCAGATCCGTACGCTCCTTTTTCCCCTTCGGCAACTTGTAGCCATCGTTTTTGATGTCCTCGTCCCGGTATCCTATTTTCTCGATGTCGTAGTCTTTTTTGGCGAGCTCGTATTTGGTTTGGACCGTCGTGTGCTGGGCGGCCAGGGACTTTACCTCGCTTTCGGACAGGCCCCCGATCTCGTACAGGGCCCTCTTGTTTTTCAGAATGCGGTCCATGTTATCGTAGCTCACCCTCTTGTCGTTCAGGTCGGCCCTGGCCTTTTCTATGCTTTTCAGCTTTATCTCGACGCCCTTCAGCGCGTTCTCGTATTTGGCCCTGGTGAGCTCGTACGATTTCCGGGCTATGTTGAGGTCGGACATCTGCTGGTTCAGCGTGATCTGGAGCGGGAGACGCTCTATCTCCGCGATGACCTGTCCCGCGGACACCTTGTCCCCCTCCTTGACGTAGATCCTGCTCAGCCTTCCCATGACCTTTGAAGAGAGGCTTACCTTCTCGCTGAATACGATCTGTCCGAGAATGTCGAGGTCGTTCGAGACTTCCTTCTTGACCACCTCGTAGGTCTCGACCGCGTCGTCGAAGCTTTTGTCTGACGTCAGGTCGAGGGATTCCTCGGGCCCGCTTCTTTTACCGATGAAGGGATAGACGAGCGATACGATGACCGCGAGGAGGAGAAGCGCGGAAACGGCGAGTGAGGCCCATTTCCGTCTGCCTGAAAAGAGCGCGCTCCTGGCGATCAGGGCGTTGAATTTCCGCGCGACGCCGGATCTCTTCACGCGTGCGATCAGGGTATCGAATTTTTGCGCGATACCGGATTTCTTCACGCGGGTGAGGTGTTTTTTGAATTCAGCCTTCGGAGTCTTCATGTCATTTCGTCCTTATATTATAGAGTTTCAGGGACCCGATGTCCGCGCCCATGGCGAGCTCCAGGGCGGAGCCCGCCTTCAGGTACCGTATCTTCGAGTCGAGGTACGATATCGCCGCCCTCCACCGGTAGATCTCCTTCTCTATGACGTCATACCGGGTGGTCTCGCCCATGTTCGCCTTGATCCGCTCTATCTCGAGGGACTTGTCGTAGAGCTCCACCTGTTTCTTCGCGATGTTGATCATCCTCCAGGTATTGTCCAGATCGATCATGGACGAAAGCACCTCCACCGCGATCTGCTGCTTCGCCTCTTTGGCTCTTTCAAGCGCAGTCAGGTACTGGATCTTGCTCTCGACGATCCCCCTTTTGTACGACATGTTGTCCAGTACCCCGACGGTCCCGGTGCCCGCCATCGTCCGGGTGTTGCCGTTCAGGCTGGTATCGTACGCGCCCTGGGCGTTGTAGGTGTTCCCGAACAGGGCGCCCGTCACCTTGAAGCTTATCCCCCACCCCTTTTCGCGGGGGACGAACTGCTGGATTCGCGCTTGGTCGTCGGACAGCGAGTAGTTGAGCCCTATCGAAAATTGCGGGAAATAGTAGAGCCTGTTGATCGAATACGCCTTCTTGTCGATCGAGGCCTCGATTTCGCTGCTCTCGATCTCTTTCCTGTTCCGCTCCGCGTACGCGACCAGCTCGTCCGGGTCCTTGTTCGCCGAGGGAGGCTTCAGGATGAAGTCACGCTCCACGTCGCCGGTCAGGTCGATGGGCTGGCGGTAGTCGAGCTTGAGCAGGAGCTTGAAATTGTTTTTCGCGACCGTGTAGCTGTTGATCGCCTTCTCAAGCTCGAGCTCGACTTCCTTAACACGCGCATCGATCTCCATGACCTGGAGCCTGGTGGCCTCTCCCAGCTCAAGCTCCTTCTGTATGAATCCGAGCTGCATCAGGCCGTGCTCCAGGGTGATCCTGTCGATTTCTATGGCCCCCTTGTATTCCAGTATGTCGAGATACGCCGCCAGGACCTGGGCGGTGAGCTGGTTGACCGCGATCCGGTAGTCGTTGCGGGCCAGGATCGCCTTGAGCTTGGAGATGTCGTAGGCGAGCTTGCGCTTGCCGCCGTCGTAGATCACGATCTCGGAGTCGATCCTGAATTTCTGAGAGCGCGTGTCGGTCCCCCGCAGCACGCTCGTCTGCAGGTTTGAATACGAGAAGGTCAGGCTTGGGAAAAAGTCCCTGAACCGCTCCATGATCGTCAGGTCGTAG
Source organism: uncultured Leptospirales bacterium (assembly GCA_964529965.1). Taxonomy (GTDB): domain Bacteria; phylum Spirochaetota; class UBA4802; order UBA4802; family UBA5550; genus RBG-16-49-21. Next base: position 3,673 of record CAZHAD010000090.1, on the reverse strand, counting down.
ATCTGCTTGCTCGCGTTGATTGCCTTGAGGTCGTAGTTGTTGGTGATGGCCAGGCCGAGTGAGGACTCCAGGTCGAGATAGAGCGTTTCGCCGATGGAGGAGGGGTTTTTCGATTTGTGGATCGCGCGTATGGTCGCGGGGTTGTTGAACACCTTTTCGCTTTCGGCGCGCGCCGGGCCCGTGCAGAAGCATGCGATCAGGACGGCGACGTGTATGGCGGTCGTGCGTTTCATGCCGGGAGCCCGCCGCCTAACGTAGCCTTGAGTTCAGCCGCGAGGCGAAGAGGCCGGTCACGGCTTTGATGGTGCGCGCGTCGCTCAGGGTGTCGGACGTGGCGTAGCGCGCCTCCCCGATCATCTCGCCTTTCTTGTCGTAGATCTGGAAGGTGACGAGCGTGCTCGTCCTTATATCCGTGATCTCGCCTATCTCCTCTTCGGACAGCGCGCCCTGTATGAACAGGTCAGCGGAATGCGCTGCGCACGCGGCCCTGATCATGTCCGCGGTGAAGTACTCGGGCGGGGCCGGTTTCACCGCCCCCCGGTCCGCGGCCTGGCCCGCGTTTTTGTCCTTCAGCTCCGGCTTCTCCGGTCCGCCCTGCTGCCGGGACGGCTCCGGGGCCGCGGCCGTATCGCCCTCCATGAGGAGCTCTGCTTTGTACCCGCGGGTGAAGAGCTCGTACCTGAGCCCGTCCCTGAAATCCTTCACCACAAAGGGGTTGTACTTGAGCGTTCTTCTTTCGAACGGGCCGATAAGTATCCTGTTTGGCCTTACATTGAGTCTTTCTTTTTTCACGTGCATCTCGAAGCTTGCGCACGAGACGCAGACGAGTGCCAACAGCGCAGGTATTATTTTCATTTTTCCATCTCGCTTTTTATTAATTTTAAATTTGAGTCCGGAATTCCCGAAAGCTTTGCGATTCCGGCGGCTATACCCAGCTGGTTGAGGGCCCTGTTCTTAAGCCCCATTCTACTGTAGAGTATGCCGAGGTTCGCCCTGGCGTTCACCAGCGCCTCCTCCTCCTGTAAAATCATCTGGTATTCGTAGATCGCTTCCCTGTATTTTTCCCCTTTTTCATACAGGAGTGCGAGCAGGGCGCGCGCCCGGATGTGGCTTCCGTCGAGCTCCACCACCCGCTGGAGGAGGCGGACCGCCCTTTCCTCGTCCTTCTTGTCCCCCTTTGAATTGACCGTGAGGGTCCTCGCCTTCCAGTACAGGGCGGCCACGTGGTCCTCATTTTTGCCGAGTATCGCGTCGAGGTGCTCGTGCGCTTTTGGAAACTGCTTTCGGTAGTAGCATATCTTGGCCATCATCAGGCGTGCGTTCAGGAGGCCCGGGTCGAGGCCCGCCGCCTTTTCGTAAAACTTCTCAGCGGCGCCGAGGTCGTTTTTCAAGTACGCCGCGTTCCCCTTTTGATAGTATTTCAGCGCCTCCTTTGAGGATCCTCCGCACGAGGCGAGGGTGACGCAGAACAGGACTGTGAGGGTGATGTATTTCATGATGGTTGACCGCTTTTCATAATTCCTTTAAAAAAAATGACATCGATAACCGGAGACAAAAAAATAAACATTATTTATATTTTCATAAAATGATAGTTAATAATCAATTCTCTGTATCTTTGCGTTAATCGGCTTTTATTTCTTCTGAAATTTGAACCGGTGAGTTACATACTTCTCGACTTCGGGCGGTGGGAATTCCCAATGCTTGACTTTTTCAACCATGCATTTCATCAAACCGCTGCTGTTCAGCTCTGATGAAACCACCCCGGGCATGATAACCTTGCCCTTAGTATCCACACGCCAATCGATCGTAACCGTGCCGTCTGTATTCATCAGCTTATTTTCTAAAAAAGCATTGTAACATTCCTGAATTTCTCTGGCATGTCTGGTGATCGTGTTTCTCGCTTGGTTCTGTATGTATGCGTCTATGATCCTGCCTTCTCTTGACAATTGCGGTCGGTGGAGCAGCCGTTCCATGCTGTTCATAAGTTGAATGTTTTGCCAGATAAGAATGCCTGTAGCGATAAATAGAATCAACAATACTAAGCTCAATATATATTCCCTTTTCATATCATACGCGCTTGTTTCTGCTTATTCTTTTAATAAAAGCTTGCTACTCATGTCATTAATAAAGTTTATATACATACGCAGCGCCGTTAAAGTTCCCATCGTTATTCGTGGAGCTCAGGTTGCTGCCGTTGATAACAGCGGTTGTAGTGCTCTGCTCTTCCCATGCTCCAACCACTATTGTGCTGCCGGATAGGGATACAGAACATCCAAATTTATCTCCCCATGAAGCATTGGGGGCTTTTAAATATGACTGCTGGGACCACATTGAACCGGAGCGCACGAAAATGTATGCAGCCCCCTCACTTGTATTCTGCTTTGCGCCAACTACAATGGTATTTCCTGATATGGCCACTGATGAGCCGAATGTATCACTACTCGATGTGTTTTGTCCTTTGAGATATGCTTGATGCGACCAGGTCGAACCGTTACGTACGAATACGTACGCGCCACCGTTATTGTTCCCGCTGTCATTCGTACCACTCAGATCGTCACCGTTGATGATGGTCTTGGTGTCGCTGTCCTCATATTGAGAACCAACCACAATGGTGTCACCCGATATTCCTATGGAATAATAACTGAAATAATCATTATTCGAATTGTTGGGTGCTTTGAGATATGCCTGATGCGACCAATTCGAACCGGAACGCATGAATACGTACACAGCGCCGTTATATGCTCCATTGTCATTCGTTCCGCTCAAATCGTTGCCATTGATGATTTCAGATGTTGAACTTGTTTCCCCGTATGCTCCTACAACAATCGTGTCGCCTGATATGGCAACCGAGTTCCCGAAAAGATCACTATTTGAGTTATTGGGGGATTTGAGGTATGCCTGGTGGGACCAATTTGAACCAGAGCGCACGAAAACATAAGCTGCTCCATTATCGTCCCCAATATGATCAGCAGCACTTAAATCGCTTCCATTGATAATTGAAGTAGTTGAACCGTTTTCAAATCGCGCTCCAACAACGATAGTGTCTCCCGAGATTGCAACAGAATTGCCGAAATTGTCATTACCGCCTATATTATTGGGAGCCTTAAGGTATGCCTGAAGAGACCATGTTGATCCGGAGCGCACGAAAACGTATGCCGCGCCTGTATTAAGCCCATCGTTATTTGTTGTACTTAGATTATTGCCGTTGATAATGACTGTTGTATCGCTCCTTTCGCGAGGAGCTCCAACCACGATGGTATCGCCTGATATGGCAACAGAGCGGGCGAATTCGTCTTTCTCATTAGAGTTTGGCGCTTTGAGATATGCCTGGTGGGACCAGGTCGAACCGGTACGCACAAATACATACGCAGCGCCGTTTGTCAACCCAGCGTCATTTGTGCTGTTCAGATTGTTGCCGTTTATTATGGAAGTTGTATTGCTTGCTTCATTATATGCTCCAACGACAATAGTGTTGTCGGATATTGCGACATCAAGCCCAAATTCGTCAAAGTCAGAATTGTTCGGCGCTTTGAGATATGCTTGTATATTTCTATTGGAACTATCGTTGTTTTGTAATCCAAGCAATGCTATGCCGGAATTTCCTCCGTTTCCGTTTTTGCAATTTATAAAATAAAAAGATACTTTAAACATACATTTATAGGGCTTTTCCTAA
>CAZHAD010000089.1:0-13141 GCA_964529965.1 uncultured Leptospirales bacterium | reverse complement strand
TATCTCGGCAGGGTAAACGATGATTCCCTGCCTCAATGCCTGGTCGCCGTTGAGGATTCTTTTCCGGTCGGCATGGTGACCCTTAAGCTCGACGAGCTATGGTCGAGGAAAGACCTCAACCCGTGGCTTTCTTCCCTTTTTGTCGATACCGCCCGCCGCAACAGGGGAATAGGCGCCGAGCTTGTCCGCGCGGTCCTGGCGCGGTCGACCGAGCTCGGGTATGACGGGGCGTATCTCTTTATCGGCCGGAGAGGGGCGGCCCGGCTCGAGCGGTATTATGCCCGGCTGGGCTGGGCGTTTGTCGATAATGCGGTGGACAACGACGGGTACGACACGAAAATCCTTCACTGCAGCGCGTTTCAGGTCAGCTGGTAATTATTGTGCGTGAAAATTTTCTCGCATGCATTCGCCACGTCGATGTCGTATAATTTTCCTTTGTTGGACGAGATTTCCTCAAGGGCCTTGTCGATGCCGAGCGCGGGGCGGTACGGCCTGTCTGATGCCATGGCCTCGACCACGTCCGCGACGGAAAGTATGCGCGCGCCGAACAGGATATTATCCCCCTTCAGGCCGAGCGGATAGCCGGACCCATTGCACCGTTCGTGGTGCTGGTGCACCAGGTCGGCCAGGGGCCATGGAAAATCCATGGATTTCAGGATATCGTATCCGATCTGGGGATGCATTTTCATCAGGTCGAACTCCAGTGCAGACAGGCGGCTCGGCTTGCTCAGTATCTCGCTCGGTATCGAGATTTTACCGAGGTCATGGATCAGGGACGCCATGAACACGCCCTCGACCTCGTCCCCGGGAAGATTCATCTCCTTTGCGATGGTCAGGGCTATGTCCGCGACGCGTCTCTGGTGACCCGCTGTGTAGGGGTCGCGCATCTCGAGGGTCTGCGCCATGGCGAGGACGATGCTGTTGATTGCATTTTTCACCTTATGGTAGCTGTCGTTCAGCTTGAGCTCGAAATCCACCCGGTCTGAATCGTTTCTGAGAATGATAACCGACCCGACCTTCGCCCCGCTGATGTCCTTGATGGGGGAGATGCTGAAATTAACCGGTACCTTGTTTCCGTTTTTGGACAGGAAATAATAGTAAGAAATGCCGCTCGTCTCACCGCCGTTTCCCGCGTCTATTCCGTTATATCTCAGCTCTATGATTTCATCAAACCGCTTACCCACGATTTTGTCGATGGTCAATTCCATGAGCCGCTCGGCCTCAGGATTCACATAGCTGATCCGATCGGACTCGTCGAAAACGACCACTGCCTCGCCGATGCTGTTTAATATGGTGAAAAACCTGAGCTCATTTTCTTTGAGCTTGTCCTCCATCTCGTGGCGCAGAAACGTCATCTCGACCGCGGACTTCAGCTCCTTTTTATCAATCGGCTTCACGATATAGCCCGAAGGGTCCGTGTCGAGCGCACGCTTCAGGGTAGGGGTGTCCGACGACGAGGTAATGTAGATGACCGGCGTACGGTATATTTCGTTAATATGCCTGGCCGCCTCGATCCCGTCTAGGTCGCCGCCCAGCACGATGTCCATTATTACGAGATCGGGATTCATATGGGCGACTTCCTGTATCGCTTCTTCTCCGGTCGAGACGGTTTTGGATAGAGAATACCCCATATCGCCTATGAATTTATGTATCAGATGGATCGTGGTCTTTTCATCTTCGACCAGGAGAATTTTTTTCGGCATTATGTTTACCAGGGATCTATTCATGGTAAATTAGATTTGTAAAACCGACCGCATGTCCGGTATTCGATTTTAAAGATATTCATACATTTTTAAAAAGTCTTGCTACAAAATTATTTTTTTATAATATTAAAAAAAAAATTGAATTTTAAATTTGAATTCAATTAATAACATCGTGTGGTTAAAAATGAACATTTATTGTAAATGATAATAAAATTATTAATAAAAAAAATATAGATTTAGATTATCATATTCAGTCCCATTTCCGCCCCGGTCTATTGAATATTACCGCGCATACGGGAGCGGGTCCCGGCCAACAATTGGTCTGCTCTGGATTGAAGAAAGGAGGGGTTCATACATCCGGCCGGGAGACACGGGGATTTTTTTTAAAAGCCGCGGTTTTTCACAAGAGTCTGAATAACAGAAAACGTCTCAACCGAGGCCGGAGGAATATTCATGTACAGTCTTGGCATTAATATCGGGTCTTCCAGCATCAAGATCATTTTAATCAGGAATAATGAGGTAGAGTGGAAGGCGGTCGCCGCCCATGAAGGAAATTTCATGGGAACGCTCATGAACGTGCTGTCAACCAATTCGGTTCCGGAACACACGATGTCCCTGGTGACCGGAACGGAGGGGCGCTATCTCTTCAACATGAACAACGTGCTCGAATCGATATGCATCGAGAAGGCGCTCGCCCATCTGGCGCTCAAAGCCGACGCGGTCGTGTCGCTCGGCGGCGAAAATTTCGTCGTGTACACCATTGATGAGGATTCGAGGATCATCACCAGCTTCGCAGGCAACAAGTGCGCCTCGGGCACGGGCGAGTTCTTCAAGCAACAGCTGGGCAGGATGGACCTCCGTCTTGCGGACGTCGAGCGCATTCCCGAAAGCGCGAGGGTGTGCCACATGTCCTCCCGCTGCTCGGTGTTCATGAAGAGCGACTGCACGCACAAGCTCAACAAGGGGGAGGCGACCAAGGCGGACATCGTGCTGTCCCTCTCCGATGTCATGGCGACCAAGGTGGCCGATTTTCTGAAACGCGCCAGGATACAAAAGGGGCGGGTCCTTCTCATCGGAGGAGTCGCCCGCAACAGGTACATCATCGAGTTTGTTAAGGAGAAGCTGCCGGACATCGAGTTCATCGTGCCGGAACAGGCCCCCTATTTCGAGGCGTACGGCGCCGCGCTTCTCGCCGGCGCCTCGGGGAGCCCCTTCCCACGGCCGGACAGGCTGGTCAAGCCCCAGGAGATCGAGTTCGCCAGGTACCGGAGCCTCGCCTCGGTCGAAGGGAGGGTTACGTACCTGAAATCAAAGCGGGGAAGGGCGAGGCCGGGCGGCGAGTATGTGCTCGGCGTGGACGGCGGCTCAACCACCACCAAGGTGGCGCTCATCGACATCCAGACCGATGAGATCGTGGCCTCCCACTACGGACGCACCCACGGGGACCCCGTCAACGCGCTCAAGGTGTGCCTGAGGGAGGTTTCGCAGCAGCTCGAAAGCCAGATCGGGAACGCCGCCATCACGATATCCATCGCCGCCACGACCGGCTCGTCGCGTGAGATTCTGGGAGTGTTTCTTGAAACTCTGGCCGTGTACAACGAGATCATCGCCCACGCGGTGGGCACCACTTACTTCAAGCCGGACATCGATACCATATTCGAGATAGGCGGCCAGGACGCAAAGTACGCCCTGATCAAAAACAAGGTGCCCATCGATTACGCCATGAACGAGGCCTGCTCCGCCGGGACGGGCTCCTTCCTCGAGGAATCGGCCTCGGGGGACCTCAACATCACGGACGTCAGGGACATCGGCGATATCGCCGTGCGCGCAAAGGGGCCGCTCAAGTTCGGCGAGCAGTGCTCCGCATTCATAAACTCGGACATCCGGAAGGCCATTCAGCTGGGCGCGGGGCTTGAGGACATCACCGCGGGGATCATCACCTCGATCGTATCCAACTACCTGAACCGGGTCGTCGGAAACCGGACCATCGGAGATCATATCGTGCTTCAGGGAGGCGTCGCTCTCAACCGGGCGGTCCCCCTCGCGTTCGCCATGCTCATGGACAAGGACATCACCGTTCCCCCGGACCCGGAGCTCCTCGGGTGCTTCGGCGTGGGCATACTCGCCAAGCAGAAGCTCAGTGAGGGGCTCATCGAAAAGGGGAGCTTCAATATCGCCGCCATTTTGAGCACGTCGATAGACTATGAGCGCGAGTTCAGGTGCAGGTCGTGCGAGAACGAGTGCCCCATACGCGTGCTGAACGTGAACGGGCGCAGGTACATGTTCGGCGGGCGGTGCAACAAATACGCCAACATGAGAAAAAAGAAGAAGATCGACGAGTCCGCGGTATTCAACTATATCGAAAAAAGGGAGGAGCTCATATTCGGCGAGTGCGCCCCGAAAAAGGAGGACTTCGTCAAAAAGAAGGACTTCACGGTCGGCGTGCCCAGGGCATTCGCCGTGTACACCCTCTGGCCTTTGTTCTCATGGTTCTTCCACAGCCTGGGGATCGAGGTGAAGCTTTCTGAAGAGGTCTCCCACGAGGGGGTCGCCCGCACGGAGGGATCGTACTGCTTTCCCGCGGAGATCGCGCACGGGGCGGTGCAGAACATACTCGACATGGGTCTGGACTACGTGTTCGTTCCCCATTTCAGGGATCTGGAGAGCTACGAAGACGATGTGCACGCCAACTTCTGTCCGATAACCCAGTCGCTGCCGTATTACATCAAAAAGGCCTTTCCGGAGATCGATGAGAATAAGTTCCTCTCGCCGGTCGTCAGCTTCAAGTTCGGAAGGGAAAAGGCCCTGGAGGGATTCCTGGCGATGGGCCCGCAGCTCGGCGTAAGCGAGCGGGATATCCGGGTCGCGTTCGATCTCGGGTGCGTGAAGCAGCAGGAGTTCATGGATGCGTACCGCCGCATGGGTGAGGAGGCCTTCAGGCGCGCCGCCGCTCATGCGCATCCGGTCATCGCGGTGCTCGGAAGGCCGTACAACGCCTTCACCCGCGACGCCAACATGGGCATTCCCATGAAGTTCACCACGCGCGGCTACTCGGTCATCCCCTTCGATATGCTCCCCTTCGAGGAGTCGCGCATCTTCGAAAACATGTACTGGTATTACGGCCAGCAGAACATGAAGGCGACCGTGCTCGTCAGGAAGGAGCCGAACATCTATCTCACGTACATAACCAATTTCTCGTGCGCGCCCGATTCCTTCATGCTTCACTACATCAAGTGGATCATGGGGACGAAGCCGTTCCTCGTGCTCGAGCTCGATTCCCATTCCGCGGACGCGGGCATCGACACCCGGGTCGAGGCGTTTCTCGACATCATAGAGGGGTACCGGTCGAAGATCGGCGAGATGCACGAGGAGCGCTACGACAACGGTCTGCGCTTCATCAACAACGGCAGGGACCCGCTCCACCTTCTGGACACGCGCTCCGGCTCGAGGATAGAGATTTTCGGCAATCCGCGCGTGAAGCTCCTCCTTGCGAACATGGGGAGGCTCTCCACCGAGCTCCTGGCCGCGTCCCTGCGCGCCGCGGGCCTGCAGGGGGAGGCGATGCCCCTCCCCGACGTGTACACCCTGCAGATGGCGCGCAACCATATGTCGGGAAAGGAGTGCCTTCCCTCTCAGCTCGTGCTCGGGAGCGCGCTGCGCTATTTCTCTTCTGACAGGTACAAAAGAGAGGAGACATACCTCCTGTTCGTGCCCACCACCACGGGCCCGTGCCGGACCGGGCAGTATTTCGTATTTTACGAAAACCTGTTCAAGGACCTCCGGCTTCCGAACGTGGTGGTGGTGACCCTCGATTCCGACAACTCCTACAGCGAGCTCGGGACGAATTTCAGCAAGAGCGCATGGTGGGGGGTCGTGGTCGCGGATTACATGAAGGACATCGAGACCACCCTGAGGACCTGCGCGGTCGATCCCGCCGCTGCCCTGGCGAAGTACGACGAGCTCTGGCAGGAGCTGATCGAGATCACCGAGGCCGACATTGCGGGCGTGCTCCCCGCGCTCAGGCGCATCGCCGGAGAGATCGCCGGCATACCCCTCAGGCGCGGGATCGGGGAGTGCCCCAAGGTCCTGATCGTGGGCGAGATATACGTCAGGCGCGACGATTTCGCGGTAGACGAGCTCATCCGCATGTTCAGCAAGCGTGGGATCATCGCCAAGGTTTCGGGCATCACCGAATGGATCTATTACTGCGACTACATACGCAAGCACGATATCATGAAGAGGTGGCGGCTCGTGCCCTGGTACAGGAAGCCCTTCTGCAGGGAGGTGCGCGAAATGCTCGTATGGCAGATCGACAGGCTGTACAAGCACGGCGTGGAAAAGAGGGTCAGGAACGTGCTGGGGGCGACCGGCCTTGTCCCGCACATGCCGCACGACATGGACCGGATCATTGATTACGCCAACGAGCATTTCGTGAGCGAGGAGCTCTATTCGGAGATATCGGTTTCGAGCGGGGTCGCGGCCGCCGCGATGATGGATGATTATTCGGGCATCGTCAACATATCCCCCTTCGCCTGCCTGATCGGCAGGGTGATCGAGGGGCTCGTCACCCCCTGGGCGCGTGAGCGGCGGTTTCCGATAATCTCGGTGGAGATAGACGGCGATATACTCCCGCCCGGGATCGTGAACAAGCTCGAGATATTCATGCTCAACGTGCTCCGTTTCCGGCACGATCCGCACATACACGAGCTGGTTGAGCGGGACGGGGAGGAGGTCGTGACCCTCGACCGGAAGATAATAAAGGCGTGAGGAAGCCCCCTTTGGGATTTAGGAGGGCGTGCGCTTCGTCATCTCCGCTATTTTTTTCACCTCCTGGGAGGAGGCCTTGTCAATCACCAGTATCTCGTCGCCCGCTTCCACCACGACGACATTCGACAGCCCCACCACCGAAACCCTTCGGTTCTCGGCGAATACCGAGCAGTTTTTCGAATTGAGAAAGATGGCGCGGCCGGTTTCGGGCGACCTGTTCCGGTCCCCGTCAGGCTGCAGGATGTCGTCGATCGACTTCCAGCTCCCCAGGTCGGTCCAGCCGAAGTCGCCCGGAATCACGACCCGGTCACCCTCCTTTTCCATGATCCCGTAATCGATCGAGACCGGGTCCAGGGCGTCGAAAATCTTTTTTTTGATCTCCCATTCGGCCCCGCTGTTTGACGCGATCCCGGATGCGGAAAGCCCGGCCAGGGGCTGAAACGCCTTCACGTGGTCAGGGAGCAGAAGCTCGTAGCGCCTGAGGAGCGAGGAGTTCTTCCATATGAAAATTCCGCTGTTCCAGAAATATTTCCCTGATTCGAAATATTCGCGGGCGCGCCGGATGTCGGGCTTTTCAACGAAGGAATCGATCTCGAGCACGGGGCCCTCGCCCTCCCTCGCCCTGATGTATCCGTACCCGGTCTCCGGATAGGTCGGCCTGATCCCGATCGTCACGAGCCGGTCGTATTCCGCCTGGTCCACCGCCAGGCGCAGGAGCCTGATGAACTCCGCGTTGTCCTTGATGTGGTGGTCCGCGGGAAGGGATATCATGATCGAGTCGCCGTAGAGCTTCTGCAGTAACAGGGCGGCGTAGAGTATGGCGGCCGCCGTGTTCCGCGGCCGCGGCTCAGCGAGCACCGTTCCCGGAATGCTGAATTTACCCATCTCCTCCCGCGAGAGTCTCTCGTGCCTGTCTGAGGTGACGATCACGAGGTGCTCAGGCTCGAGGGGCATGAGGCGGCGCATGGTCTCCTCGAGAAGGGTGCCCCGGCCGGAAAGATTATGGAACTGCTTCGGCTTGTCGTCGCGCGAGAGCGGCCAGAGTCTGGTCCCCGCACCGCCCGCAAGTATTGTCGGTATTACGATCATGATGTTTCGGAGTTCCTGGGAATATGCAGAATATGTCGGATCGTGATGGGGATATGTCAAGGATTATTCGTGAGGGGGCGGAAGCTCCATGTTAATCGGAATAAAAGTTAATGCCCCGGCCTTTTTTTATTGCAATTCATATAATACAAATAAGATAATATACCAATAGTACGGCCCGTTCTCAGGGCCGTTCAGACCGCAAGGGAGCACGTATTGGCCGAGGAAAAGAGTTTTCTACAATCGATCAAGCTCGAGATAAGCAGGAGCTTCAGGCTTGTTCCTTACGAGAGGCTCGCGTTTCACAAGATCCTGGGAATTCTGAAGTCGGATGTGGGGATGAGCATATTGATCCGGGAGCTGGAGCGGGGGCCGGTCATCAGGCGAAGCGCCCTGTCCATCCTCGTCGGATTCGACGCGCCCGGGGCGCGGGCCGCCTGCCTCGCGCTGCTTGACAAGCGGATAACCGATGATGAGAGGCTTATGGTCATTGATATGGTGAAGCGCCGCGGAGACAGGGCGGACGTCAAGGATATGGTCACATTCATCGAGCGCATTCAGGAGCATGAGCCCTCTTTCGAGGTCCTCGCCAAGGCGTATGAGGTCGTCGGAAAAATCGGCGGTGGATCGGACGAGGTCCTGAACTTTCTGACCTCAATGGCCCGCTCCGAAAAGCTGGATACCCGGTTCAAATCACTCGCGATCGTGTCCCTCGCTTCCTTCAAAACGATCGGGGTTTTCGAAGAAATCCTCAAGAAGGGGGACGACGCCCTGTGCCACGCCGTGTACGAGTCGGTGTACCTGTTCGTGGTCGGGCTCGTCGACAAGACCATGCTGCTCAAAACCGACGAAGAGCGCCTCTACACCTATACCCCCGACAGCGAAGACAAGATCATGCTGGACATCAGGGTCCTTCTGGGAAAGATGACCAGCCATTTCGACGGCTATTCCAACAGGACGAAGATCGCCTTCATATGCGCGATGATGGCATGCAATCACCGTGAGTGTTTGATCTACGCCATGAAGGCGCTGACGTCGGGCGATCCGGAGCTGGTGAACATGGCGCTCTACTCCCTGCATCAGAACATCGAAAGGCTGAGGGACCCGGACAAGCTGTTCAGAAACCTCATCGCCGTGTCAACCGATGTCGAGCGGTTCAACGAGCTGGTCGTGGGGATTTTCTTCAAATATTTCACCATGCCCCTCGACACCAGACCGTTCCATCTTCTTAAAGACAAGCTTTTCGGCTATATCGTAGTGCAGCTTGAAACCTATTTCGAAACCTACCGGAAAGACTTCATGATCACCGACGTGGTCGAAAAGGGTCTGCCGGAGAGCTTTCAGAGGATACGGAAGCTCATCCTTCATCACTGCAATCCGGAGCTGAAGAAGGAGATCGTCGCCTTTCTCCTTCAGGGGGACCTGTCGGAGGTGACGAACCTCCTGGCCGCCATTGCCAAGAGGACGACCTTCGTCGAAGATTCGAACATGGAAGACCTCGCCCTCTTTATCGAGGTGCTTCTGGACAAGGACTCGAAGTCGCGGCAAAACTCGGCCCGGCGCATCGAGGACCTTAACTTTGAAAAGCTCTATTTGCGAAACAGGATCACCAGGCTGTGCAACATAATCGGGCTGTTGAAAATCAACGAGGCCGCGTCCATGCTGGTCAACATCTATAATTATCTGAAAAAGTACCCGGACCGCGAGATATTCGAAACGGTGGTGCATACCCTTTCAATGCTCAATTATTCATACATGCTCGGCGAGATTGAGGTGATGATGTCGACCGGGAGCGGGGAGGACCAGAAGAACGCCTTCCGTATACTGTCGCTTTTCACCGAGCAGCGCTCCCTCAATATCCTGCTCGAATTTCTGAAAAGTCGTCTCTCCGATGAATCGGGCGTGGTGGAGGACGCGCTGAATATCGTGATCGGGCGCGACATCAGCGGCAACATCACCGCGAGCCAGATCTTCAAAGCGATGATATCCTCGAACGCCAATCCTGCGATCCGAAGCCTCGCTATCCTGGGGGTCGGGGAGTGCGGCTTCGACGCCGACATCGATTACCTGAATGAGCACTTCTACAAAATGGGGCACGAGGAATCCAAGGACGTGGTCGTCCGCGCCATTGCGAGCATCATCACGCGCAGCACGAGCTTCAACAAGCGACAGCTCGTGCGCTATCTTCAGGAGTACCTCAAGGACCCGGGCATCAAGGTGCGCATATATTCCTGCCTCATCCTGGTGCATCTCGGCAACAGGGAGGCGCTCCGCTCCATACGCGATATGCTGGTCATCAAGAACAAGACGATACAGCGGGACATACTGATCATCCTGGGTGACCTGAGGTCCATTGAATTTTCCTTTTTTCTCCTCTCCCTCCTGAAGGAGGAATACGGGATATCGAAGGACATCATCCCCGTGATCCGGAAGCTGCCTGAAGAAGACATGAAGGAGATCGACGGATATGTGGTCAACATCTTCCGGAAATACGAGGCTCCGGAGCTTGACGGACTCCAGTCGCCTCACGGAGATGCGGTCGAAATCCCCGTCACCGGCCTCGACACGGAGAAGGTCAGCATCGTCAATATCACCATTCCGGACCAGGTCCTGACGGGCGGACTGAATATTCCGGATCTGATCAACATGAGCTTGAGGCTCAGGGACCTCGTCGCTTCCGTTCTCGTGAAAAGAGAGGGGATGATCACCAAGATGTCCGCGGGCAATATCGTCGCCTATTTCCGTGACCCGGGGTCTGCAGCCGAGGCCTCGATCCAGATATCACGGAATCTCGAGGCGTTCAACTTCTCAAGGGCGATCGACCGGCGCATGCACGCGTATATCATGATTGTGACGGATACGGTCAGGATCATCAACGGAGAGATAATCGATTTTCCCCTCAGGCAGGGAGTGCACTTGCAGAATTTTCCACTGGCAAATAAAATCGTCGCCGACGCCGAGACCGCGGCGGCTATCAAGGGCGCCTACAGCCTGCGGCGGGTCCCCGAGTTCGTCGTTTCGGTCGCCGGTTATGCGGCCGGCCTGTATGAGCTTCTGGCCCCGGTCAATTTTCTGCACGTCGCCGACCGGATAATCGCCGCGCTCAGTGAAGAGGGGGCGAAGCGCGAGCAGATGCAGAAGCAGCTCGAAAGCCAGCTCAAAAAGCTGAAGGAGGAGCGGAGGGCGACGTCTTCGATGGTGATCGCGCGGGAGCTTGACTCCCTTGGCCGCATGCTCAAGAACCAGCTCGAAGAGGTCGACCGGTATGTGCAGAAGAGATCAACCGACCGGGAGCTCATCAAGAACGTCAGGAAAATGCTCACCAACGTCCACAACCTGTACAACGTGGAGATTTCCAGGATTATACTCGATTAGCGGCCGCTTTATTATTTCTCTTTCAGTCGATTGCTCAGATACAGCTTGTACTCGATAAGGCCGATCGAGTTGGCGAGAAAGAACTTGTCATTTTTAAACTGTAAGAGGATTTTATATTGCTCGCTCGCGGTCTTGTAATCCTGGAGCTTGAACGAGCATTCGGCGAGATAATAATGGAGCGATTTGTCGTATTCGCCCCTGGTGTCGATCGATTTCAGCAGCACGAGCGCCTTGTAGTATTCCCCCCGCTTGAAATGGATTTTCGCCCTGCCGAGAAGGCCGTTGGGGAAGAGGCGGTCGATTTTCAGACACGCGTCATAATACTTCTTCGCCACTTCCAACTGGTTTCTTTGTAAAAACAGATCGCCGATCAGGACGTATGCGCCGAGGTCCCCTTTGTTTCTCTTGAGTGCCTCGCGGTACAGCCGTATGGCGTCATTGTCCCGGTTCCAGTGCTGGTAGATCCCGCCGATCTGAAGATAGACGCCGTAGTATTCGGGGACCACGGCAGCCGCTTTCTGAAAATTGAGGAGGGCCCTTTTCAGGTCGTCAAGGTGTATGTAGCATGTTCCGAGGTTGTACCTGAAGGGGAAAAAGAGCGCCGAGTTTTTGAGCGCCGCTTCCAGGACCCGCGCCGCGCCCCGGTAATCCCCTGCCTCCATCGCGGCTGCGGCGCGGTTGTTTGCGAGGGCGGGCTTGCTTTGTCCCGTGCAGTACGCGACTCCGTCTTTGAAATAGATTTTATCCTTAGGCTCCGCCTCGGTCGGGGGCTTGTGCGCGAGCTGCAGCAGGCGTTGCAGGTTGAAGAAATCATTCTCCTGCGCGTACGCGGACGGGAAGGAAACAATCACGGAAATGGAGAAGAGAAGAAAAATATAGGCGGAATGAAATATTTTTTTATTCATGTGCAATATATTTTGAATAAGATTAACAAGATTGAAATAATAAGATTTAATCTCTTGGGGTAAATTCCCCGCAGCTTGCTGCGGTTATATTTTTTGAAAATTACCCCTGGATACCCCGCACACTGCTGCGGGGAGGGTTCATTGTTTTTAACTCCCTCCCCCTTGATGGGGGAGGGTTAGGGTGGGGGTGATAAGTTTATATTAAACAAATATTTTTGTTGGGCGAATGGTTCACCCTCCCATCATCCCTCCCATCAAGGGAGGGGAATTTATTTTGAAAATTTATCTAAATTCTATCATGTAGATAAAAATTATTTGTATATTAAATTTCATTTCAATTTATTCTGTTCACTACGCCTACATTTTTAATACAGATGGCACGCGACCTTCGCGCCTTCGATGCTTCGATATGAGGGATACACCGACCTGCATATCTTCATCACGTACGGGCAGCGCGGGTGGAAGTGGCACCCCGGCGGCGGATTTTCCGGGGAGGGGATCTCGCCCGATATCACCGAAAACCCGTGCTTCAGCGGCTTCGTGTGCGGGACCGATTTCATAAGGCTCTGCGTATAGGGGTGCAGGGGCCGCGAATACAGCCCCTCGGTCGTGTTTCTCTCGACGATTCTGCCCAGGTACATGACCACGATTTTGTCGCTTACGTGCTCCACGACCGCCAGGTCATGGGACACGAACAGATAGGTGAGCCCAAGCCGTTTTTGTATGTGGTTGAGCAGGTTCAGGATCTGCCCCTGTATGGACACGTCCAGGGACGAGACCGGCTCGTCGAGGACGATGAACTTCGGGTTCAGGGCAAGGGCACGGGCGATGCCTATGCGCTGGCGCTGGCCGCCGCTGAACTCATGGGGATACCTGGCGCGGTGCGCCTTTTCAAGGCCCACCAGGTCGAGCAGCTCCTCGAATTTCTTGGCGATCCTGTCCTGGTTCATCGTGGTGTGAATCCTCATGGGCTCGGTGATGATTTTTTCAACGTTCATGCGTGGATTGAGCGATGAGTAGGGGTCCTGGAACACGATTTGCATGTTTTTCCTGAATTCGCGCAGCTTCTCTTTTTCAAGCCCGCTGACACTCGTGCCCGCGACGCTGATGAGGCCGGCGTCCGGCTCGATGAGACGCAGTATCGAGCGCGCCGCGGTCGTCTTTCCGCTCCCGCTTTCGCCCACCATCCCGAGGGTGGTTCCCTCAGGGATCGAGAACGAGATGTCGTCTACGGCCCGGACGCTTCCCGGCTTTTCGAAAAAGCCCGCCTTTCTGGTCTTGAAGAACTTGGTCAGGTGGTCGACC
>CAZHAD010000088.1:0-13281 GCA_964529965.1 uncultured Leptospirales bacterium | reverse complement strand
GTTAGCCGCCCGTAACTTTGCTATTTATCCTGATAATGAGATGTATATTTATCCAAAACAGTTTTTATCATAGTTTGATACGGGATACCAATTTTTTTAGCCTTTTCTTTAAAAAAATCAATACTATTTTTACTCAAAAGAATGGTAATTTTTATGGTATCATCTTTTTTTACTAATTTCTCAGGTGCAGGTAAAAAATCATCAATTATTTTTGAGGAAATAATCGCATTTGATATATCTTTAGGAGCAGATTTATAAATAATTTTTTTCTTCATATTTTTTTCTCCCTTCCCTCCAATAACCTGCGCCAATAATTCTAATATTATTGGATCTTATAGTAAATCGAACAGTTAAAATATTATCATCTATTTTTCCAAAACAGAAATAACGCTTTTCTCGTTTGGTTGAATGTTTAACATCAATGGCAATTACTCTTTGGGGATCAAAAAAAGCTAATTGCGCATGGGAAAAAGAAACTCCATGTTTTTCAACATTTTCCGAATTTTTAGCGTCATCCCAGTCAAATTCCATATTTAAATATATACATATAGTATGCCATATGTCAATACATATTTCATAATATAATAAAAAAACACTGTGATATTGCACGGCTTTTAGCAAAGTTATGGCGGCTAACTAATATTAGCCGCAGTAACGAATTATCGTTGATTATTTATTAAGGTCCGTTGTCTACCTACTGAACTTCAGATCCAATGCATGATACGTCTGCCATCAAGGGGGGGAGTTCACCTCCACTTTCCGGGTTCTCTTATTTTCAATTATTAACAATTTTATTATTGAATTACCCGCCGCAGGCGCATACTGGTAGCCGACAGACAATCGACATGAATTCAGGCCGTGACATAATATTTCTGGACAGGGTCGACTCCACCAACACCTACCTCAAAAACCGCCCCGAGCTCTGGGACCGCAGCTTCGTGACCGTGGTCGCGGCCGAGCAGACGGGCGGGCGCGGCCGCCACACGAGAAAATGGCATTCAAAGCCGGGATCGGATCTGACCTTTTCGACCCTGTGCATACCCCCGCAATCCGTACACGATCCATCTCCCATAACCGTCATCGCGGGCCTCGCCGCGTACCGGTGCCTGCGGCGCTATTGCGGCAAAGGCCTGAACTTGAAGTGGCCCAACGACATTTTGTACGGAAATAAAAAACTCGGGGGGATATTGTGTGAAATGGTGGTCGGAAAAAGAGGCGCGGCCGTGATCGTCGGCATAGGAATAAACGTCAACAGCACCGATTTCCCCGAAGAGATCAGCTCGACCGCCACCTCGCTGAAGACGATCACCGGGAAAGAACACGACGTGCGTGCAGTGTGCGGGGGAATACTCGACGAGCTCTCCTCGCTCATGCGGGATTTCAGGGTTCCGCTTGACCGGGGGCTCCTTGAGGAGTGGACCGCGGCCTCGGCCTCGATCGGGAGAAGGGTGACATTCCACCTGGACGGGAAGGAGGAAACGGGCACGATCGCGGGCATAAATCCAGACGGCTCGCTCGTGCTGATCGGCTCAACCGGGGCAATAATAGATTCATATAAAGATGAAATCTTTTATAAACTCGAATAAGCCTGAGCCGGGATTATAAATTCATGATAATTTCAGATCAGTATTAATTCCTTAAAATTTTTATTATGTGTAAATACCTATTTTTATATATAGGACAGTCAAAAAAGCCCCCCAACCCCCCGGAGGGGGGCTAATATTTGCTGAGATAAAGATCAAATTGCTGTACTTTCATCCATTTTCAGATTTTTCAAGTCCCCCTTTGGGGGATTTAGGGGGAATACTAGCCAACTTCGTATATTGGGTTGTTATTTTACTAAAACAACAGTTTAAGGAATTAATAATGAATTAATTTTAATATTTATTTTTAAAATAACTTTATTCTCCAAGCCCCCCACCGGGATTTAGGGGGCCGAATCGCCTGATCAAAGGACCAAAAAAATTTTTTCTTATAAAGCAAAAATTTAATTAACATTTCGCAATGGACTACTCCCGCATAAATAAAGAACTGGAAGAAGCCCTGGAGCTTCTCAAAGCCCTGAACCCGGGCACATCCGGCAACAGGGAATCCGACCGCCCCTCAGGGGCCGGATCGCGGTCCCACCTGCTTCAAAAGGTGCTCGTGGCGAACCGTGGGGAGATCGCGAAGCGGTTTTTCCTGGCGCTCCATGAAGAGTCGATACCCTCGGTCGCGGTCGTGACCGATCCCGACCGGGGCCAGTCCTGGTATGAGTTCGCGGACGAGGTCGTGTTCATCGGTGCAGCGGACCACTACGCGCGCATACCGGTCATCATCGGGGCCGCGCTTTTTTCTAAGGCGAATGCCGTGTATTCAGGGTACGGGTTCCTCTCCGAAAACGTCGATTTCGTCCAGGCGGTGGAATCGGTCTCCCGCGGACGCTCATGCGGGATCATCCACATGGGACCGGACGGCGAAACCATGCGGAAGGTGGGAAGCAAGTCTGCCGCCCGCGCGCTCGCCCGGGAGCACGGCATCCCCCTGTTTGAAAGCTCGCGCGTGCTGACGCCGGACCGGACGAATGAAGCGGCGGCCGAGGCAGGGAGAATCGGGTATCCGGTTGTCATCAAGCCCTGCAGCGGGGGAGGAGGAAAGGGGATCGCGCACGCGCGCAACGAGGGGGAGCTGGCGGGCGCGATCGCCTCCACCGCCCGCGCCTGCCTCGATCTGTATGACGATCCCTCTTTTTACATAGAGAGGCTCGTCAAAAAACCGGTCCACATAGAGGTCCAGATATTCAACGGAAGGGCGATCGGCATACGCAAATGCGCGGTGCAGCGGCGCAACCAGAAAATCATAGAAGAGAGCGGGCACGCCTTCCTTGACGACCACATCGGATTGTCGCTCCTTACGTCCGCCGAAAAGATCGCGCACGTGTCCGGTTACGTCGGGGGCGGCGGCGCCGGGACCGTCGAGTTCCTCCTCGACGCGGAGACCGGCGGGTTCGGATTCATGGAGATGAACGCCAGGCTCCAGGTCGAATACGCGGTCACGGACCAGTCCCTCGGGATTGACATTGCGAAATGGCAGATCCTCTTTTATGACGGAAGGAGCAGCGAGATCACCGGCCTCGATCCCCTCAAGGGCCGCACGGCGGAAAACGACCATTCGATCGAGTGCCGCATATACGCCGAGGAGCCCGAGAACGATTATCTTCCCTCGCCCGGCACGATCATCGAGATGGACCTTCCCACCTTCAACGGAATCAGGTGCGACTTCGGTTTCGGCGAGGGCGACGCGATCCTTCCCATGTACGATCCGATGATCGGAAAGCTGATCGCGCACGGCCCGACGCGGAAGGATGCGCTCATCCGGCTCGAGCGCGCCCTCCAGGAGCTGTACATCAACGGCGTGAGGACGAACATCAGCCAGCTCCTGCGCATCGTGCGGCATCCCGCGTTCGTCAGGGGGGACTACGACAACAACATCCTCGACGCTCACCCCGAGTTGAACTTCCGCGGCCCCGGGGATGGCGCGCCTCCCCCGTCCGAACGCCGCGGGGTCAAGCACGTCATATTCGGCGCGTTTGCCGGTCACGCGCGCGAGATCCGGCGAGCAATACAGGAATTCGCCGTGATCGCAAACCTCGGGAGCGCCGTGGATGCCCCCGACGCCCCGTCCGTACCCTGCCGGCACGAGCTCGAATACCGGGGCCGGCGCTTCTCCGTCGAGTTTGTACAAAAAGCCATGGACACCTTCCTCTGCCTCGTGGACGGCGCCTACAACGGCTCGATCATACTGACCTCCATCAACGACCGGTGCGATGATCTCCTGCTCATGTTCGGAAACAGCTCCTATCGCATCAGGGTGGGCCGCCGCGGCGATCTGATCGATCTCAGAATGAAGGACGAATTCAACAAGATCAACTACTACCGCATGAAGTCGCTCCCCGACGTCGCCGGGGAGCGCTCGCGTATCAAAAAAATACTGTCGCCATTCCAGGGAAGCTTCACCTCTTTAGGAAGGGAGGGCCTTCGCGTCGGAGACTCGATCGAGGCGGGCGACCCGCTCATGATACTCTCATCCATGAAGATGGAGACGGTCATACGCGCGCCCGAAAGCGGAACAATCGTACATCTGATCGAAAACGGAGACCTGTCGAGGCTTTTGATTGCAAAGCCTGGAACGGGAAAAACCATCGGCAGGAGCGTCCATGAGAACGAGCTGCTTGCAGAGATCGAGACCGGCGCGGCCCTGCCGGAGGGGCGGGATGAAGGCCGCGGGAGGGCCCCGCACGCGGAACCGCGCAATTCATCCGGTACCGTGCTGGACCATATCCTCAACGGCACCTCCGCCGGGGCGGCGGACGATCACGAAACGCGCATGAAGACGCTTTTCGAATTGATCCACGCCGCCGCACTGGGCTACATCCATCAAACGCATGTGATCGAAACGCTCGTAAGGGAGCTGAACGACATGCCGGGCCTGCCCGCCTTGACGGACGACGACGTCGAGATCCTGAACAGGATCATCCGGAACCATGCCGATATAAAACAATTGTTCTCGCCGGTCGTAGAAAAGGAAGGCCTGTCGTTCCGGGAGGAGCTGCATCTATACATGCAGTCCGGCCACGAACGCGCAGGGGCCTTCTCTGAATCATTTGCGTCGCTGATAAAACGACTCTGTGATTCGTACGGGATCTCCGGGTGGGAGGGACGATCGGAGATGGGCCGCATGGCGCATGGATACGTGCTCGTGCTGTTCAAGCGCGCGCACCGGTTCAGCCTCGACCGTACCGCAGTCATAAAAAAAATAGTGGAGATGATATCAGGCGTTGAAAAGCCGGGCAAGGACACCGTCCGCTCGCTCATCCGCCTCATGGAGCAGGAGCAGGCGGAGAGGGACGATTCCCTCCTTAAATTCATTAAAAAAATACTCTCGTCGAAGTTTTTCCTGAACGGCCCGGTCATGCCCCGTGACCTTGGACCGTTTGAGGGCGCCCAGGAAAACGACGACATCGCAGAACTCATCGATCAGGACGACGGGGCGTTCGCGCGCTCGATCGCGGACCCGGGTCAGGATACCGCAATCAATACAAAGGGGGGCCGCCACCCTGCCGCGGACTTTTTCCAAAAGCGCCTCGCCGAGCTTGAAGACAATTCGGAGGTGAAAACGCTCTACTCCCCTGACCGGGAAGTGATCGTCTGCCTCCTGAGATCCAAAAAAGACTCGAGGGAATCATACGCGGCGTTTTCCCGCCTCGATTTTTCCGGCGGCACGGTCCACGGCCGCAGCATTGAATCGGTTTTTGCCCGGGCGGCGCGCATCATGCTGAAATACCTGAAGATCAGGCCGTGCGACGAATGCTGGGTGGATATCGAGGCCGCGGGCACGTCGCTTGCATGGGACGAAGGAGACCGGTTCATCGATTACCGTGATTTCAAGGACGCCTGCACCGCCGCGATGGGCGCGGGATGGGGGGAAGCCTGCCTAAAGGGGATAATTACGATCGACGTCTCATACCCGTACGCGCGGGAGGCCGGAAACAGGAGGGTGCTTTTCTACAGAAAAAACGACGCGGTGGCGTTCGACCTCCTCCTCCCCTTCGACCGGAGGAGCCCATTTCATCGGACTGCCGAAGTCAATCTGCCGAACCAGCGCCTTCTTGAAGCCGGGAAGTGGCCCGTCGAGGTATGGGCCGAGGAGTGCTTCGACGGCGGCACAATGACGGAAATCCGCATCCCGTCGATCGATGATTCCTTGTCGGGGCCCTCAAGCGCGCTCCAGATAATCGGCAGGCCCGTGGCCGCCAGAATCTACAAGGGAGTGATCAACGGGACGCCCGCCTGCTTCTACATGAAGGATTCGCGTATCAGCGGCGGATCGACCGGGAGCAGAGAGGGCCTGAAATTCACCGCCGCGGCGTACCTCTCCTATCTTAACGACTGGCCGCTCTACGTATGGAACGACAGCGCAGGCGCGAACATCATGGAGGGGCTGGTTTCGCTGAACAGGGGAGCCGAGGGCTTCATGATGAACGCCCTTCTCACGGAAACAACCGACCGCGCGACCTTTCGGCGCTACACCGCAAACGCGCCGGATCCCGATCTGAAAAAGCTCTTTAAGGAGCTGGACGACATGCCCGGCGTCACGGGAGAGGGCCCCGGCGGGAGGCGCCGCTCCTTCCAGCTTACGGCCGTGGGGATAGGCTCCTCCGCGGGCCTGGACGTATACGGCTCGAGCCAGGCCTCGATACAGATCCAGCTCGATTCGGAGGAGTCCTACCGCGTGCTCACCGGATCGAAAGTCGTGCACACGGTGATCGGAGAGGAAATCACGAATTACGACATCGGGGGCGCCAAGATCCTCGGGAAATGGACCGGCATCGTCGACATAGTCGCAAGCGACAAGATCGAGCTTGCGGCCTGTATCCGCAGGGTGCAGGGAATGTTCTGCGGCGAGGAGGAGTACCCGCATATCCGCAGAATCACGCCCCTTCCCGAGGAAACGAAGCACGAATCGACTGTGTTCACCGAATCACTGGTGAGAGGCAACGCGGACGACGGATTGTTCCTTCCTTTTAAACAAAGTTACTACGCGGCCGAGACGCTCATCGGCGGGTTTGCCAGGATCGGAGGAAGGCGCGTCCTCATCATGGGGCCCAGGACCGTGTTCGGACTCCGCTCAGCCGCCGCAGTCATCAAGGCGCGCGAGCTTTTGAGGGCGGCCTACCGGACGAGGTCCCACCAGATACTCATATTCGGGAAAACGTGGCAGCAGCATCCCGATCTGCACGAAAGCGACCAGGTCAGGATCCACCTCGATTTCATGAACACGGTCCACGCCAGGTCCGGCCTGAGAATCCATATGATCACGCACCCGGACGGATTGAAATGCTTCGACATCAACAGCGCGGCGGACGTTGTCATATACATCAAAAGCGGGACGGAGCCGGATCATGAGCTTGCGATCGCCCGAAAGAACGCGACCTTCTCCGTCGTTTCCTTCGAGCAGGCGTTCGACCTCGCCTGCCGTCTTATCCGGATGCTCGATCCGATCGGCGGCACATCCGAATTCAGCGCTCCGTCCGCGGTCCCGTCCATACCTGAAGACCCGTCCGAGCCGTATGAGATCGTCGAATCGGTGATCATGAAGGCGTTCGACGCCGGTTCGTTTGTTGAATTTTACCGGGAGATGAACTCCCCCATGACCGGCCCCACCCTGATCACGGGACTCGCCGGGCTCGAGGGCGTCACCGTGGGCGTCATCGCGGACCAGCCCCTGGTCAAGGGAGGAGGCGCGGACGCCCCGGGCACGGAAAAGTTCCGCGTATTCACCGAGCTCCTGAACCGGAACGGTATTCCGCTGGTCATGCTCTCAAGCTCGTCGGGATTCGTGCCCGGTTCGCAGCAGGAACGATTCAGGATCCAGGCGGTCGGGGCGGAATCGCTCGACGTCAATATCCTCGGCACCATCCCGGTGGTGAGCGTGCTCCTGGGCCAGAATTACGGCGGAAGGCTGATCCACGCCTTCAACAAGTTCCTCAGGCCGGGCATCGCCTACCTCGCGCTCGAAAATTCCGTGATGGCCGTCATCGGCGTGGACGCGGCCTTTGACCTGCTCTTCGGAAAAAAATACGAGCGCCTGAAGGACCAGGGTAAGCATGATGACGCAGAGGAGCTGAGGCGGGTATTCACCGATAACTATCTGAGCAAGGCGCGGGCCTCGAGGGACGGCGTCTCGTCGGGACTGGTCGACTGGACGATCCCCTCCGTGGGCGAGCTGCGCGCGCACCTTGTCAGGGGGCTGGACCTGGCGCGCCGCAGGTGCGCAGAGGCCTTCGGCCCGGACCGGCCCGAAGACGAGGGATGACGCCTCTTCTCCGGCGGTCCCTTCCGTGCGGCCCGCACCCGTCGGTTGGGCTGCGGCCGGGCGCTATCGTATCATCTCATCCACCGCGGCGCGGCCGACCCTCTCCCATTCAGGGTCGGAGAACCCCGCGCCGTCCCGCCGGAACCGCACGATATCGAACGTTTCCTTGTAGTGGTCGAGCTTCGAGCCCCGGTCCGGGTAGTGCTCGATAAAGGTCGTCTTTTCAGGATCGAGATTGAAATCGCGCACGATCTGCGAAGCGAGACTCGCGCTGCATTCGGTCACGCTCGTGCCCGGGTTGTCCTCGCTAAGCTCGGTGATGATGACGATGTTCGCATCGGGCCTTGCGACGATTTTCAGCCCGCAGCGGGAGGATATGTCCAACCGTCCCTTGAAGTCGTAAATCTCATCCATGTAATTCATGACACGTGCCTATGCCGGCCGTAAATCGATTCGTCATTCACGATTATGAATATATCGTAACCATGCGGATTATATGCGATATATTATGCAGCATCCATTTATGCAAGAATTAATTCAGAGATGCCCCCTCCCTTGACGGGAGGGGTGCAGGAGGTTTTTAATCTCTCAAATAAAATACCCACGCAGCAGAGCTGCGGGGTATTTTTTCACAAAATGTTTTGCGCGTTTCATCCCCGGAGCAGAGCTCCGGGGTTTTCGGACGCGCTGTGATAAAATATTAATTCAATATAAAGATTTTGAGTTGACGTATATGATATTTGCGCACATAAAAAATGGAACTGTTCCATCGATACATAAAAGTTGGATTTTAAAAAAAACTCAACATGTATGATTCCCGTGTGCCCGCTTTCCACGGCTGGCGTGGTTTTAATACTATCCGGTTTTTATCGTTCGCCGCATGCCCTGAAAAACCACTCATGCGGCCTTCGGGCGACCGCAGACAACGCTTCACGTTCATACATGAGGGTATTCGATCGAAATGATCCAGATACAGGGGCTGTACAAAGCGTATGAGGATGTGGTCGCGATCGACCGCGTCGATTGTAATATCAGAGAAAACGTGGTCACCGGTCTGCTGGGCCCCAACGGCGCGGGCAAAACCACGCTTGTTTCGATTCTCACCGGTGTTATCAAAAAAAACGGGGGACGCGTCGCGATCGGCGGGCTCGATCTTGACACAAACCTTTCCGAAATACAATCGATGACCGGCATCGTCCCGCAGACGCTGGCCTTTTATCCCCTGTTGACCGCGTTTGAAAACCTGGAATATTTCGGCGCGCTCTACGGCATCCGGGGCAAAAGGCTCAGGGAGAGAATCGAATTTTCAGTTGATGTAGCCTCCCTGCGGCCTTTCCTGAACAGGCGCGCCGGCAAATTCTCGGGCGGAATGCAGAGGCGGTTGAACCTGGCGATCGGACTGCTCAACGATCCGAAAATACTGTATCTTGACGAGCCCACCGTGGGAGTAGACGCGCAATCCCGCCAGTACATGCTCGAGATGATACGAAAAATAAATACCGAGCATAACACGACGATCGTTTTTGCCTCGCATTACATCGGCGAGATCCAGCAGATATCCGATGATATCATAATTATCGACGATGGAAAAATCATTCTCAATGAAAGAATGGACGCGATCCTTGCATCGGGAGCTTTTTGCACAATAGAAATCGATCCCCGCATAGACATCGAAAAAAAAGGTTTTCCATGGCCTGACGGATTGAGGTTTGAAGAGGGGAAAATATTCATCGATTGCGACAGCGCGTTTTATCAAAACATCATCCGGGCGTTGTCCGTTCTCCGTGACCGCAACATAGAGATAAAGGACATGCATTATGACAGGGACAAGCTGGAAGCATTGTATCTGCGTTTGACCAGCACGCGCCTGAGGGACGAGGAATGATCCGCTTGTTGTACATGATCAAGAAAGAGGTGACGGAGATCGCACGCGATATACAGTCGTTCCTGCTGCTGATCGTGATGCCGGCGGTTTTTATACTGGTGATGTCGCTTTCAATGCAGGCCCTGTTCAAACCGGATTCAGAGGTCAAGATCAGGCTCATCGTCGCCGACCACGCCATGAGCGCCGATTCGAAAAAATTCATCGCCGCCGTTAAAACGATAACAAATTTTTCGACCGTGGAATCGAAGGCGGGCGTTTCAAGCGAAGAAATCTCAAGGGACGTAATAAAGGGGGAATATAAGTTCGGGCTGGTGATCAACAGGAATTTTTCTGCGTACATACGGGACATCAACAAGGGACCCGGGATAAAGCCGCTTACCCTGTATGTCGATCCGGCGGTGCAGATGCCGGTCCAGGTCGGATTGAAGCACCGGCTGGAGCTCGAGCTTTCACGCCTGAGGCTCAATGCGTTTTTCGACCGCAACGCCGGGATCCTTGCGTACGCCGGCTTCAGGAGAGAGGCCATCGTCCCCACGGCCGAAGGTGTCGTACACACTGTGTATGTGTATAAAAATAAAAAGGAAACGATCATCCCGAGCGCGGCCCAGCAGAGCGTACCCGCCTGGCTGGTCTTTTCCATGTATTTTATCGTGATTCCCATATCGCTCATATTCCACACCGAAAAAAACAACGGCACGCTTCAGCGCGTGCGCAGCATCAACATTAAAAGCCGCTACCTGATCGCGGGAAAGCTGGTGTCATACTATCTCATCAGCATGATACAGGTCGTCTGCATGCTCCTTGTGGGCCGGTACCTCGTTCCCCTTCTCGGGGGCGATACGATCCGTTTCGGAGACTCGCTTTTCGGACTGTTCCTCATCGCCTCCTGCGTCGGATTCAACGCGATCTCCTATGGGCTATTGGTTTCCTCGTTGTCGAAAAACAGCCAGGCGGCCGCATCGGTCGGGGTGGTGCTCATCATAATATTTTCCGCGGTCGGGGGCATCATGGTGCCGAAGTTCGTCATGCCGGAATTCATGCAACGTATCGCCAACCTATCGCCTCTTTCGTGGGGCCTTGAGGGATTCCTTGACATCATGCTCAGAAACGGCACCGCCGCGGACGTAGCGCCCCGATGCGGATTGCTGGCCGGTACCGGTCTTGTCATGCTCTATGCGTACGGCCTGATATTGAGAAGAAAAACAATACATTGAACATAGTGCGGGCGGAAACAACAATGAAGGGATCAGCTGACAAACAATTAAAGGCGGAATTGAAACAATTGATAATCGATGAATGCGATCTGGACATCGCCATCGACGAGATCACGGACGACTGCGCCCTGTTCGGACCGGAATCGCCGATAGGGCTCGATTCCGTGGATGCGCTTCAGATATCCATCGCCGTCCAGAACAAATACGGCGTGGTCATCACCGACAGCAAGGTATTGCGCAGGGTGATGAAATCGATCGACACCTTCGCCGACTATATCAGGCCGGAGTGACTGGAGATGGAAAAAGCGTACATCCGGGGCAGCGCGCTCGTCTGTTCATTGGGAGACGACATCGGGACCATCATCAAGCGTATTAAAAACAAGGAGTGCGCGGCGGCGGAGCTCCCGATCAGCGTCGCTTCCCTCAGCTACACGAGGCCCTATTACCTGATACCGGGAAAAGACGAAGAACGCCGGACCGATCTTACACGATACTTTTACAACCTCCTTTTCGGCACCGTTTCACGCGCGATCGAGGATTCTGGCCTGACGGCTGAAGAAACCGCACACAGCGCCCTGTTTTTCGGCTCGACGTCCATCGATATACCGATATTCGAGATGACGTATAAAAAGCAGGCGATGAGCGGCTCCAAGATGCTGTCCAATGAATCCCCGGGATACGGCAAGATCGCAAGCATGGTAGCGGAAAAATTCGACGTCAGGGGGCCATGCTACACCTTCACCACCGCATGCACCTCGAGTGCCAACTGCCTTCTCTACGCCGCGTCCATGATCCGGACCGGACATATCGAGCGGGCGATCGTCATCGGGTACGATCTTTTCAACGAGCTCGGCTTTTACGGCTTCGAATCGATGAAACTGATAGAGCCCAACGGGTACAAGCCGTTCGACAAGAACAGGATAGGCATCATCATGGGAGAGGGGTGCGGCGTGGTCGTACTTGACCGGAAGCCGAAACACGGCCGGAGCTTCCGGTTGCTCGGCGGCTCGAACGCCTGCGATACCTTCAATGTAACGACCCACAATATCCGGGGCGACGACATCGCCCATGTCATCAGGGACGCGGTAAGAAACAGCGGTCTGTCTTCCTCGGACATCGATGCAGTCAAGGCCCACGCGACCGGCAGCCCCGTAAACGACATCACCGAATACAACGGAATGAAGGCGGCCTTCGGCGATGCATTGCCTCCGTTTACCGGACTCAAGCCCTATATCGGCCACACGGTAGGCGCGTGCGGGACGATCGAGCTTATCATCGTGGTCGAATCCGCGGAACGCGGGTTTTTCCCCGCGACCCCGGGGTTCGGGGAAATCGACGAAGAAATAAACGCACGCCCGATCACCGAGCATTTGAGCATGAATAAAGGCAATTACATGCTCAATTTCTTCGGCTTCGGCGGCAACTGCACGTCGCTCGTCATATCCAACAGGGAATAGCGCTCATGTACGTACATTCAACATCCGCGTTTATCTGCAGTCCGGCTCAAGACAACGGCAGTCTCAAAGAAGACCTTAAAAAATATACCGACTATTTCTTCCGCCGGGTGAACCGGTTCATTCTGCTCTCACTCACGGGCGTCCACCGGTGCGTACACCAACGAAAAATAGACCAATCCACGGCGATCTATCTTGCCACCGAGAACGGCAA
Source organism: uncultured Leptospirales bacterium (assembly GCA_964529965.1). Lineage (GTDB taxonomy): Bacteria > Spirochaetota > UBA4802 > UBA4802 > UBA5550 > RBG-16-49-21. The sequence continues at coordinate 660 of CAZHAD010000088.1, read as the reverse complement.
CCTGGGGGATACCGAAAACGTTCTCCACCAGCTCTATAAAGAAAATTCATTCCCCAAACCCTTTAATTTCATAAACACCATGAGCAATACCGCTGCTTTTTACGTGGCGCAGAGCCTCAAGACCCTTGGAAGGAACATTACGGTTTCAAGCAAGAACGCGTCGTTTGAAAGGGGACTCGAGCTCGCCAGGGTTGACTTTATGCAAAGCCATGTCACGGAGGCCCTGGTCGGAGGCGTCGATGAGGCGGTATTCTCGCGAGAGCACTTTATCACTAAATACGAGGAGCGATATCACGGGGTCAGACTCGTGGACGGGAGCAGCTGGCTCTACCTGACCGCCCGAAAGGAGGGGGCCATCGGAGAAATAACGGACATTAAAACCTTTCATACAAGCGATGACGCCATCCACTGGGCGAAAAGCCTCCCCCCAGCCGATCCGCTCGTGCTCTCGTTCGGCATACTGGCCACTGCAGAGGATAAGGATACATGGAAACGGGAATGTCCCCATGATGGGGAGCTTGAATATATAGACTCGTACGGGTTTTATGACACGATGGCGTCCTTTGCGGTAGGCATGTTCTTTCAGAATTTTACCAAAAGCTCATTTATCCATGTCAACAGGAACATTCAGGGTAAATACATAATACTCGCGTGCAAAAG
>CAZHAD010000087.1:0-13525 GCA_964529965.1 uncultured Leptospirales bacterium | reverse complement strand
TATCTGCAGCTTGGTTTTGCCCACGGTGACCACGTCGCCGGGCTTGAGCTCGTGACGGGCGTCTTTTTTCAGAGGGTTATTATTCACGTACGTGCCGTTGGTGCTGTTTCTGTCCATGAGATAATAGCAGGCGCCCTCTTTCTCAATTATCGCGTGCTGGCGGGAAACGAGAGGATCGTCGGAGATGACGATGCTGTTCTTTTCATCCCTTCCTATAGTGATAATTTTCTCGAGCTCGATGTCGCGCTCTTTGAACCTCAACCTTTTGACGTTGCCCGCGTCCTGCTGGGAGAGCTTTTTCCCCTTATCGTCGCGCTTGTACACGGTTTTATCGATCATGATCCTGCTCCTGAATTCCTGCTACGGAATGATACGTTAAGCCCCATGGTCCATTACGTCAATCATTTTGCCGCAAATTCATCACACCCGCCCCAACCTTCCCTCATCAAAGACCGGCTTATGCCCATAAAAATACAAAAAATGGGGATGAGGCGATTGAAGAGATAGTAATATGAGTAAAGGTTAGCCCGTCGATGAGATGTGATTAAACAGATTTTTTTCTTGACCTGGCCATGAAAGTGAAAAAAATCTGATCATGCTCGATAAGATAAAAGATTACAAGATACTTAAGGAGATCGCCACCGGCGGGATGGGCGTGGTGTACAAGGCCGTTCATCCGGGCCTCAAGAACAACGTGATCATAAAGGAGCTCTCCATACGAGGGAAGGAGATGGGAGAGCGGTTCGAGCGCGAGGCCAAGATCCTCATGACCCTTCGCCACGACAACATCGTGTCCGTGTACGACTACTTCATCGAAAACGGCAAAAAATACATCGTCATGGAGTACGTCGACGGCGTCACCCTGGCGGACGTGATCGCAAAGAAAAAAAAGCTCAAGCCCCTCGCCGCGATACTCGTGTTCAATGAGATTGCCAGGGGGCTCGACTACGCCCACTCGAAGAGCGTGATTCACCGCGACCTCAAGCCGCGGAACATAGTCATATCGAAATCGGGCGAGGTGAAGATCATCGATTTCGGGATCGCCGCCTACGATCAGACCCCGGGCGATGAAAGCACCAGGAAAGAGGTGACCAGGGAGGGCGTGGTTATCGGCACGCCCGCCTACATGTCGCCCGAGCAGCTGACCAACGCGAAAGAGACGACCACCGCGTCGGACGTCTACTCGATGGGGATCATCCTTTTCGAGATGGTGACCGGAGAGACCCCCTTCGGCCGCTCTCTCACGCCAGAATCGATAGCCGCGAGGATGAAAAAGAACACCCGCGGCTCCATGGACTCCAATATCCCCTCGGCCATAAAATCCGTCATTACAAAGTCCCTCCGCTATGATCCCCGCAGGCGCTATAAGAGCATATCCGTGCCTTACAAGAGGCTCGAGCGCAACGTAAAAAAGCTGACCCCTTCAGACGCAAGGGAGAACATCCGCCACTACGTGTATTCGGGAAAGTTCGCGCCTTCGATGAGCTGTGCAAGGCCGGTCTATTCCTCATTCATCGGCTCATTCAAGGAATCGCGGAAGAGGCGCTACGCACTCATCATATCGGCATGCACGGTCGTGATCGCGGCCGCTTCATTTGTCCTGCTTGCGACGCCCGTCTACTATTACATGTTCATGAGAAACAGGGTCGGCAGGACGGAGATCCGCTTCGTCATTCCCATACCCTGGTCGATCATCCCGTATCCGAGGCTGAGGCTTCCCGATAAAAAGCTTTACCTGGCCAGGTATGAAAAAACCGTCACCGCCGTGAAGAATAAACTGTACCGGTACATCGACGACAATTATAAAAACATGATTTATAATTTCCAGATACGTGCGGTCCTGACCAGACAGGAGCTGAGGCGCGGCATCGTGCGCGATATCGTCAGCGAAGAGACTATACTTCGGCCCGAAAACTACATCAGGCTGACCGCCAACGGTTTCACCGTTGATTTCGACGATTCCCGCGAGCTCAGGCCTTTCATTATTTTTACAAGCCCGGTCCTTTACCGAGAGGCGGGCAGGTACATGCTCAAGATAAACCTCAACAACCAGTCATACTGGTCAACCTTCGATCTGCCGAGCCTTACAGAGAGTAACGGTCCGCTCGTCGTGGAAACCATGTACCGGGAAACGCCGCAACGGAGCGTCACCTTCAATTTCGATTTCACCGACGAGGCTACGGGCAAGAGGATAGACGACGTCGATATCTATATATTCGGGGGCACGCCCTGGTACTGGATAAGCTGGGAAAAGAGTTACGCCCACAGCAGGAAGAACCGGGAACAGCTTCTCAACGGCAGGAGGTATGACTTCCTGTTCCGCCGCCCCGACTATATTTCGAATCAGGTCAAGCTATTCGTCGGCAGGGACCAGAACGTGGTAAACGTATCGGTCCGGCTGCGCCCTAAAGAGAAAGCGGGGAAATAGCGTCGCATCATCCCTTTGATTGTATTGAATGCAAATTCCTTGGGAAAATTATCATAAATGCCGTCATCAATAGGCCACTTAATAGCGGGTTCTTCAATCGGCTACGCATTTTATAACGGAAAAAAAGATTATAAATATTGGTTAATCATTATTCTGTTATCAGTTATTCCCGATATCGACGTGCTTTTTTATGATTGGGGCGTTTATTCTCCCGTATTCAGCCATAGAGGTATTACCCATTCGCTGCTATTTGCATTCATTTTGAGCTTTATGTTTATGGTGATTCTCCGTCAAAAAATATTTTCAAAAGCATCGTTATTAACTTTTCTTGTTTTTGTGCTTGTCGCATCATCTCACCCGTTACTTGACGCCATGACCAACGGCGGATCGGGGATCGGGCTTTTCCTTCCTTTTGACGATAACAGATATTTTCTGCCGTGGAAAATAATCATGGTGTCCCCCTTACGGTTGGATCAGTTCTTCAGCCAAAGGGGATGGTGGGTTCTTGAAAGCGAATTATGGCATATCGGGGTTCCATCTGTCATATTGATAGTTATAGTGTCAATTTTCCGTATTATTTTGAAAAAATCACCGCACAAAAAAATTCTACTGCATGTTGCACGCGAAAAAGAAGGCGAGAAATGACGCCATGTCATTCTACTGTTTGTTTCTTCAGGGTGGCGGCCAGAAACACGGCAACGAGGTTCAGTGCGATGAATATCAGATATGCGGTGTCGTATGAACCGGTTATATCGAAGCTCTGTCCCATGATCGGATAGCTAATGAGATCGATCCCGACGATAACCCCAATATACCTCGCGACCGTGGGATACGCCTCCCTGCCGAAATAATCGGCAATCACCACCGGCTGCGTGGACACCACCCCGCCCATTGCAAATCCGTACACCAGTATGAACAGTACGACCGCGGTAACGGAGCCCGGAATAAGCAAAAAGCCGAGCCCTGCGGCATTGAGGAAGATGAGGGACGTGACCACCCTCTTTGACGAGAATTTGTCGCACAGGAACGCCCATACGTATTTGCCCGCGGTTCCCGCGAGCGCGGTGCCGGCCATAAGGGTCATGGCGGTTTTTGCATCGAAACCGACGTCGCTGAACCTCGGCTTCAGCTGGAACATCACTCCCACCACCGAGATCATGCTCAGACCGTACGTCAGCCCTATTTTCCAGAAGGTCTGGTCCCTGACCGCCATGGAAAGGGTCCAGTGCGAGGGCCTCGGATCCTTTCCCATGGCGCCCCCGTCGTGGAACACCTCTTCATTATACACCGCACCGCCCTCGTGCCTTATGCCGTCCGGCAGAAGTCCGCAGTCTTCAGGCCAGGTCTTCACCATAAGCCATGACAGGGGGGCGACCAGGCACATGACGACGCTTATCCAGAAAAAAGAATTGAAGAGGCCGCTTCGCTCCATCACCGCGAGGGCGATCGGAGGCAGAATCACACCGGAAAGGGAAACTCCCGTTGTGGCGATGCCGAGGGCGTTCCCCCTCTTGAGAACGAACCAGTTGTTCACAACGGTGGCGGTCACGATTCCGCTCATGCCGGCGATACCTATAAAGAGGAGCATGAAGAAGAAATAAAACATCCAGAGGCTCGAAGCCACCCCGAGCATGAAAAAGGACGCGGCCGCGACCAGCGAGCCCAGCGTCATCAGGAGCCGGGGGCCGACCCGGTTCACCAGGGTTCCGTACGCCAGGATGCAGAACAGGTTGACGAAATACCCGAGCATGGGGGCGATATTGATATCGGTCCTTGTCCATCCCCTCAATCTGCACAACGGCTCGATAAAGGCGTTGAAGACGTAAAAGCTCGTGCCTATGCCCATGAAATTGCCGATAAAGGCCGCAAGCACGATCACCCACCCGTAATAAATATCCCGTTTGTGTGTATCCAGTATATTCCGGGTTGGCGATGATTTGTTCATGAATGTCTTCCGATGAATTTGAGGAATGAGCATTCATAAGGCGTACCCCTCTTTAAGCAAGAAGTATTTTGCCGCATATCACGCAAACCGTGCGGCTTCTTTTTTCTCCTCAACCTATCTAAAAATTCATAAATCCCGTTGACTGCTGCCAGTGATATTCCTACCTTTAATCAGGGAATTCTATGCATCAAGAAGAAATGGAAACCAAACCCCAAGGGATTAAAGAATCATGAAATACAGAAATCTTGGAAGCTCCGGAGTTCAATTGTCGGCAATTGGATTAGGCTGCATGGGAATGAGTCATGCATACACAGGGAGAGACGAAGAGGAATCCATTGCAACGCTGCAGAAGGCTATAGAATTCGGCATTAATTTTTGGGATACAGCCGATTTTTACGGCAATGGTGAAAACGAAATACTTATTTCCAAAGTCCTGGTTCCCAACCGTAATAGGGTTTTCATTGCCACCAAGTTCGGTTTTCGGGCCACTCCCGAAAATCCATCCTATTTCGACGGTTCGCCCGCTTACATGAGAACCGCCGTTGAAGCAAGTTTGCGCAGGTTGAACATCGACACCATCGACCTGTATTACGCCCATCGCATTGATCCTAAAGTACCGGTGGAAGAAATGGTAGGAGCCATGGGCGATCTTGTAAAAGAAGGAAAAGTACGTTACCTGGGGCTATCGGAAGCCTCTGCCGAATCAGTCAGGAAAGCGCATGCGGCGCACCCCATTGCGGCGCTGCAAAGCGAATATTCACTGCTTACCCGTGACGTAGAAAAGGAGATTCTTTCCCTCTGCAAAGAGCTGGGAATAACCTTCGTCCCGTTCAGCCCGCTGTCGCGAGGTTTAATTACCAATACTATTGATATCAAGAAGCTGGGTGAAGACGATTTTCGGAAAAGGCTTCCCCGTTTCTCAGGCGAGCATTGGGAGAATAACCGGCAACTGGCCAATGCCTTCGCCGAAATGGCTTCCGATAAAAAATGCACTCCCGCCCAGCTCGCCTTGGCATGGGTATTGGCGCAGGGCAGCCACATCATTCCCATTCCCGGGACGAAGCGGAGAAAATACCTCGAAGAAAATGCGTGCGCCGTTGATATAAACCTCTCCCCATCGGACCTGAATGCAATAGAAGCCCTGCTGGCCCGTTTCCCCAACGTCGGCTCTCGCTATCCGGAAAATTTGGGAAAACTGGTCAACAGGTAATATCGCAAGCCAGGCCGTTGGGGGCGGGCGCTCCAACGAAATTTTTTTCGGTTGATCAATGTCACCGCTGAGAGATGAACGCTTAAAAAACGATCTTAACGGAGAACTCGGCGGTGAGATAGTTGCCGAAGACCGTATACTCTCTGTTTTGCTTGCCGATAAATCCGCTCATCGTCAGATTGAGATACAGATCGTATAATGGAGAATAGGTCAGCATGCCGGATACAATTGAAGACTGATCCTGTATGTTTACAATGCAGTTTATCGCCGCCGAGAGTTCCTCCACAAAAATCTGCCGTATGGTTATGAAAGCGCCGGCGTAATATTTGCCGTAATAATTGGGAGTATATAAATTGTGGGATAAGAAATACGAAACAGTATACGGATCTTTCTCGAAAACATTCCTGCTGTATCCAGCATGATTATAAAATGCCTCAAAATCCAACCGTATTCTGTCTTTTATATCCTTCACCTCGAATCCCCTGCCGAATCCGAAGCTCGCTTTAGGTATCCATTTCCCGTGCACCCGGTAATCCATAATCGAAGTTCTGCGGGGAAACTGGCTCGCATAATAGAGAATATCCACGGGGAATCCGAGAGAGCCAGTGAGATACCAGGGAAAAACGCTGAGCCTCCTGTTGTTGTCGCCGTAAGACACGCTTGCCTCTCCGTGGATATCAAGCTCGAACACCCGCGAGGTGAATTCAAAGCCGTACACGGGCACGTTTTTCTTTTTGAGGAGGATTGACAGGGCCATCTCGGTGTTGCCAACCAACACCTCGATCTTGTTCGCCATGCTGATGTCGCTCACGTTCTTCGCCTTGTTGAAATCCACAAAAGAATATATGTTTGCCGCGGTCCCGAACGGAATATGCACCTTGAGCCCATAAGTGCCCTGCCTCACCTGGGACCAGTCGAGAATGTCCTTTTTTTCGATATTGATCAGGTCAGTTGGGGTCCATAAGTACCCCACGCCCCATTTCAGCACCTGCTTGCCGACACGGAAAAAGACCGTTTTTGCGATATTGACGTCCAAAAATATTTCGTTGATCGAAAACGCTGCGTTGACCTTTTCCACAACCAGGACGTCCTGTTTTATGAAATATGCGGGAATTCCAAGATACGATACAGGAACATTTATATTATTGTTGATATAATATGCAAAGGCCCCTAAAAACGGATAGTTCAGATAATTCTGCTGCACGCTTGACTTCATAAGTCCCATAGGATAATAGTCTGCGGATACATTTACGTACCCGCGGACTCCCTTTATGAGACGCGCGTCAAGCTCGTAATTGCTCTGGAAATACGATAAAAAATTACTGGTATCCAGCAGCTTGATATCCCTGAGAATGCTGCTCCTTTTATATTTCACGCTGGTTCTGCTGTTTAAAAACCCGGTGAAGGTGAGGGACTTCTTTTCGAGCGTTGCCGCAATGGCATTGTCCTCGACCTTTTCGCTCGGCACCATCACGTTTTCGTCATTGAAGAGATCCTCCTCTGAGGGTACTCCGCCCCTCTCTGCCCCCCCCGGCTGAGTGCGTGTCTCAGCTTTTTTCTCACTTGTGCCTTGCTTGTTTTCATCGGCAAACAGCGCGCCGCCCCATTGCCGCAGCGCGGACAGGGCGCATACAACCACAAGAAGAACGAATAATATGCGGAAGTACGATTTCTTCATGGCCTCGCTACCTGCTTAAGTTTTCGAGATACGCCTTGGTGAATATCTTCGGATCAAGCGATTTGGTCGATATTCCGGAAAGATCCACGATACTCTTGTTTCCCTTCTCAAACTCATCTATAAAGATGGCCTGTAACCAGATATATTTCCCCTCAATCAGGGTCCACTTGGGGAAATAGGCGGTCTGCATCAGGGTGCCCGACAGGGAATACGACTGGACCTTGAGCATGAGATAATTATCCTTCTGCACCCAGTACACCTGCTTGGGATAAGTCACGTCGTTGACCCTGGCTATGAGGGTGAACTTGTACACCTCCCGTTTGCCAAGCATCTCCTCTGTAATTATCTCGGACCCTCTCGAATCGATGAGCGGCTTATAGAGCTCGCTGAGCTTCCTCTTTTCAAAGTCGCCGCTCTTCGCATTTGTTCCCATGATGCTCTCGTCGCGGCTTATGTGCACGAATGTACGGGTATTCTGGCGGTACATCCAGAAATTCTCGCCCACTTTCAGGTACCCGTTTCCCTTTTCCGTATCCGGAGCGAAGGCGACGATCAGAAATGCATCGCTCTTGTCCTGCCTGAAATAGATGAATCCGAAGTTCTTCACCCCCTGCCGCGCCTTGTTCTGAACGATCGACACCTTTACCGAGATATCGCTGATCTGCTCGTAACGGCGGTCCATTTCTTTTATGACCTCGCTGACCCTCGGCGCCGCATGGCTTGTTAGACAGATACATAACAAAACTATAGATAAAATAAACTTCATGCCCTATGCCCCTATTCAAAATGCCCCAGTGCAACGACCGCCGAAAGATTTGACGCCTTTCTGGCCGGGAAATAGGCGGTTGCCGCTGCCATGAGTATGATCAATATATAGTTACCGACGATCGAAACCGCGGTTGGAAGAAAATGGAGCCGCCTGTTCACCAGGAGTATTGAAAGCACGCTGTCCGTTTGTATCGTGAAAAGCCCGATCACCCACATTACGATAAAAGAGAGAACGATGCCCGCCACGCATGCGATAGCCGTAAGGAGCACCGTTTCGGAGATGAACATATATTTCACCTCGGATCTCTGCATCCCGATGGCGCGCAAGGTGCCGATCTCCCGCGTCCTCTCCCTGATGGTCATCCGCAGGGTGTTGAGCACGCCGATCAGTATGATGAAAAAAAGGATCAGTACGGCGACGAGCGCAACCAGGTTCAATGCATTCTCGAGTTTGAGTATGAAATCGGCGCTTTCATACATGGTACGCACGTCGAGCCATGGCCCCTTCCATTTGGTTTTTGTCATGTCCCTCATTTTAAGCTTCAAGGCATCGAAGGTCGATGTCCGGGGAAGGAGCTTCCATTCCGGCGCATATGCCGGATATAGCTTTGATTTTCTGTCAGGCACGTAAGCCTCTTTGTATCTGCGTGCATCAGCAGGCAGGTTTGGTAAATAGGTTTTGTAAAAGCTCCTTTCATTCAGCAATATGACGTTACGGTCCGAAATCCCGGCGGAATTAAAAATTCCGGCAACCTTGTACCTGTTCTCGGTCGTCAGGTTCTCATATTTATTCTTATACCGGTACGTAAACGAGTCTCCGGTTTTCAGCTTACAATCCGCCGCCAGGTTTTTGCTTATCAGCGCCCCGTTCTCCGATTTTTCAGCCGGTGTGGAGCCGGATAACAGGATCGCATTTTTACCCATCAAGGATAGGGATTCCTTGTCTCCCAAATAGCCGAGGGCCGTGGCGTTGGCGGATCTGTTTTTATTCACCGCCTCTCCATAGATGACCGCCACACCCGGTTTGAGCAGTTTGTGAAGCCGGACCGCCTCCTTGATGGCATGGTCCGGATTATTGATCCTCTTAAAGCTTATATACAGAGCGCCGGTTTCATGGGATTTGAGCCCGAGCAGGGATTTGAGATCCTTCAAATTCACAAACATCGCCATCTCTTCGAAAAGATTGCTGGATCGCAACACGGCGGCAACATAAAGTCGCGTGCTCTGCTGCTGTCTGGTTACGGTGCTGAATCTGGCGTTTATCGTGTCCCGGTATTTCACGCCCAAGGTCTTTGCCTTGTTGGAGTAAAGAATTACCGGATTCTCGATTGCGCCGCTTGTAAAGTCGCCGAGATTTCCCTCAAGGAGGTTTTGCCCGAGATATTCAAGGAAATCCTTGTCAGGCAACCTGCCCACGATAATGGCGTTATCCGCCCTGGAATTGCCGATCACCCGGGCGAATACGCCGATAGACTCCCAGATTTTTTTTATATCTTTCACATTTGATTTGACGATAGTGGCGATTCTCTCTTTATCTCTTATGATGCGCCTGTCCTTGTTGCTATCCTCCATCATGACGACGCTCATGTGGCCCGCGATGTACACGACCACCCGATTGAGGAGGGTGTCGGTCAGGCCGTGCGAAAAGGAAATCGCCAGAACGAGGATCATCATGCCGAAGCATATGGCGATCCCGAGAAACAGGTTTCTCCTCTTCTGGCGCAACAGATTCCTTAAACTTAAGGCGAGTATCAGCCTCATGTCCTTCTCCTAATCCCTGGTAACCGCGTCCAGGGGAGTAATTCTCCGCGCCACCCTCAGTGGATAAGCAGCGGCGATTATCGTTACTAAAGCCAGCTCGATGATCCCGATCATGATGTCAAGGAAGCCGAGTGTCGGCCTCAGTACGTTTCCGCCGAACAGGAGCTCGAGAATATTATTCTCGGTCGTTATATGAAGAAGATTTAAAATGAAGATGCATATCCCTCCGGCCATTATTCCAGCCCCGCCGAACACGAATGAGATGATGGCGGTTTCCCCTAAGAACATTCCCGATATGAAGGATTTCTGAGCTCCCACCGCCCGCATCATCCCGATCTCGCTCACCCGCTCCAAAGCCGTCATGCTGAGGGTATTCATGATAATGATGACCGCAACAAAGAAAATCAGCATAACGAAACCAATTGTTGCTCCTCTCATTATCGTTGCCATGTCCGCAAGCTGTCCCACGGCGTTTCCCCAGGGAACCGCCCGCACCTCTGCTCCGGCAGCCTTGAACGCGTGATTGAGTTTTCGCAATGATCTTTCAATGCTTTCACCCTTTTTGAGTTTAACGAATATAAGGTTATAGGCGCCGGAATCGATGCCGGACTTTTTCCGGACCGCCTTTTTCCCAATCAGCTCAGAAATCTCGTATTTTTTCTCCCTCGCGCCGGCCTTCGTCACAACCGTATCCTCGAAGAGACTGTCAAGATTTTCTGCTTCAAGCAGCTTCCGCTTTTCCTTCGGAATGTTTACAGCGGCATCGGATGCGGTGACGTACTGAAAAGCCTCGCGGAACGACTCGATGTCAATGATATTAAAATTCTTCCAGTAATCGTCAAGATACTCGTACTTGACAACCCCCTTTACCTTCAACCGTAAATCCATGGTCGTATTTTCCATGCTCGATCCCATGAGCACGATGTCGTTTTTCACATCCAGGCTGTCTTTAAGTTTCACCGCCTCATCGGTCAGATTCTTGTCATTGAGCTTTGCGCCTTTAGGCATGAGCCAGAAATCAAGCTCGTCGTAGAAACGCTTTCTGTTCCCCGAGGTTATGAGGATCCCCCGATCGTCTTTCCCGAGGAAGGCGCCTTCCACCAGCTTGACATTGTTCATGAACATCTTCTGATACTCTTCAAAGTTCACGCCGAGGACCAGGCCGTAGCTTACATCCCCGTTTTCATTCACTATCAGGGTCATGCCCTTGCCCACGGGAAGGAATTTGTGGATATAATCGCTGGTTTGAAGGATATGCTTTATTTTCTCGTAACCGGCAATCACCTGCACGTCTTTCCCCAAAGGAGTGAATATGACATTGTCCTGTTCCTGCTTATCAGAGATGACCACGATATGGCCGGTGAAGCGGTTTATGATGCCCTCACGCAGGCCCCGCTCCATTCCGGACACGACACCGTTTCCAACGGTCATGATAAGCGCTCCCAGAAAAAGAATGAGGCCGATAACCAGGCTCTTCCCCTTGTGCCGCTGGATGTTCCGCCATGCGATTCTGGCAATTAACGCCATCTATTTTCTCCTTTTTCCCGTTGAAGCGGCTTTTCCGCCACGTGCTTTCGATCTTGTTTTGCCCGACTTGAGCGATCGCCCCGGTTTTCCCGTGCCCTCAATATGCCCGTCCCTGATTTTGACGACCCGGGAAGCATATTTTAACACGTCCGGGTCATGGGTTGAAAATATAAACGTGGTCTTTTCAGTCTCGTTCAGGTGCTTCATCAGCTCAAGAATCGTGGCGCCGGTCTCGGAATCAAGATTGGCGGTCGGCTCGTCAGCGAGCACGATCTGCGGATTGGTGACCAGCGCCCTGGCTATGGCCACGCGCTGCCGCTGCCCGCCGGAGAGCTCGGCCGGCCGGTGCTCCATGAATTCTTCCAGGCCCACCTCCTCTATGCATTTTTCAGCCCTTTGGCGGACTTGCGCTCTGGGCAGCCGTTGATCCTTCATGAGCAGGAGGGGGAATTCCACATTTTCACGGAGATTCAACACCGGTATGAGGTTGAAGGTCTGAAAGATAAACCCCACTTTAAAGAGCCGTATATTGGTCAGCTCCCGGTCATTGAGTGAAGTTATATCCTGTCCGCCGATCTTCACGCTTCCTTCCGTGGGTGTGTCAATGCATCCGATGATGTTGAGCAGAGTGGTCTTACCGCTGCCGGAGGGCCCTATGATGGACATGAATCCGCCCTCCTCGACAGAGAGGTCGACTCCCCGCAACGCGAGCACAACGGTTTCGCCGAGGGGGTATTGCTTTTTGATGCCCTTCATTTCTATTATGTTCATAATCGCACCTTGAAAATTTTTTGCAAAAAAATGACGGTAATTCAAACCCGTAATTTATATTATTTCAGAATTTGTCAATTATCTATTTTTTTCTATCCGATGTCTTTCCAAATCTTCAAATTTTGAAGAATTGACAATTCAACCCGCCCTATACTCTGTTGGCGTTTTCCCCATTTCATTTTTGAATGCTCGTATAAAGGTTGAAAGGCTTTCGAACCCAATTGAAAAGGCGATATCGATAATTTTTTTATCTGTATCCTGCAATAACCTGGCTGCCTCTTTTATACGAAGGAGGTTGATATATTCATTGATTTTTTTTCCGGTATAAGCGTTAAAAAGACTGCTCAAATAATTCGGGTTTATGTCAATAGCAGCGGCAAGCCCTTCCCGTGATAAATTCGAGGTATAGTTTTCATTGATGAATTGTATAACCTGCTCCAGCTTTTCTTCTGAAGAATACGTTATCGTCACCATGGTTGGTTTCGCCGGCTTTAATTCTTTCAGTTTGTTATAAAGTTGCTCGAATTGGATTCTGGTTTTTTTTGATTCCTGGGCTCCATATATAATAAACAATATGGAATAAAATGGCAACAAGTAAAAATTCAATAAATCAGGACAGTAAAATCCTACTATGGGAGCAAGGACCTCCCATGCGATGCATACGGCCATAACGACAAATACTGATGAAAGAAAATATAACCTGAATTGGTTTGGTTTAATGCTATTTAATATATAGAGCAAATATCCGAGGTATGCAAAGCCGCTGATCATGGATAAAATTATGAGTGCTGAACAGATAATGATAAAGCCAAAAAAACCACTAATAAGAACAGAAAAAGCAAAAAGTCCCATAATTGAAATGACAATTTTATTCTGTTTGGAAATGATTATCCCATACATGGTCTGGTAAAGAATTATAGATAAACCAATATAAATAGGAATTCCCGCCCCGAGAATTATCTTAAATAACTCTGGTTTGATATATTTATATGGGACGAATAATGAAAGTATCGCGATTATATTTAGTATTAAAATCAATGAAAACAGAAGGCGTATCTTTACTTTTTTATCAATGATATAGTGGATGAAATTAGAAAAAGCGAACGCAGATAATACGATAATTATCCAAACAAATATTTGATTGCACAGCATATTAATCCAAAATTGAGTTTGGTTATAATTATCTTTTGGTTGAAGTAATACTTCAGACGTAATACCTCCTGCTGCTCGAACGACTCCAGCATATATACCGTATATCCCCACACGAATATATACTTCGTTTTTCCCCATGGCTAAAATGCCGGGAGAAATGCTGTAAAGACTGGGCATATTCAGATCAATCGGCCTATGCGGCATTTTACTGCCGATACGCCTGTTATTGATGTAGACAGTATCGGTGTCATGGGTCTTCCCCAGGTAAATGCCGTAATAGTGATT
>CAZHAD010000086.1:0-13530 GCA_964529965.1 uncultured Leptospirales bacterium | reverse complement strand
ACTCTTTCCGGTATTTTTTTGCGCCTTCAACATAAAGGTCATTGCCCTTTGTATCGTTGATGACCACTACCGGAAAATCCTTCACTTCAAGCTTACGGATCGCCTCAGGGCCCAGATCTTCATAGGCGACGACCTCGGCCTTCTTGATTGTTTTCGCAATCAACGCCCCCGCCCCTCCGGTGGCGCCCAGATAGACGGCCTTGTATTTCTTCATGGCCTCGATTACCTCCTGAGACCTGTTACCCTTGCCGATCATTCCCTTTAAGCCGAGCTCGATGAGCTTGGGGGAAAAGGAATCCATGCGATAGCTGGTCGTGGGTCCGGCGGAGCCGATCGTCTGTCCCGGTTTCGCCGGCGAGGGCCCCACAAAATATATTATCTGGCCCTTGATGTCTATGGGAAGATCCTTACCCTGCTGTATAAGCTCGAAGAGCCTCTTATGGGCGGCGTCTCTGCCCGTGTATATGACCCCGCTCAGGAGAACCTTGTCGCCTATCGAAAGTTTTTCCAGGTCGCTCTCGGAAAGCGGCGTGGTTAATCGTACGGGAGCAGCCATGTGTTTTTCTCCGTCATATGAATGTCAGATGTTCTTTTATCACAGCGCGTCCGAAAACCCGGAGCTCTGCTCCGGGGATGAGGCGCGCAAAACATTATGTGAAAAAATACCCCGCAGCTGTGCTGGGTGGGTATTTTATATTACCGCCTGTTTGTGGCGCGCCGAATGGCAGTTGATATTCACCGCCAGCGGCAGGCTCGCAATATGACACGGCTCCATTTCCATGAATACCTCAAGGCTGGTCGTGTTCCCCCCGTAACCCATCGGCCCTATGCCGAGTTTGTTGATGCCTTCAAGTATTTCGCGCTCGAGCTTCGAGATCTCAGGATCAGGATTCCGGGACCCTATTTCCCTGAGCAGGGCCCTTTTTGCCAAAAGGGCGGAGCGTTCAAAAGTCCCGCCGATACCTATGCCCACGAGGGTCGGGGGGCAGGGATTGCTGCCGGCTTCTTTCACCCTGTTTACAACGAAGTCCTTGACACCCTGAATGCCCGCCGCAGGCGTGAGCATGGTCACGCGGCTCATGTTTTCGCTTCCGCCCCCCTTGGGCGCCAGCGTTATTTTTATTTTATCGCCGGGCACGATATCGTAATGTATTACCGCCGGCGTATTATCGCCGGTGTTTGTGCGCATGAACGGATGGCACGCCGACTTTCGCAAATAACCGTCTTTATAGCCCTGCCTTACTCCCTCATTAATGGCTTCTTTAAGATCTCCGCCGGTAACGTGCACCTCCTGTCCCAGCTCGATAAAAAGAACTGCAAGGCCGCAGTCCTGGCACAGGGGCACCTGCTCTTCCCTTGATATTCTGGCGTTTTCCTTCAATTCCCTGAGCACCTCCTTGGCCACAGGGGATTCATCCGTTTCGATTCCGCGGTCAAAGGCGGCAAGCACGTCCTGGCCGAGATTGTAATTCGCGTCCATGCACAGCTCACGGATTACAGGTACGATCTCTTTTATGGAAATTTCTCTCATAGGTGGATTCCCCCTCATTAGTGCGGGTACATACGAAAACGGGTAGGAATGTTTTTTCTGTTCACCCAATCCATTCGTAAACACGCTAGATTATGAGTCTTTAAAAGCAACAAAAAAAATTAATTTTGCAAACTCACAGATATTGAACGAGCAATAAATAGTACGCTCTTCGCCCTGAGGGTTTCGGCAGATGATCAGTACGATGGGAGAAATCGTCAGTGAATCGTGGGGCGTACATCCAGAACCACTTTCCCCGTTGGGTGGTCCGATTCGAGATATGCGAGCGCGTCGCCCGTCCGCTCAAGCGGGAATATCTTGTCAATATGTACCTTGACGATTCCCTCATCAACAAGCTTCGACAGCCTGTCCAGCCTCGCGGAGTTCACCTGAGTAAACTGGTGCACGGCGCGCACGCCGAATTGCTTCATCAGCTTTTCATCCGGATTCTCGAGCAGGGAAACAATGATCCCGCCCCGCTTGAGGATCGGGAACGAACGCCGGTACGTATCGCCGCCGACGAGGTCCAGCACCGCGTCGACATCCTTGACCGCATCCTCGAATTTTTCACTGCGGAAATCGATGATCTGGTCCGCGCCAAGCCTTTTCGCATAATCAATGTCATGTTCGCCCACCGTGGCGGCCACGCGGGCGCCGATATGCCCGGCTATCTGAATCGCAATCGAGCCGATGCCCCCGCCGCCTCCGTGAATCAGGACCGACTGCCCTCCGGAAAGCTTCATATGATCCTCAAGCGCCTGAAGGGCGCTTACTCCGACCAGGGGGAGCGCTCCGGCCTCGATATGGCTGATGCGCTTCGGCTTAAGCGCAACCGCGTCCTGATCGGCCAGTGCGAATTCCTCGAACGATCCGGATCCGCCCCTGTACGCCGCGGACTGGCCGTAGACCTCCTCGCCCGGTTTGAAATTCGCCACCCCTGGGCCGATTTCTTTCACGACCCCGGAAAAATCCCCGCCCAGGGTGGCGGGCAGCGGGATCTGCATCATTCCCGATCGTATCTTCCAGTCGACCGGATTGACTCCGGCGGCATGCACCGCGACGAGTATTTTCCCTTTCGAAACCACGGGTACCGACAGTGATATTATCACGATGCCTTCGTTTCCGCCGAATTTTGTAAGCTGTACAGCTTTCATGCCTGTTCCTCCTCCTTCAGTGTGTTAGTATAACATACCTTACGCGTCCGGGCGAATCAATATTTTGTGTGCGTTCCTGCTGTTCCAGGCACACCCGAGAATATGATATGGAAAACGCACGCCCATCCTTGTAATCAATTTTCAAATGACCCGGGTCAAATATATGTATTGACAACATATTTCCGCATTATAAAAAAACAATATTCCACTTCCACTCGGAGAGGCCATGAAACAAACAGCGATAATGATATTATCATCCTTAATAATACTCTTCTATTCCTTACCAGCATTTTCAGCCGGATTCGGGGTGTACGGCTCATTCGGCGGAGGAAAGACCGACATGCTCAAACCGAAGGGCGACGGCGACTACCGTGTCGATTACTCCCAGACCGGTCTGTTTTACGGCGGGGGGATATTGATCGAAAGCGGTGATGCGGCCGACGGGGGATTTCACAACCGCTTTCACCTCTGTATTGAGGGAACCAGAATATACGGAGGAAGGTATGAATACAAGAGGCTGATACGGACCGGATTCATCAACACATTCGCCTTCCGGATCGCAGGCAACGACCGGGTTCGGTTCTGGATCGGTCCGCTGCTCGGCGCGCAGCTCATCACCGGGCTCATCGGGGATTACCGGAAGCACACGTGGGGCCGCGATAAAAGGGACACCTTCATCGCGCTGGCTGCGGTTTCGCCCCCTTCCGTTCAATCCTACGCGCTCTATTACCTCTACTATGACAGGGTATGGAGGAGGACCTTCGGCACCTTCATTCCCGTGGGAATGGCCCTCGGCCTCAACATCGCCCTGGGCGAATCCGCCGCGTTCATGATCGAAGGGGGGTTCCGGTGCGGGCTGTACGTGCTCACCAATGCCGGGTTCAACTATGAAGGATACGGCAATATGGGTTTCATCTTCGGTGCGTTCTGAATCCCGCGGGTTAAAAAACCAGTCACCTTACCGATTCAACCGCTTTGCTGACGGCCTGCTCGAGCAACTTGACGTCAGGCTTTTTAATGAAGTTCTTTTTCATGAGGAGATCCATCATCTCCCGAGCCTCCTTGATGTCGCGCAGGGTAGTGTCGTAAACCTCCTTTCTGGAGGGCGTGATCCGGGCGACCCCGTTCCTGATCGCCTCCATCGCCACGTCGGCCGCCTCCTCCGCAAACAACTCGGTCTCATCCATGGTCGGCATGATCCTCTCCGGATGGATCCCCTTCTTCTCGGCGAATTTCGCTATGGAGTACGCGGCCGCGAGCGCCATCTCGTCAGTTATCTTGCGCGCGCGCACCAGGAGCGCACCCTTGAGTATGCCGGGGAATCCGAGGGAGTTGTTGACCTGGTTGGGGAAGTCCCCCCTTCCCGTGGCGACGATATACGCGCCCGCTTCTTTTGCGGCAAAGGGATAGATCTCGGGAACCGGGTTAGAGCAGGAGAACACAATCGGCTTCGTCCCCATGCTCCTGATCCAGTCCTGCTTCACGACGTCGGGTCCCGGCCTGCTCAATGCGATGAGCACATCCGCGCCGTTCACCGCGTTCTCGATATTTTTTATTTTCTCCGGATTCGTAAGCTCGCACAGCTGCCACTTTCTGTAAAACGCTGTGTCGGATTTTATGTCATCCCGCTCCGTGTGGAGGCACCCCTTTGAATCCACCATCGTCATTTTTTCCGGATCGGCGCCGGCGTGAAGTATCAGCCGTGCGATGGTCGTGTTCGAGGCGCCCGCCCCGAACATCACGATCCTGACCTTCGCGATGTCCTTGCCCGCAACCTTGAGCGCGTTGATAAGGCCCGCCACCGTGACGCAGCCGGTGCCCTGCGCGTCGTCGTGCCATACCGGGATGTCGCACGCCTCCCTCAGCGTGTCCAGCACCTTGTAACAGTTCGGCTGGGAGATGTCCTCCAGATTGACCGCGCCGAAGCTCGGCTCGGCCATCTTCACGAAGTCTATGATCTTGTCGGGGTCGTGTATTCCCTGGTCGTTGTAGCTGTTTATACACAGGGCGACCGCGTCCACGCCTCCCAGGTACTTCATCAAAAAGGCTTTCCCCTCCATGACCCCCAGGCCGCCGGGAGGGGTGCAGTCCCCGTCCCCGAGCACCCTGGTGGAATCGGAAACAACGGCCACGAGGTTGCCCCTGTTGGACAATTCAAACGAGGCGTCATTGTCCGCCCGTATGGTGGTCGACACCATCGACACCCCGGGCGTGTACCATACGTTGAACCAGTTGAACCCGTATATCCCCGCCTTGGGCATGGCCATGATCTTTCCGCTGTAGAATTTATGGGCGCTCAGAGCAAGCTCCTTTAGGAATATCGTCTTCGCCTTCGCCCTCTGCTCCTCGGAAAAATCATCGGGAAAAATGGAATTCAAATCGGAAAGCCCCAAATCAGGTTTTTTCATGACTGACACCCCTTTGTATTATATTAGAGATTATGTAATATCTCGACGACCTTCCGGCCGATATCGGCCAGGTTCTCGACCACGGATATTCCCGCATTCGTCCACGCCTGCATCTTGTCCGCGGCGCCCCCCTTTCCGCCCGCTATGATCGCACCCGCATGCCCCATCCTCTTGCCCGGGGGCGCGGTCCGTCCCGCGATGAACCCGGCTACCGGCTTGGTCATCTTTTCTTTAACGAATTCGGCCGCCTCCTCCTCAGCGCTGCCCCCGATCTCGCCGATGATGACCACCATGCTCGTTTCAGGGTCCGCCTGATACATCTCGAGCACGTCGGTGAACGCGGTCCCGGGGATCGGGTCGCCCCCTATGCCTATGGATGTGGACTGGCCCACCCCGAGCCCGGTCAGCTGATGAATGACCTCGTAGGTCAGCGTGCCGCTTCGCGACACGACGCCGACCTGTCCCTTCGAGTGAATGAAATTCGGCATGAACCCGATCTTTCCCGCGCCCGGCGTGGTTATCCCCGGGCAGTTGGGGCCGATGAGCCGTGAAGCAGTCCCGCTCAGCATCTTTTTAATCTTTACCATTTCCAGAACAGGAATGCCCTCGGTCATGCATACGATGAGGCCGATCCCCGCGTCGATCGCCTCGAGCACCGCGTCGGGCGCGAACGCCGCGGGCACGTAGATGCCGGCCGCGTTGGCCCCCTCGTTCCTGACCGCCTCGTGCACCGAATTGAACACCGGTATGCCGTCTACGTCCTTGCCCCCCTTGCCCGGGGTCACGCCCGCCACGACCCTGCTTCCGAATTTCACCGCCTCTTTCGCATGGAAGCTCCCTTCGCCTCCGGTTATTCCCTGTATTACGATCCTGCTGTGCTCGTTTAAAAGTATTGCCATTCAGCGCACCTTCCCCGCCTTGCTATTGATGGCCACGACCTTTTGGGCGGCCTCGAAAAGGCCCTCGGCGGTTTCAAACTTCAGGTTCGATTTTTCGAGTATCTTCCTTGCCTCTGCCGCGTTCGTGCCCTGCAGCCGTACCACCATGGGTGCGCGCAGCCTGACGCGTTTCATCGCCTCCACGATCCCGGTCGCCACCCGGTCGCATCGCAAAATGCCGCCGAATATATTCACGAGAACGGCGCTTACGTTCGTATCGGCGGAGAAGATTTCAAACGCCTTTTCGATCCGTTCGGGCGTGGCGCCGCCCCCCACATCCATGAAGTTGGCGGGCTCCCCGCCCGCAAGCTTTATGAGGTCCATGGTTGCCATCGCCAGGCCCGCGCCGTTCACCATGCAGCCGATATTGCCGCTCAATTTGATATAATTTATGCCCGCCCCGGAGGCTTCCACCTCAAGCGGGCTTTCTTCGGAAAAATCCCTTAATTCCTTGATGTCAGGATGGCGGAACAACGCATCATCGTCAAAATTTATTTTCGCGTCAAGCGCACAGATCGCGCCGCCCTTGGTGATCACGAGAGGGTTGACTTCGACCAGGGAGGCGTCCTTTTCCATGAAAATCCGGTACAGGCCGGACAGGAGGCGCGACAGCTCGGGGGTCATCTTCTCCTCCACTCCGAGGGCGGCGGCGATCCTTCGGCCGTGGAATCCCTTGAATCCGGTGAAGGGGTGTATCCCGACCTTAACGATGCTCTCCGGGCTGTTCCTCGCGATCTCCTCGATCTCCATCCCGCCGCTCTTTGAGACCACGAACACGGCCTGCTCGAAGCCCGCCGCCCGGTCGATGACGATTCCCGCGTACAGCTCCCTTTCAATCTCGAGCACCTCCTCCACGAGCACCTTCCTGACCTGTATCCCGTCACCGCCCGTCTGAGGCGTGACGAGCTTTTTGCCCATGATCTCCTTTGCCGCGGCCCGTGCCTGTTCGGGTGTGTCGGCGAGCCTGATGCCGCCCCCCTTGCCCCTGCCGCCTGCATGCACCTGTGCTTTTACCGCCGTCCTTCCGCCCAGCTTTTCGGCGATAATCCTCGCCTCCTCCGGGCTTCCGGCAGGCTCTCCCGACGGGACGGGTATGCCGTACTCTTTGAAAATGGCCTTCGCCTGATATTCATGAACCTTCATGTATGCATAATTCCTTACATAATTAGTATATCCTCAAGGCGGCGTGAAAAAATAATCCGCCTCCGGGATCATCTCTCAAATACTGCGGCGATTCCCAGCCCGCCGCCGCCGCAGATGCACTCCAGGCCGTACCGAACGCCGCGCCGCCTCATCTCATGCAGAAGGGTCACAAGCACGCGGACCCCGGTGCAGGCTATCGGGTGGCCGAGCGAGATCCCGGAGCCGTTCACGTTCACCTTACCGTAATCCTTCTTGCCGACCTTCATGTCCTTCAGATCGGCCAGCACCTGGGAGGCGAACGCCTCCTGTATCTCGATCAGGTCAAACTGGTCGATGGAAAGGCCCGCGCCCTTAAGCGCCTTGTCCACCGCCGCGGGCACGGTCTTGTAGGCGCGGGTCGGGTCCGTTCCGGCCACGCCGAAGGACCTGACCGCGGCGAACGGCTCGGCGCCCAGCTCACTGGCCCTTTTCGCGGTGGTGACCACGACCGCGGCCGCTCCGTCGTTTTCAGACGAAGAGTTGCCCGCGGTGCACACGCCCCCGAGCACCGGCTTGAGCTTGCCGAGCTTTTCAATGGAGGTGTCGGGCCGCGGGTTCTCGTCCCTGTCGAACATGACCGGATCGCCCTTGGCCTGGGGCACGGGGACCGGCACGATCTCGTCCTTGAATTTCCCCTCTTCGATAGCGCGGCATGCCTTCCGGTGGCTCTCGAGCGCCCACTGGTCGCACTCCTCCCTCGATATCTTTTCCTCCTTGGCCGCCGTCTCGGCCCAGGACATCATGGAGGGGAGCTCGCCGTAGCGCTTGACGGGCTGGGACATGACCCGCGCCCTCTGGATCCGGTCGTAGAAGCGGAGCCCCCATATGGACAGGTCCCCGTGGCCTCGCGGCATGCCCCTGGAGCCGCCCACGCCCCACTTGATGTTTCCGGGAAGATAGAACTCGGCGTTGCTCATGCTCTCCACGCCTCCCGCCACCACGAGCTCGGCCTCACCGGCGCGTATGAGGGATGCAGCAGTCCGTACCGCATCGATCCCGGTGCAGCAGCGCCGGTCGATGGTGATGCCGGTTACGGTGTCCGGCCATCCCGCGTTCAGGAGCGCCATACGTGCTATATTGACGTACTCGCCGTTTTGATATGACTGCCCCATGACAACCTCGTCGACCTGATCGGGCGAGACCTTGGCCCTCCGTATCGCTTCCTCGAGCACGATGGACGCAAGATCATACGCCTCCACGCTCCTCAGGCCGCCCATATACTGGCCCACCGCGGTCCGTACCGCGCTGATGATAACGATTGCGTCGTCCGGATATTTCATTTGTTTCTCCTTCATAATTCATATTTGCAGCCATTCAGCTTTTAGACAATTTCTCGCAAAGCCGCTGAGACGCAGAGAAAAAATTTATCGCCGGCATGCCCCCACCCGCGCTGCCGCGCACGCCGAGCGTTTTCCGGACGTCCTGTCCGCGCTCGGCACTGCGTCATCCTGACGGGCGCCTCTCCCATTAAGCTCGGAAGAAAGGAGAGGGTTTCCGCTAAATTAGCTTCCTCCTGCTGCACCCCCTCTTCAATCTGGAGAGGGGGCCGGGGGATGAGGTCGTGTTTGCGGGAAATAATTGTGGGTGCCATTATTTTTCATTCCGTATGATGATCGAAATTCCCTGGCCGCCGCCCATGCACATGGTCGCCATGCCCGTCTCCTTACCTGATCGGCGAAGCTCGTGCACGAGCTTCGCCAGAATGACCCCTCCGGTCGCGCTTATCGGATGTCCCAGCGCGATCGCCCCCCCGTTGGGGTTCACCTTCGCGTGATCGAGCTTAAGCTCCCTTATGCACGCAAGGGACTGTGAGGCAAACGCCTCGTTCAGCTCAATGACGTCTATGCTGTTTATGTCGATGCCCGTACCGGCAAGAAGCTTCCTGGTCGAGTATATCGGGCCGATGCCCATGAGCGAGGGCTCCACCCCTACCGAGGCATAGCCGACGATCGACGCCAGCGGCTTGAGGCCGAGTTCCTTCGCCCTTTGCCTCGATGCGATCACCAGCGCGGCCGCTCCGTCGTTCATGCTGCTCGAGTTGCCCGCGGTCACGCTCCCTCCGTCCTTGAACACAGGTTTGAGCGCGGCCAGGCCCTCCATGGTGGTGTCAGGCCGCGGGTTCTCGTCCTTTTTAAACAGGACCGGCTCCCCTTTGCGCTTGGGGATATTCACCGGCGCGATCTGTTCATCGAATATTCCTTTTTTAAGAGCCTCCGCCGCACGCCTCTGGCTCTCCAGTGCGTACTCGTCCTGGTCATTGCGGGAGACCTTGTATTTCTCCGCGACATTCTCCGCTGTCTCCCCCATGGTGTTTTTGCTGATGGGATCGTAGAGCACGAGCTGGTCCATGAGCTGCCCGTGACCGAGCCGGTATCCCCAGCGCGCCTTGGTGAGGAGGTATGCCGCGTTGCTCATGTGCTCGACCCCCCCGGCGACGAGCAGGTCCGCATCCCCGGCCTTTACCGCCTGAGCGGCCAGGCACACGCTCTTGATCGAGCCCCCGCAGGCCTTGGCGATCGTGTACTGAGGCGTCTCAATCGGAATGCCCGCGTTGATCGCCGCGGGCCTCGCCATATTCGCGGGAAGGACCCCGGTCCGGTACTGCTGCGAAAACACGACCTCGTCGACCTGCTCAGGCTTGATCCCCGCCCGCGCGATCGCCTCCCGTATGACGAGGGAAGAGATGTCCCAATCCGTCACGTCCCTGAGGGTGCCGCCGAACCTTCCTACCGGCGTGCGCACCGCGCTTACTATTACCGCTTCTTTCATTTCCAACTCTGCTCCTTTTGATATATGATATATTATTGATCTTCTTTTCCCCGGCGGCAAAACCACCTTTACGAGGCTCTCTCATGAGCCGTATTACATTCTCTCAAATGCACGGTGAACCTCTTTCTGACCTCACCCGTGCTCCGCGCACGCCGAGCATTTTCCGGCGCAACGCCTTTTCGACACGATGTTCAAAATGCGTCTGCCACTGCGTCATCCTGACGGGCGCCTCCCCCATTAAGCTTAGACTCCCCCTCTCCTTTTTTTATCTCATAATGGGAGAGGGGGGGCCGGGGGGTGAGGTCCTTTCCAAGAGGGCATCTTCTGAGACAACCCCGCGTATGAACTCAATCCCTCAACAGCTCCCTTGCGATAACCACCCTCTGGATCTCCGAGGTCCCCTCGTAAATGCGCGTGAGGCGGAGGTCACGGTAAAAACGCTCGGCAGGGCAATCCTTCGTGTATCCCATTCCTCCGAAAATCTGAACCGCCATGTCGGCCACCCTGCCCGCCATCTCGGTGCAGAACAGCTTCGCCATAGAAGCCTGCATGATCACGGAGGTGCCCCTCTGGTCTCGCAGGCATGCGGCGTGGTAGAGCATCTGTCGGGCTGCGTAGATCTGCGTGGCCATGTCGGCGAGCATGAACTGAATGGCCTGGAGCTTCGCGAGCGGGGCGCCGAACTGAACCCTCGTTTTTGCATGCTCGATGCAGATATCGAGGAGCTTCTGCGCCCCTCCCACCGCGGAAGCGGCTATGGTCATGCGTCCCTTGTCGAGCACCTGCATGGCGACCCTGAACCCCTGGCCGATCATCGCATCCCCGCCTATGACGTTTCCCTTCGGCACCTTGCAGTCGTCGAACACGAGCTCGCAGGTGTGGTTGCCCCTCAGCCCCATCTTCTTTTCGGTCTTGCCTACTTTGAAGCCGGGAGTGTCGCGGTCCACAAGAAACGCGGTGATGCCTCCCCTGGCCCTCTTCTGCCTGTCGGTAAGCGCAAACACGGTGGCCACCTGCGAGACGTCCGCGTTGGTGATGAATATCTTCGTCCCATTGAGGACCCAGTGGTCGCCCTTGAGCACCGCGGTGGTCTGGATGTTGGCCGCGTCCGAGCCGGCCTCGGGCTCGGTCAGTCCGAAGCACGCGGTCCACTCGCCGGTCGCAATTTTGGGAAGGTAGCGCTTCTTCTGCTCCTCAGTACCGGACAATATCAGGCCCTGCGAACCGAGACCGTTGTTCGTTGAGATGCGGCTACGGAAACAGCCGTTGGTCTTCGCGAGCTCCTCCTGCACCATGACCTCGCCGAGCATGCTCAGGCCAAGTCCCCCGTATTCTTCCGGGATCGAGAGGCCGAAAAGGCCCAGCCCGCGCATCTTTTCCACTATCTCTTCAGGTATGTGGTCTTCCTCCTCCACCTGCTGGCTTATCGGCTCGAGGTCCTTTTTCACGAAGTTTCGAACTGTCTCAAGCATCATTTCAATTTCCTGGGGAATTGCAAAATCCATACTTCTGATCCTCCATTTGTATTTTTTTCCGTCCCGCGGGCTTTTTCAAATTATATATACAGCATTTTATAATAACAAATCAGCATCAAGTGAAGGAAAAGAGGAAGGTGAAATACTACAACCAATTTTCTAATTTTCACCTGATGGGAAAAGCCGACGCTTTTTTTTGACCTCCAGAACACATGAATCTATTTCAATCATTGAAACTTACTCTCGAAGCTTGAAAGCACTTTATGGATTACTTTCATGTCATTTTCCGAAAATCCGGATTCAATTTCTTTGTTTATGCTGCTGATGACGGCCCTGGCCCGCGCGTTCTCCCTGCGGCCCTCCCCTGAGATCGAAATGCTCCATTTCCTCCTGTCATCCGGATGATCGCTGCGGCACACGAATTTCATCTTTTCCAGACGGTCGACAAGACCGGTAACGGTCGAATTGTCGACATACAGGATCTTGCTGAGCTCTGTCATGGTCTGCGGGCCGTTTTTTTCGAGCTGCAACAAAATAGTGGAATGCGACGGGGTTATCTTTATTCCCTGATCTATAAAGTTCTTTATCAGGCGTTTTTTTAATAAATGCTGGGCGGTAAATATGGCATAGGTGTTCTTCTCGGTGTTAACCACAACCGGTTCTCCGGCTTAACTTATATTGATAATAATCAATATTTTTAAGATAAAATATTGTCAAGTAAAATATTGGTATCCAAAATAATTATTATATTTTTTACACCGTGTCAGAATCATCCCAACTATCGTCTCTTAGACTCGGATCCGCCGAGATACAATCGTTTGGGGTCAAAACAGCGAAGAAGTCTGATATCCTCTGACTGAGGAGGGGGGAGCTTCCTGAGGGGATGACGAATTTTAAGCTCCCAGCCGCATTGATCCCGTATCGATCGTACCCTCCGTTCCTCCGCTCCTTCCGAAAGATCTGAAAAATACCCGGTGAGCTCCAATTCATGACGGCCGATCGGTTTTTCGAAAATCCCGTATTGGGATACGACCGTGGTCACCTTGAATCCGGGCGAGGTGATGTAGGGAACGTCGGACACGAACCGGTTTTTGCTCTGCTCCACGGTAACCATGGTCTCGCACGCGCCCGAGGCGACGTCGTTCGCCCCCCCGGAGCCGACAAGATAGTGACCTTCTTTTGACAGCCTGGTCGTGTTGACGTTTCCGAAACGATCGATCTGCCCGGCTCCTATCACGCCGAGGGTGGGGGCGTTGAATCCGGAAACGAACATGCCGAGGGTGGTGAATATGTCATTGATCATAAGGCATGAGGGAAGATTTCTCAGGTTGAACAGAAAAGGGTCAGCAGGCTGGGGGGAATATCCGTAGAATCCGACCTCGGCAAGCAGCTCAAGCGGGATCCCGGCCCTTCTCAATTCGTAATAGGCCAGCCATGACGCGAGATTTGAGACCCCTATCCCGCACAGGATGAGGCGGTATTTTTTCTCCCTGACAATCTCCCGGATCTTTTGCGAGGCGCCGAGTATAAGCCTCTCCGCGGGCGTCGGCTCATTCGGGACCGGCAGCTGTTCCGCCGATTCGGCAAGCGCGGAGGTCCAGGAGTCCTTATGGATGCGCCCCATAATAAACCATATGCGCTTCTGGCCCAGCCGGGTCAAAAAATCCCCGTGATGGCGGCACCCGAGCACCCATTTTTCGACCCAGGCCTGATACTGCTCCGGATTCCGTGACGCCCTCCGTGCATCCAGAATAAATTCCTCGTCCTCGCCGTAACCGTTGAAATCCGGAATTCCCAGTGCATGGAGCCCGGCCGGGTGCGCGCCGAAGGGAACCGGGCATACGGCCCGGACCGCGTGCCCGGGGATCTGCGCCATGTAGGAATGGCGGCGGATGAATTCCGCATCCACGACCTTTTCCACGGTTACGATCGTCCCCTCCCTGGCGGCAAGTGCGCCGAAGTGATTCGACGAGTATGGAGCGGACAGGATCGTGTTCCCGTGCGCGTCAGCCGCCCAGCCGTGGGCCAGGCTGATGTCCGGATTCAGTGCCTTTACAAGGCCGACGGATTCGCCGT
>CAZHAD010000085.1:2660-13807 GCA_964529965.1 uncultured Leptospirales bacterium | reverse complement strand
GTAATAGTTTGAGTATTTGTTCCATCAAGATTTGCTCGATATAATGTGTTTAATGTTGCAAAATAAACAATGTTATTGACTCTATCAACAGCTACGGTAACAACAAAACCTATATTGCCTCCAAAACGTGGAACAGGAGTCGTTGATGTTTGAATAAAATTGGTGCCAATAGTATTATCAACTCTGATTACTCCTGTTGTTTGATTATTGGCTATATACATTCTTCCGCGGGAGTCAAAAGATATATCATATGGCTTGAATGTTCCTACAAAACCTAGTTCTTGTAACATTGCTGTTGTAATTGTTGTCCAGTTTGATTCGCTCATATTGTCGATAATTGCAATACGACCTAAATAGGTGGGGTTTGAAGATGAAATTGAATTATCCGGCACCACTATTTTCGTCTCATTCACCCTCATCAGCACCGGTATGCTTACGGTCTCGCCCGCGGGCAGGTTCGCCACGGCCGTTCCCCTGAACGACAGGGCCGCGCTCGGGTCGCCCGGCGCAACGGAGGCGATCACCTCGAATTGGCGCAGGCTCCCGGACGGCACGTTGAGCGACACGGTTCCGTAGGGCCCGAACTCCTTTTCTATCACGCCGATGTCCGCGCCGATGACGCGCACCAGGATCGAGCTGAAGTTCGCGGGCGCGGTCTGGGCCACCGCGTCTTGTGCAAAGAAGCGCCTGATCCTGTTCCATATTGAATCATTGAGCGCGCCAGGGTTTTCTGGAGGCAAGCCAAGGTTGAGTATGACCGTGGTCTGCTTGAGCAGGGGGCTTATTTTGCTTTCCGAATCCGAGCAGGATAATATGGAGAAGCCGACGATTACGGCGACAAACAGCACTACCGCGTATTTTTTCATATCGAGACCTCTGGTTGATATTGGTGAGCAACCGATATGGTTCATGACGATTTTATATATAAGTTAATTATACGCTATTCGTCTTCATGTAAACCTTTTTTTTAACTTAATCGAATAATTTTGACACCAATTTTGTTTTTCAGGCTATAACTTAATATAGTAAAAATACTCCTTCGACGAGAAAAAGATTTGCAATTTATCATACTTATCATTTAACATGAGTTATAATCAACCCACCTCCAGGTGAAAATTATGAAAAAACTTTTAGCATTATTGATTTTCTTCTTTGCCCTGCTTTTTATTTCAACTTCAGGCGTTGCCGAAATACGGGTGCTCTCGGTCAAGGGGGCGGCCGCGTACAAGATCGGACGCCAATGGACGCCCCTCAAGCAGGGCATGCTCCTGGCGGTGGGCACCAAGGTGAGCACCAGTGTGCGCTCGAGCGTTGAGCTTAAGATCAACAACAACACGGTGACGGTCAAGCCGCTCACCATCATGAAGATCACCGAGAACGTGTTTAACAAGACCAGCTCCGCGACGCGCCTCGGACTGCGCCGCGGCATCGTGCGGGTGAGGGTCAACCGCCAGGCACGTGTCAAGACCGTGTTCAAGGTGTCGACGCCCGTGGCGACCGCGAGCGTGCGCGGCTCCGCAACGATTGTCCTGTTCGGCCCGACCCTCGGCATGAGGGTGATCGTGTTGAGCGACATCATCGAGGCGGAAGGCGCGAACAGCGGACCGATGTTTCTATACGGCAATCTGCAATTCTGGCAGAAGCTTTCCAAGGGTGACCCGGAAAGCCCGATGGCGGGCATGGAGGATTTTGTGACCAAAACACACGCCTTATTCATCACCCTGGATGAGGAGAAGGCTTTTCAGCTGTTCGGCGACGACTTCATGTTCTATGAGCCCGGTCAGCGAGGCGTTCAGGGCCAGGGAGCCATGGTACCGGTATCGATTTATCTGATCTGGCCGCAATAAAATTTTCATAAAACATAGATATTTTGCAATTCATAAAAGACGTTAAAAAAGCTTAATGAACGGGGGACGCCGTATGAGACGCGTTGTCTTTCTCGTGGCCATCCTGTGTGTGTTTGCGCCCGGATTCGGCCAGGAAATTAATTTCATCAACGAGATTTCCGGGAAGAAGGTAGTGACCTTCGGGGACGGGGTCAGGATGTACATGTACACCCTGGGCAAAGCACCCGCCGGTTTCGACGCGGACGTCAAAACCCTGAAATCGATGAATCTGCTCAGAGGGCAGAACTATGAAAAGGATGCGCCCTTGAGGCGCGGCATGCTCGCCCTCATGATCGCGCGGCACCTGAAGCTGAAAGGCTCGCTCTTTTACCTGATGTTCGATACGCAGCGGTACGCGCACCGCGCGTGCGTGGCGGATAAGATAATGGCCGTCAATACCAGCGAATGGGACACGCTCACCGGGGACGAGCTCCTTGAAGTCATGGCGATAGTGGCCGAACGTATGGAGGAAAAGAAATGAAACGCATCACCCTCATACTTACCGGTACGTTCATCGCCGCGTGGTTCGCGTGGCCCGGGACCGCTTTTGCTCAGGCCAAAAAAAATGACGACCAGTATTTTCCGGAGCCGCAAAGTGATGAGGACATGCGGGTCATAGAGTCCCAAAAGAACATGCTTTCGAGCGGGGTGCAGTACGGCGGCTGGATCACGCCCGTCATCATTTACCAGGAAGCGCCCGAGAACAAGCTCGCCACGTCGGTGTCCACGGTCCGCTTGTGGCTGAAGACGTACCTCTGGAACGACAGCTACCTGTACGTAAGAGGAAAGGACACCTATACCGCGGTCATCAGCCAGAAAGGGGCGGCGAGGACTAAGAATAAAAACGTCGCCGACCTCGACCTCGGCTTTATCGCGATGGCGACGAAGCGCCGGGACGTCGATTTCACGGTGGGGAGGAAATATTTTCTACTGGGCCAGGGGCTGGTCCTCGACGGACGCGGCGACGGCGCCGAGTTCAATTATTATTCGAAATATATCAATATCAAGGCGCTGGCATCCTGGACCGGCTGGCTGGTAAAGGACGACAACCCCTACGGCCTGAGCGACCGGGACATAGCAACGGGTGCGAAGCGCCTGTTCGCCGGCGGCAGGCTTTCCACTCAATGGTTCAACCAGACCCTGTACGCCTTCGGTCTTGCGCAGTTCGATTACGGGGAGGAGCGTTATAAAACAGGCCAGCAGCTCTTATCGGTCCTGGTCGGATCCGACTTCGGCCTGAGGTACTACAGCCAGAGAACGCGTTATCAGTCCCAATATTACGGGGCCGGTATCGAGGGTATCATCTGGAGCGGACTCTCCTATGCGGGAGAGTTCATCATGGAGCGGGGGAAAAGCTACCTCTCCGGGTATACCTCTACAAGAGAGATCGTTGCGTACGCGGGAATATTTAAATTGAACTATTATATCAACGTGCTGCTTAAGCCGGTGGTCATGCTCCAATACGGGTTCGGTTCGGGTGACGTCAACCGCGAGGATTACCGGCTTCCCAACGGCAACCTCTGGGGCAAAGACCGCGGTTTTCTGTATTTCGGCACGTTCGTGGGAGGGTACGCCCTCAGGCCTTACCTTGCAAACATGCATGTGATAAGCGCCAGCGTCGCGTTTTCGCCTTTCTCCTGGTCGAATATGTGGTACGTGAAAAATATGACCGTAATACTGAAATATCTGTACTATATGAAATACAAGACCATCTCGCCCATCAATTACGGCCTGGACGCCACAAGACCGTACCGCGATATCGGTCACGGCGTGGACGTCGCTCTGAGATGGCTCATCTTTTCCGACCTTTCATTTTTCGTTAATTATGGATTGTTCATACCAGGTAAGGCCTTCGGATATTATTATGACTATTACTACGGCACAATCACCTATTCTTCAAAGGCGTACCGGCATTTCATGATGGGAGGGTTTAATATAAGCTTTTAGTTTATATAAACCATATTTTTTGATATGGTTTATATATGTATATGCAGGCCGGTATAATGAATTTAATTAATAATACCATAGAAAAATTTGCAAGTTGAATGTAGGAACGAGTATATCAATAGGCTCGTTTGTATTCATACGAGGTGTGTGAATGTTTAAGAGATATATAGAATCGGCCAATAAATTTTTTGAGCAGAACAGGTTTTCAGGCATTGTCGTAGCGCTCTTTTTTTTCCTCCTGGTGGCCCTTTTTTCCACAACCCGCGTATACGAGATATTCGAACTCAAGCTTTACGATCTCCGGTTCTCGCTCTATCCCTCCATCAAGGAATGGAGCAGGCTCTATTTCGCGGACATAGACGAAAACAGCATTACCACCGTGGGAAGGTTTCCCTGGCCGAGGAACTTATACCGCACGGGATTGAATACGCTCAAACAGGTCAACGCCTCTCAGGTGAGTTTTGACATCATGTTCCCCGACGCATCTCCGCGCAGCATCGACGACAGCGAACTGGACAGACTCGCGCAAAAGGCGCGTGAGGGGGCCCGCATCAAGGCCGCAGAGGTTGAGGCGATAGGCGTTAATAAAGATAAGATTTTCGCCGAGGGGGTCGCGGACATGGGCCGGGTCATACTCCCGTATACGTTCAATGACGAACCTCCCGTGTTCGATGTGCTGGAGCGTCAGAAAAAAGAGCAGTTCAAAAGGGCGAAGAAAAGGTTTCTCGAGAAGTCTTCGGTGAAAGTAGCCCCGGACAGGATCAAGGATCTTAAAGACTTTGAAGACCCGAAAATCAAGAGCATGTCCTATCCGATTCCGGAGCTGATGAACGCAGGCCGGGCCTTCGGCTTCGTGAACCGGGACACGGACATCGACGGCACCATACGCAGAGTGCGTATGGTAAGGCTGTATCAGGGCCGGCTTTATTTCAACCTTGCGCTGGTCATGCTCATGGACATATGCAAGGTGCCCATGGATCGCGTGGAAATCATTCCCGGAGACAGGATTATCTTAAAGAATGCGCTCAACCCGTTGTCTCAAAAAATTGAAGATATCGCCATCCCGATAGACAAAAACGGAATGATATACGTCACCTGGGCGGGCTCGGGCCAGGGAAAGGGCGGCCGGAGGGAGAAGACCTTTCACCAGGTGCCGTTCTACGCCTTGCTGGAATATGGGGATAAAAGGGATTTTGTTTGGGACTTGTTCAAACAAGAAGACGGAATCAAAACCGATGTTTTGAACAACCTGAACGATCAAATGGCAAGTTTTACAGAGGAATATGATTCGGCCGGTCCCGTGGCAAAGAAGGACCTTGAAGCAGGAATAGCCGAATTGAAAAAGAAGATCAGGAACGCGGAAAAAAATCAGCTTTTGAACGTTCTGGAGGAAGAACTAACCGATGCGCGGAGTCAATATGCGGCGGCTGCTTCTTACCTGCAGAAAAAAAAGGCATGGGAAGGCATCGTTCTGATCAAGAAAAAAATTAATGGAACAAAACTTGAGTATCTCAATAACTACAAAAATGAGATTGAAAAAGCTAAAACAGAGTTAAAAAAGAAAAATAACCCCAAACTCAGGGATGATCTTGCAAAACTCCAGTATGCCGCAAAGGCGATGGAGCTGGTGATAAGGGTTGAGGACCTTGCCGACCGATTGGTGCTGGTGGGACTCACCGCAACCGGGTCCCAGGACATCGGGGCGATCCCGCTGCATAACGAGTACCCCCGGGTGGGCACCTACCAGAATACGGTAAATACCATCATATCGCGCCAGTTCATCACAAGGGTCAACAAGCCTGTAAATTTAATACTGATGCTCGTCATTGCAGTGGCCATGGGCTTTTTCATCCAGAGACTGAACGCGAAAAAGTCACTCGTCGTCACGCTGTCTGTCTTTGTATTGCTGAATCTTGCGATCATGCTCGCCTTTTCCTATCTGAACATCTGGTTTGAACAGCTGGGCTTGTCCCTGGCCATGGTTATGCCCTCCATGGGCATCATAAGCATCAAATTCATGAAAGAGGAAAGTCAGAAGCGATTCATCAAGAGCGCGTTTTCCTACTACCTCTCCCCCAGCGTCATCGACGAGATCATCGAAGAGCCCGAGTCACTGAAGCTCGGCGGCGAGGACCGGGAGATCACGATATTCTTTTCAGACGTGAGGTCATTCTCGACCATATCTGAAAAGTTTTCGCCCCAGGAGCTTGTCGTGCGGCTGAACGAGTATTTCACCGAGATGACCGACATCATACTGGGATACGGGGGGACGGTGGACAAATTCATCGGCGACGCGATCATGGCGTTCTACGGCGCGCCGATAATCATGAGGGACCATCCCCTGAAGGCCGTGCTGGCCGCCGTCGACATGAAAAAGCGGCTGCGCGAGCTGCAGGAGAAGTGGCGCAAGGCGGGCATGGAGGAGTTCCACGCGAGGATCGGCATCCATTCGGGCAAGGCGACCGTGGGCAACATGGGGTCGCGCAGCCGGATGGACTACACCATCATGGGGGACGCGGTCAATCTCGCCTCGCGTCTTGAGGGCGCGAACAAGTACTACGGCACGAGCGCCATGCTGAGCGGTTCCACGTACGAGGGCGCGAGGGAGCATATAGACGTGCGGCACCTTGACGTGATCCGCGTGGTGGGCAAGACCGAGCCGGTGTCGATCTACGAGCTCCTGGGCAAAAGAGGGGCCCTTCCGGACAAGATCTACGCCATGCTCGAAAAATATGACAGGGGCAGGGAGCATTTCATCAACCGCGACTGGAAGGAGGCGCGGCAGCTCTTCAGGCAGGGGATCAAGGTCGTGCCGGACGACGGGCCGTGCCTGAAGTATATCGAGCGGTGCGAGGGCTATATAAAAAATCCGCCGAAGAAGAGCTGGGACGGGGTGTACGTGCTGAAGGGTAAATAGGCTCCATCCGGCCTGTCGCGCAATTAAAATAATTTACTTTACATATTTCACCCCCGCCGTCCATAGTCACCCTATTCTTTCATATTTCCGGAGCGCGTGATGTTGAAAAAAATCAAAGAGCGGCGGATGCACCTTCTTATACTTGCGTTTCTGGCCGGACTCTTTATCGGCATAAATACCTCTTTTTTATCGTCGGCGGCGGAGCCGGCACATAAGTATCTCGATTACTTCCACAGGGTCTACCAGCTCATCGTGACCGAATACGTGGACGATGCCTCGCCCAGGGACATGTTCTTCGGCGCGATTCGGGGCATGATGTACGCCCTGAACGATCCTTTTTCCCGGTTCCTCGACGAGAAGTCCTTTGAGGAGCTGAAGGAGATGACGACCGGGAAATTCCTGGGCGTCGGAATCGAGATAACCATACGGGACGGGCGCGTCGTGGTCGTGTCGCCGATCGATGATTCGCCGGCGAAGAGGGCGGGAATCATGCCCGGTGATGTTATCACCAGGATCAACGGCAGGCAGATCAAGGGGGTGAACCTGGAAAAAATCGAGAAGATGATCCGCGGGCTGCCGAAGAGCAACGTGAAACTCCAGATCAGCCGGGAGGGTTACGGCGAGCCGCTGGAGTTTGAACTGGAGCGCACCCCGGTCAAGATCAAGAGCGTCGAATACGGCATGATGGACGGCGGGGAGATCGGATATCTGAGGATCAAGAACTTCGGATCAGATACCGCCCGGGATGCGGCAAATGCCTTTTCGTTTTTCAACGGCAAGGGCGTACGCGGGGTCGTCCTCGACCTGAGGAACAATCCGGGCGGCCTTCTCACCTCGTCGGTCGAGGTCTCGGAGC
The DNA here is from genome assembly GCA_964529965.1 of uncultured Leptospirales bacterium. Lineage (GTDB taxonomy): Bacteria > Spirochaetota > UBA4802 > UBA4802 > UBA5550 > RBG-16-49-21. The sequence goes on along the minus strand of CAZHAD010000085.1, from coordinate 6,201 downwards.
TCCTCCTGGACAAGGGAAAGACCATCGTATCCACCAGGGGAAGAGAGGGGAGCGGAAGGGTGCAGGTGTTTAAATCGCCGGGCAAACCGCTGTTCAAGGGCGGGCTCATCGTGCTGGTCAACGGGGGCACTGCGTCCGCTGCGGAGATACTCTCAGCCGCGGTGAGAGACAACGGCAGGGGCAAGCTCCTGGGGATCAAGACCTTCGGCAAGGGATCGGTGCAGAAGACCTTCAACCTGGACGACAACATCGGCGTGGCCATTACGGTCGCCAGGTACTACACGCCCTCGGGCGAGATGATCCATAAGAAGGGCCTGGTGCCGGATTACGTCGTTCCACAGGACAGGCCATCCGCCGCCGATATGGCGGGTCTTAAAATCGTGCGGGACAAAAGGCTTCTGGAGGGATTTGCGAACCGCGATACCGAGTTTACCCCGCAGTCCAGGGAGGCGTTTCAGAAATACCTGGCGCAGCACGAAGTCACGTTGTCGGGTAAAACCGCGGACTTTATATTAAAAGACTGGATTTATCGGTTCAAGAAACGGCCCCTCTATGACCTCGAGTTCGACAACCAGCTTAACGAAGCGATCAAGCACCTGGAGAAGTGATTGATCGGGGCATTCAAGAGAATTTAAAGAAATTTTTTCTGGAAACAAAAAAAGCCTTCCGCGTATGAAATCAACGGTTATAGGCCTCGGGCTCGAGAGCTCCTGCGATGAGACTGCGGCGGCCGTGGTCGAGAACGGGAGGTTGATCCGCTCGAACGTCATCTCGAGCCAGATCGATCTTCACCGGGAATACTACGGTGTCGTTCCGGAGATCGCCTCGCGCGCCCATCTGGAGGCGATCAATACGCTCATTGCACGGGCCCTTGACGGGGCGGGGATCGGATTCAAAGACCTCGATTACGTGGCAGCCACGAACAGACCCGGTCTGGTAGGGTCCCTGCTCATCGCGCTCCAGTCCGCGAAAGTCATTTCATACGCCGTGGGTATACCCCTCATAGCGATGAACCACATCGAGGCGCACCTGTACGCCCCGTTTCTCGAGGGGAGGGATCCCTCCTATCCCTTTATCGGCCTGCTCGTGTCCGGGGGAAACACCGCGCTGTATCAGGTGCGAGGAATCGGCGACATGGAGCTTCTCGGTAAAAGCGCGGACGACGCCGCGGGCGAGGTGCTCGATAAAATCGCGAAATACATGGACCTGGGGTATCCGGGAGGACCTGCAATTGAGCGCCAGGCACGTAACGCTGCGCGAAAAGACGTCTTGTTTCCCAAGATACTTCCCGGCAGCGGGGATTTCCGTTTCTCGTTCAGCGGCATAAAAACCGCGGCGATCAACTATCTGAAAACGCATCCGGGTGCGGACCCGTCGGAGGTCGCATACGGCTTCCAGGAGCGGGTGCTGGAGATACTGGTGCGCAGGACGATCGCGGCCGCGCGGGGCCGCGGGATCTCGGTGATCGTGGTGGCGGGCGGGGTCGCTGCAAACTCCCGGCTCCGCGAGCTTCTGGCCGCCGAACTGAGGCGGGGAGAGACCCTCGTCATCCCCTCCCCTGCGCTGTGTACGGACAATGCGGCAATGGTGGCGGGAGCGGGATACCGTTATTTTATCAATGGCGGGTCCGACCCCCTTTCAGTGGACGTGCATGCAAAGTCGTAATTTTACTTGATTTAATAATCAGTATCGTCCATCATTTGTTTGATCCGGGTTTCGATGCACGCGGCATTCCATACAAGGAGGCCGGGTGCCCCGGAACAGGGATGAAGGCCTTTGATACAGGCCGTCCGGAATGCACGATTGCATAATCCAGAAAAAACGGAGCCGGATATGGTGAAAATGGACGGTGGATACAACAACCTGATTGATGTGTATCTCAAGCTTGAGTCGGACCCCGCGTTTTCGGGTGACATCGCCAGCCAGTTTATGAGGTTCATGAGCGATTATTTTTTTGAGAAAGAGAGAAGCTCGAGCAGGAACATAGAGCTGGTCATCAACAGCATTCCTCCCCCCACATTCCTTTCGGGGGTCCGCACGGTATTCGACATTGATATGGAGGGCCTCAGAAAATACGTGATGGGCGAATCGATCAACGACTCGCTCGCCGGCAGGATAATGCTTTCTTCTCATTATCTGAAGGCCTTTTTCCCGCATCACGCTCCGTCGTTCGGGAAGCTTCCCGAGGACGTGCGCTTTGAGCTCATGGACCTGATCAGGGAGAAAAATGAGGCGATCCTTGCCGCGTTTAAAAAGATGCAGGTCGATAGGGCTGCGGACAGGCAGAGGAAAATTTTGACCCTTGTCGCGCTCATATTGAAGAACATCCATCTCGAGACCGAGATACCCTTCAACAAGCTGCCAAGGCCGGCGGATGAGATCATACGTTCTATTTTTCGACACTCGGACCAGGTTTTCTCCGCCGACCAGAAGCAGACCGCCGATCTGTTCGACGATTCCAAGATCAAGCAGCTCATCAAGACCTTCTTCATAGTCAAGCAGTTCAAAGAGATCACCGAGATCGCCGCGCTGTTCAGGAACGAGCTCGAGCGTTTCAGGAAGCGGACGGTCAGCGCCAGGGGCTAGACGTCCGGATACGATATGAATTTCATAGAAGAAAAAACGCCGCAGGGATATCTGATCAAGATCATTTTCGACAAATGGCAGTACCTGGTTTTTGACAGGAGGGGAAAGTCGATATACGTCGATAAGACGCAGAAGAGCCTTCTCCACCAGGTGCCGGTGGTCATATTCGTTGGCACGACGTTCTCGATCGTCAATGAGGTCCATAAGGAATACATGATGCTCAAGATCAGGAACGGCGTAATCGTGGTCCCGTATATTGACCTGAGGGACCAGAAGACGAAATACATTTTTCTCCAGACGGACAAGGATTTCGACGCCGTGCCGGTGCGCATGATGCTCACCACGAGGGTTCCCCAGATGGTGAGGGAGATAGATACGGGCGTCCGTCCCGATTACGTGATCGTTGACGACGGCGTCACGCCCAATGACGTCATCATCATTAAAAACAGGTACAAGGTCGAGGAGATCCTCTACAGTGAGCTCGCCAACAACCAATTCCTTTCCGAGAGGCTGCAGATACAGGAAACGGAACGCCCCGTCAACATCAACGTGCTTTCAACGAACTCTGTATTCCTGGCACGGGTTCATTTACGGAGCATGGAGCTTTCAAAGATCAACCAGCTGCTGCTGGATTTCGATATCACCGCCCTCGATACCGAGTATATTCTGAATTTCATCCAGGCTGCCATTGAATCAGGAACAAATGACCCCTCGATTGAAAAAAACATGCCGATCCTCCAGGACCTGCTGGTTTCGTTCAGGTTTTACCATAACCTTTTACGGAAGGACGAGGAGGCCGTCAGGAAGATGGTCGATTCGATCACCGAGAAAAAACAGCTCACCTCGTTCAGGACGCTTGTTTCAAAGGTCAAGGCCATGTTCCCCGGCGCAGATGAGCAGAAGATCTATACCGTGTATGAAAATTTCTTGTACGACAAGCTTGAACAGATGAAGG
>CAZHAD010000085.1:0-2560 GCA_964529965.1 uncultured Leptospirales bacterium | reverse complement strand
TATCTGATCCGAATGAGCGGCGTATGAGGATGATACGAAATATAATAATTTTTGTTTGTATTACCGCACCCATCTCATCAGTTGTCGCTGAGGGATGGTGGAGGCTTTACTTCACCTCACCCGGTAAGGCCACGCCTGCGGCGGGGGTGAAGAACCCGGAGAAAGGGCTCGAATGGATCATCGGCAGGTCAAAAAAAAGCTTCCACGGCGCATTTTACGAGGTATCGGATCCGAGGATCGTGCGCGCGCTGGTCGCCGCGCGCACGCGCGGCGTTACGGTATGTCTCGTGACCGAATCCGACAGGGCACGCAAAAGAAGGAGGGTCGGTGAGCGGCTGAGCGCCGCGGGCGTGGGGATCGTGACCGACGACCGGAGGGGGCTCATGCATAACAAATTCGCGGTCATAGACGGTGAGTATATATGGACCGGCTCTTACAATCCGACCGTCAATGGCGCGGAAAAAAACAACAACAACGCCATTCTCATCCGCTCGCCCCTGCTGGCGGAAATATACCAGAGGAAGTTCATGACAATGTTCCGTGAGCATATGTTCGGCGGCAGGAGAAAGGCGGGTCCTTTCGCGGAGCTTGCGAATGCATATTACGTAAAAATAGAGGGCACGGACATCAACGCCTATTTCTCGCCCGAGGACAACGTGGAGCGGATCATACTAAAAAGGCTGTCCAAGGCGAAAAACTCCATTCACTTCATGGCCTATTCATTCACGAGCGACCGTATAGGAGAGATGATGATCGCGATGTTCAGGCGCGGCGTACAGGTCAACGGCATATTCGAGCGCAGGGGAAGCAGAGATGCGCATTCGGAATACTATAAGATGAAGCTCGAAGGCCTTCACGTAAAGCTGGACCGCAACAGGAACCTGATGCACCACAAGGTGATCGTCATCGACGGGTACCGGGTGATCACCGGCTCGTACAATTTTTCAAGGAACGCGAGAGTCTCCAACGACGAGAACGTCCTCATCGTAGACAACGGGGAGATTGCGGCCGCCTACCTGGCGGAGTTCAACCGTCTGTTCCGGTGAATTATCTGCGCCACTGGATGCGGAAAGTTTCCAAGAGTAGACAGTATTTCCGCGTACCAGGCGGGATTGGCGGCCTCTAACCTCGAATTTACATGATCTTTTATGAAACAGACTCATAAAATCCTCCAAAAACAGCCTGCAGGGGCCTCAAATAATATCTCATGTGCGCCGATAAAACCCGCGAATTAATATTGATTTATAATATCGGGTATATTAAAGTGACCACAGGTGATTAAACAAATAGGCTAGGGAGGATCGGAGGGAAATTGCCTATCATTCCATTCCGTTTATCCTATAATTAGATATCTCATATTTTTCAAATCGCACGCTCCTGGGAGAATAATGTGCTTGAGCGCGATCCGGGTCGGGTTACATCCCGCGGGAGGAGCGATGCGGCTGTTCGGGATTATTATTATCATGAGGTTTATTACCGTGGATTAATAATACCCTTATGAGTAAAACATGAGATAAAAATTCTTATATACTCCCGAATCGAACGATTGTGCGAGAACGAAAGGGGTATATGCAAATTTGACTATAATCCAATGGAGGATACGATGAGATTCCTAAAATTATCTATTGCCGCGGTTTTTGTGTGCGCCTTTTCTTTGACGGCATTTACAGAATCGGCGGTCGAAATGGGCACACGGCTGGCAAAACAGAACGACGATCGCCCGGTTTTTGAGAAAGTCAAAGCCAGAATAAATATCATAATATACAACAGCAGCGGCGAGGTGAGATTCAAGAAGTCGCTCATCATGGCGGCCTACACCGAGCATATGAACTCCCCAACCCAATATTGTGAAAAATATATAACCTACTTCCTGGCGCCCGCGGACGACCAGGGAAACGCGTATCTGTCGTACCATTACAAGAACCGGCCTGACGTAAAATGGGCCTATCTGAAGGGGATCCGCAGGGCGAAGAAGGTTACCGGTGCTGACCAGAAGCTTTCTTTTTTCGGCAGCGATTTCACGAACGGGGAAATGGGGAAGCCGAACTTTACTGAATGGAAGTATAAGTACCTGGGCGACGACAAGGTGACGTTCCGCGGAAGCCCTTTTGACTGCTACATGATCGAATCCACTCCGAGGGATAAAACCGTCATGAACGAATACGGGTGCGGAAGAAGGGTCTCGTACGTGGAAAAAAAGACGCTCCTCACCTTAAGGCTCGACTACTATGACGAAAACCTGACCAAGGTCAAGGAGATGAGGCTGGTATCGTTCACGACCGGGGAGAATATATACCATCAGAAGGTCTATTATGAAACCGGACTAGACATGAGAAATCTGAAGACCGGGACCAAGACCGAGCTTCGTTTTACGGACGTGAAATTCGAATCCGAGGCCCATATCCGCACGGATATTTTCACCGAGCAGTACCTAACCCAGAAATGGTGGTAACATAAAGGGGCGGCGTGAATTATTGATCCCGCACCAATTTAATATTTTGGAGGATGCAATGAGGAGTACAAGTATAGCGGTTTTCGCGGCTCTGATGCTGTGCTTTAC
>CAZHAD010000084.1:0-13912 GCA_964529965.1 uncultured Leptospirales bacterium | reverse complement strand
CTCGAAGTAGGGGCGTAAAATGGGCACGTGCGCCATCATCACCATCGAGGCGAACAACCTCATTAAAAGCTATCACGATCGTATGCCGGTCATCATCAAAAAAGAAGACATGGCGCTGTGGCTTGACTGCACGCGGGACGACAGCGGGCAATCGGTGTTGCCGTTTTTTAAAGCTGATCGAGCCGGAAGAGATCGAATTTTGTCGCCTCCTCCCACAAATAATCTTTGCCCACCTTCTGATACCAAGCCTCAAACTTGGCTCGGTCATGCTGTCATGGCTCGGAAAGCAGTTGAAGAAAACCGTACCTGCGCGCCAGGCAGGAATCGGACCTGCGACCCACGGCTTAGAAGGCCGTTGCTCTATCCGCTGAGCTACTGGCGCATAAAGCCCCTTCGGGGTGAGAGGATTCGAACCTCCGACTTCTTGCTCCCAAAGCAAGCGCTCTAACCGGGCTGAGCTACACCCCGAAAACGGGCTTCAAGCTATAAACACGACAAGTTCGTGTCAATATCTTTTCCGGGGCGGGCGGCCCCCTCCTCCCCTTGAATTCAAGGCAAGGGCTTTAAAATACTTGACTGCCGCTCCGCTCCATGTATTAGCTGGCCTTAAGATCCACCACAGGTTGCCGAATAACACGATGCAGCCGTTCAAAGGGCCCGATCCATTCATGCCAGGGCCTTCATACATTTTAAATTCAGGAGAGGGTTATGGAACTTTTGAGATGTAAAGCGTGCGGATATATCACCGCTGAAAAAAAATTGGGCAAGGTATGCCCCGCATGCGGTCTGCCCCGGACCGCCTTCGAGCCGTACAAGGAAACCATGTCGAAAAAAAGAAAAAGGCTGCTTGACCTGAACCTTCATCCGATATCGGTTCATTTTCCCCAGGCGTTCTGCGTTTTTATAGCTTTTTTGATACTCCTGTCCCTGGTCGTGCCGCGGCAAATAGAATTCGAGCTCCTGCATACCATTGCGGTCCTGGCGCTTTTTCTCCCCCTGACGGTCATACCGGCCATTGCCGCCGGACTGATCGACGGAAAGACCCGCTTCAGGAAAGTCACGACGCCGCACCTGGTCACCAAGATAATAGCCGGCAGCGTGTTTTTCGTACTGTCGGTGTTCATGGCTGCATCCGCCTTCTATTACGGCATCAGCTACCCTGGTAAACTATATATATTCATCCTCTCCCTGGGATGCATCGCATGCCAGGTCGTCCTGGGCGAGATAGGGAAGACGCTGTTAAACGCGAAACTACCGGGATAACGCAGGTTATCGCGGTCAACGGAGGGATACCATGAAACGAAGCATTATTACCATCGGCGTCGCCGCGGCGGTTTTTCTCGTCGGCTGTCTCGCGAGCCTGAAGAATTACCCGAAAGAGAAATGCGTCAGCCTTCCGAGCGACAAGCTTTTAGAGACGATCCACAGCGACTGCATCAGGTGCCATACCCATGATTTCACGACCAAGGAAGACATCTGCGTGAGGAAGAGCCTGATAATCCACGCGGTCGCCACAGGCATAATGCCGAAGATAGGAACGCTGCCCAAGGAAGACAAAGACATCATCGTCAACTGGAAATAGCGGCCCGGGCCACATCAGGGGCGTCAGCCGGCTATTGCTTTATCCTGGTCCAGGTGATCCTCCTGTCCTCGGACGAGAGGACGAGCTTGTTACCTTCAAGCTTCATGATCTCGTACTGCAGGGCCAAGCTGGGGAGCTTGATCAGGAGCCTGTTTTTTTCGATTGTATACGTGCCGCTGACGGGACGCATATCTCTGTTCGTAAGCGCCGCCTTGATTGATCCGTCTGCGCCGATCGTAACCACGATCCTGCTTTCAAGGGTGGCCTTGCCCGCGTCCCATGTCCCCACCAAGTCCCGGCCGTAGTCCCTGGCGCACGAAAGGATAAGCGTGGATACGCACAATATTGAAATACCGATCATTTTTTTCACGATTACACCACCCGCCCTTTATATGTTTTCTAACAGATGAACGCATCGCTGTCAATAAAAAACTCCGATACTTACCGTCCGCGCAGCACGGCCCGTGCGGGCGCACCGTCCGAACCGACGATCTTCAGGGGAAGGCATATCAGCTCGTACCTTCCCGGCTTGACCGCCGACAGATTCAGCCCTTCCACAATGACGATTTCATTCTCCAGCAGAATCGAATGGACCGGGTTGCCCGGCGCAATAAAGGCCTCGATGGAAAGATAATCGACGCCAACAAGAACTATCTTCTTTTCAACAAGGCGGACCGCCGCGCTCATACCCAGAGACACATAATCTTCAGTAAACTCCGCCGTTCCCCGTGCCCACCTGTCGGAGTTTCTCGTTTTGAATAAAATCCTCTCGCACCCTTCAAGATCATGAAAGTCAAGGTCTTCCCTTTCGATCGGCGTTTCAGGACCGTGCTCCAGGACCAGGCAGGGACCGATGCAGGCCTCGAGCGAAATCGCGTCCGCGGTTCTGCCTTGTTCGAAAAAATGATGCGGCGCATCGATGTGGGTGCCCGCGTGGGAGCCGAGCTCGATCCTGGTGACATTTGCACCCGCCCCGGCTTTTATCGAGCCCGCCCGCTCCAGAGTGACCGGGGGGTCTCCCGGCCATACCGGCAGGTCGCCGGATACGGGCAGGGATATATCATAAATATTCATCGCGTTTCCTCATGTCGCACGGCATACCAGACCGCGCCCCGCAAGCTCCTTCATTATATCCGAACAAATCCGCTCCGGAGGCCGGTCGATCACCGCTGTTATGGAATTCTCAGGCTCTTCAAGAATATCGAACTGGCTGTCGAGGAGTCCGGAAGGCATGAAGTGGTCCTTTCTCGCCCGCATGCGTGCACGGATCAGGCGCCTGCCCCCCTTCAGGTATATAAACGACACCTCCTCCTTTCCCTCCCGCGACAATATCCCGCGGTAGCTCTTCTTAAGGGCGGAGCAGGCAAGGACCGCACCCCTGTCCCGGTTCGCTTCGGAAATAAAACGGGCGAGTGCTTTCAGCCACGCCTTCCGGTCCTCGTCGGTCAGGGGTGTGGAGTTCTTCATCTTGTCGATGTTCGACCGGGGATGAAGGTCGTCGCCGTCATAAAAGGGAAGGGAAATCCTCTCGGCCAGCATTCTGCCGACGGTCGACTTGCCGCTTCCTGACACCCCCATAATGATAAAAACCATGCGCAGTCTCTCGATATATTCTGATGATCCTGAATTATGAAAGCCGGGTATGACCGCAATGCGCCTCGTGTACATCTCCGGCGGCGTTATTTCAACCATATTTTGAAACAATCCCGGGACCTGCCCCGGCCGGCCGAAACCTCTACGATGGCTACGACCGGATGGAAGACACCCCGATGGGGAAAAAATAAGTTTCAGCGCATAATCAGGGAAAAAATGAACAGCAGCTCGACCATGAAATGTATCAGAAAGGGTATCCATATGCTCCTCGTGCGAAGCGCGAGCCATGAAAGCATGGGAGAGCCGATCAGCATTCCCACCGCCTCAATCTCCGGTTTGATGAAATGGAACAGAACCTCAAAGGCCCACACCAGGCAGACCGCCGTCCGCGATGCGGTCGGGGCGGGGAGCCCCTCATGCTCGGTCAGAATGTACGAGGCGCCGAAAAGGAGGAATCCACGGTGCAAAAACTCCCACCCGGTCAGGGTGGACGAGGTGAAAACCATGAACTGGATGAACCGGCCCGCCCTGCCGCCGGACCGAAACGCTCCCGAATAATAGTCGAAATAGCCCTGCATGGAGTATATCCAGATGAAGGCAATTAAAAGAAGCGCGATCCCGAAAATCAGAATACGCAGCGTCTTCCTGTCTATATGGGGCAGTCCCATGCCGATGCGGTTCAGGGGTATGCCCAGGGCCAAAAGGACGATCACCGGAAGAACGATCCTGAGTATGAGCCATGACAGATAAAATTCCCGGCCGAGCACCAGTGCGTCGGCGTGATATCGCCCGATCAGCTGGAACGTCAGCGCTGCGGCGATAAGGACGGGGAGCCGATAGACAGTGGCATGCCTGTGCGATTGGGCCTTCATTATTTTTTATTCAGGTCCTGTTTCAACATTTGTATCCGGATGGAGCAGATCGTCAGAGACCCTGCTCCGAAATCCCTCTTCTCATTATCTCGAAGAGGCGGTCGACCTGCTTACGGGTGTGATCGAGCGACCCTGAATTGTCGATGACGTATGTCGCCATGGCCCTCTTCTCATCGATGCTCATCTGAGCCGCGATTGCAAGCTCAGCCGTTTCCCGGTCGATCCCGTCCCGCTCCATGAGCCTCTCGATCTGTACCGGAAACGGCGCATACGCCAGAATGACATTCCGGAACAGCCGGTCCCACCCGACCTCATACAGGAGCGGGACATCGATAATGACGGGCACACCGCCCTCTTCCCCGCCCAGGGCCTCCATCCGCTCCTCCATTATCTCCCTGACCCGTGGATGTATGACGCGGTTGAGCCTCTCCCGAATTTCGCGGTCACGGATGATCCTGTCACGGAGCGCGCTTCGGTTCAGGGTGCCGTCCGGGTTCATCACTTCATCCCCGAAGTATTCGGCGATTTCCGAAAGAACGGGCCTGCCCGGCTGCACCACCTCGCGCGCGATGAGGTCGGTGTCGATTATGTGCGCCCCCCTGTCACTGAAAAACCGCGCAACCGCGGACTTTCCCGTGCCGATGCCGCCCGTGAGGGCGAAAAATCTGCCGGCGAATTTACCTCTATGCATCATCGATCCATGATATGATATTACGTGCGGACAAGGTACTTCCGCTCGAGTATGTCCGCAAGCTTCACGACATCATCGAGACCCAGACACGGCGCGTCCGCGTCGTATGCCCTGTCGCTCACAAGGGCGATGAGATCCGCGCTTTTCAGAAAGAGCGGGCCGTTCTTCAGCGACGATCTGTATACCTCCACCTTCGGCGTATTCCCGCTCTTGTAGCCTTCGGTCAAAATGATGTCTGCGTCCCGTATGTATCCGCTCCGTACCTCTTCGGGCGACGCATCGTGGTCCATGTCCCTTATCATCGCCAACTTGTCCGGAGAAGAAACGACCGTCAGGACCGCGCCCGCTTTTTTGTGCCTCCAGGAATCCTTGCCTTCCAGGTCGATCTCAAAGCCGTACGCATCGTGCTTCACCGTCGCCACACGGTACCCCCTTCCCGCCAGCTCGGGTACGAGCCTTTCGATGAGCGTTGTTTTTCCGCTTCCCGACAATCCGACGATGGAAACAATGGGGATCACTGTTTTTCCGCCTGAACCAGCCATAATGAACAAAAAACAAAACCGGGCGCCGTGTCAATTAATTAAATCAATCGGGCCCCGGCAAAACCGGGAGCGGCGGCCCGGAAAAACATGAAAACCATTGATATGCAAATTTTTCTTGCTATAATTTCTCCCATACGGTATAATATGATCGATTGTTTTTTTCACCCCGATTTATATTATATGGCCCCGAAAAAAATCCTTATTATTGAAGACGAATCCATCATCGCGATGAATATCCAGAATATCCTTGAGATGAAAGGATACCTGGTCGCGCCCCTTGCGACCTCCGGGAAAGAGGCCGTAAGGCTCACGCTGGAGCACGAGCCGGATCTGATACTCGCGGATATCATGCTGCCGGAGGATATGGACGGTATCGCAGCGGTTGAGGAAATACAAAAACACCGCGACATTCCGATCGTGTACCTGACCGCACATTCAAATGACGTCATATTCAACAGGGCCAAGGCGACGCACCCCTACGGCTACCTGATCAAGCCGCTGAACCAGAATGACATCCTGTCGGCGGTCGATCTGGCCCTGTACAAGCATGAAATGGAGACGAGGCTCAGAATAAGCGAGGCGAGGTACCGTTCGCTCGTGGACAACTCACTGAACAGCATCGCGATATATGAGCCTGTGGCCGAAGGGGAGGACTTTACCATAATCGATTTCAACAGATCCGCCGAGCTTATGGAAAACGTCAGGCACAAAGATGTAGTTGGAAAAAGCGTGCGCGAGGCCTTCCCCGGGGTGGTCGAATTCGGTCTCCTTGATGTGTTCAGGGAGGTGTGGCGATCAGGCGCGCCGAAAAGCCATCCCGTTTCCCATTACAAGGACAACCGCATCGCAGGCTGGAGGGAAAACTTCGTGTTCAAGCTCCCCTCGGGAGAGATCGTCGCCGTATACAGGGACGAGACCAAACGAAAGCAGGCCGAGGAGGCGCTTCAAATGAGGGCGGACCGCCTCCATTCGATAATCAACAGCTCATACGCCGGCTACTTTTATATGGACCGAAACGGCATCATCCGGCAGGTGAACAAGGCGCTGCTCCGCATGTCAAAATATGATTCGGCGGACGAGCTGCTGGGCAGGCACTTTACCGTGATCCTGCGCGAAAAGGACCGCGAAAGAGCGAGAGAAGTAGCGGACAAAATATTCTCCGAAAACAAAATTTACACCGATGAGATAAAATGGCGGTGCAGGGACGGCTCGACCGGCCATTCGATCGTTTCCGCATATCCGGTTAGTAAAAGAGAGACGGTCATCGGGATCGAGGGATTCGCCATCGACATCACCGAGAAAAGGGAGATTGAGGACGCATTGAAAGCGTCCAGCAGGCTCAATCATGAAATAATCTCAAACGCCAAGATCGGGATCATCATGTACGACCGCGACCTCAACTACGTCCTCTGGAACCGGTTCATGCAAGAGATGATCGGTCTTTCCGAAGGTCGGGTCCTGGGGAGAAACGCCCTGGAGCTCTTCCCCTTCCTGGCCGAAAACGGGCTGGACCTCATGATACGACAAGCCCTGCAGGGCGAGACCGTGCACACGCCCGCCATCCGCTTCAACGTGCCCTCTACCGGAAAATCAGGGTGGCTGCAGTATATCTACAGCCCCCACTACGACGCCAGGAACAACATCATCGGCGTCATAGGCCTCGTCAGCGACGTTAGCGATAACATCCGCGCCGGTTTCGCCCTGCTCAAAAGTGAAAAAAATTACCGTGAGCTCGTCGAAAACTCGAACAGCATCATCTACAGAAGAAACGTGGACGGCACGATCACCTACATCAACAGCTTCGCGCAAGGCTTCTTCGGATACGCAGAGGATGAAATAGTGGGGAAAAACGTCATCGGAACCATAGTGCCTGAACGCGAATCCACGGGTAGGAACCTGGTTGAGCTGATCGGCGAGATCAGCCGGGATACTGAAAATTATGCCGTGAACGTGAACGAAAACGTGCTAAAAAACGGCGAGAGGGTCTGGATCGCATGGACGAACAAGGCGATCAGGGGGAAAGACAAAACGATACAGGAGATCATGTGCATCGGCAACGACATCACGCAGCGTAAGAGGATCGAGGAGGCCCTGCGCGAAAGCGAAATCTCATACCGCTCCCTCGCTGAAAATATACCGGCAATCGTGTACCGTCTTTTTCTTTCGGGGGGAAGACCCATACAATTCTACAACAACATGCTTGAGACGCTCACCGGATTCACGCCCGATGAACTGGCAGGCGATATGCTCTTTTCCATCGATCCCCTGATTCTCCCGGAAGACAGGGGAACCGCGGCTGCCGCCAGAACCGAGGCCCTCAGCCGCAAAGCGAGCTTCGAGATCAATTACAGGGTCATCCACAAAAACGGAGAGCGCCTCCACTTTTTAGAAAAGGGATGCCCGGTATACGATGAATCCGGCAATCCGCTCTCGATCGACGGGGTGATTTTCGACATCACGGGGCAAAAGCTGGCGGAACAGAGAATAATGGATTCCCTGATTGAGAAGGAAATACTCATTAAGGAAATACATCACCGCGTAAAGAACAACATGCAGATCATATCAAGCCTGCTCTCGCTGCAGTCCATGTACATATGCGACAACAGGGACCTCGGTCTTTTCAAGGACTGCTGCAACAGGGTCCGTTCGATGGCGCTGGTCCACGAAATGCTGTATCAGTCCGATGATCTGGCCCACATCGACTTTAAAGCCTACATCGACCGAATGGCGAATCAGCTGTTCGCGGAAATGAACAGGATTGACGGAACGATTCAATTCGTACCCGATATAGGCGATATCCGGCTCGATATCAACAGCGCAATACCGTGCGCGCTCATCATCAACGAGCTTCTCACCAATTCCTTGAAATACGCCTTTCCGGGAGGCATGGAGGGAACGATAACCCTTGATTTTAAAAAGAATCCCGGCGGCTCCGGCACCCTGATCGTCGGCGACAACGGGGTCGGCCTGCCGGAAGGCATCGATGCGGGCGACTCAAAAACCCTCGGGCTCCAGCTGGTGAACGAATTAGTCAAGCAGCTGCGGGGCGAATTATCGGTCGAGGGTGGAAAGGGAACGCGTTTTACCATAACCTTCAGCATATGAATATGGCATTCGAACTCAGGCGTCCTCTATGGCTTTAGGGGGCTGCAGCTATTTGATGTATTCATCATATAGCCTCTTGCCGGTCATCATGGTCACCACCTTGTCGAGCTTGACGATCTCGAAGACCTTCTTCAGCTCATCGTTGACGTCGAATAATATTAATTTCACCTCCTTTTCGGAGGCCATCTTCGTCAGCTTGAAAATGTGGTTCATCGATATCGAATCGATCCCGATGACGTCCTTGAAGTCGAAGGCCAGAATATCGGGCTGCTTGTCAAGCTGTTCGTACCAGACCTCCTCCGCCTCTTTGAGGTGCTCAAGCATCAGCATCCCGCTGATATGAACGACTATTGCATGGGGGAATTCTTCTGCATATTGGTTTAACATTTGACACTCCATGTTTCCCGGCGCCGGTTTTCTGGATATCCGTGCCGATTGTGTTCATCGAGAGCGGCGGAAACCGCCGTCCGTGTCATCGTTCTTGGCCGACCGATCTTCTGATATGAATACGTTCCGCCGTCTTAAGAAGGAACTGGTCCATTATGAAATCATCCATCTCCTCCAGGCTTCCCCCGCCCTGTATAATCTCGTCGGCCATCATGACCATCCGGCGCAGGGCGCCGCGGTTCAGCAACGGAAGGGGAAGCTGCTCGAGATGCTCCCTCAGCACCTTGATCGAGAAATATTTCTTCTGGAATATATACTGGTACGCCATCGAATTGAACAGCGCAAGGACCGCCTTGATCGGATAGCCGTCAACCCGGGGCACCAGCATGTTCGCGCTGTTAAGGGTCAGCCTTTGCCTGTCGTCATAGGCCATCACAATACTTTTTGATATAAACCGGTACACCAGCTTTTCCCTTGCGCGGTATTTTGATTCAGGAGCGGACTGCTGGAAACTTCCGGGAGAAAACATGATATAGCCCGAGGGCTCCTTGAAGACGTATCTATCCACGTCCCTCCCTTTGTATACGGGCTCATGCTTCCCCCCGTCGCCCTCGAGGCTGACGTACCTGCCGTTGTCCCCCGTGACGATTCCGAGCGCCCAGTCCGCCTTTCCCTCCAGGGTCGTATGCCTCACGCCGTATATCCTGTCGAGAATCCGGCGATCGATGTCGTCTATGTGGATGTCGAATACATGGTATCGGTTACCGGAAAACCTGTTCTGGTCCACCTGGTATCGCCTGTTCTTGTTTACAAAATAAAAACTGCTCCCTTTCTTTCCCTTCTTCAAATCGAGCCTGATCACCGGTGAGAATACGTTTGTAAAAATCCTGCCAAGGTGGGTGATCCTCTCAACCCGCGTATTCTCCAGAATATATTTCCTGATGTCTGCATGGACCTTGACATGGAGAATCGATTCGGGGAGGAGGAAGGAGAGCCTCCCCCCCTCAGCCAAAAGATCGATGCTTTTCTTTAAAATATAGGAAAAAGATTCAAACGATTTTATCTCAGGATGGAGGAGCTCGAGCCTGCTGCGCATGAGCTTCAAATTATGCAGTCCCCAGGGGGGATTCGTGGCGATCAGGTCAAAGTACGGTTGAATGCCGTCATGTTGAAGCTCGTCAAGAAAAAAATTTCCGCGGCGGACGCGGGGATCAAAGTCGCGATTTCCGAATTTCAGCATCAGGTTGATGCGCGCGATGTGAACCGCGGTCCGGTCCGTGTCGTACCCGTACAGATGCTCCGGGTCCCCGGTCCCGTCTGCAAAGGCAAGCAAAAAACGGCCGGTGCCGCAGCAGGGGTCAAGTATCCTCTGCCCATATGAGGCGGTGCGGGCCATCTCCGCAACGATTCGAGAAGGGGTGTAATAGGAGCCGTTAAGGGATTTATCTCCCTCCGAAAGAAGAGACTGATAGATGAGGCCGAGGACGTCCTCCTGGGAAGGCAGATCGATCCCGGCAAGAGCGGAGAACGAATCGCTCATGCGGAGTCCTCCAAGCTCTGCATGCCAGCCCGCGAGCTCTTTGCCCAGATACCGTCTCCGGGAAAGGTCGAATCCGCTTCCGATCAATTCCGCGGCATCCCGTACGTCCGTGATCCCTTCCTTCATGAGAAGGCGCACGGCAAGGATGAAGACTGCCGCATCGGGATCAATGGCGTTGTCCCTGATGCAGGAGATGATCCGCTCGATCTGTTTCCTGAAAAGCGGATCATCAATATATTCGTCCGGGATAAAGCATCTTCGGGAGACCGTTTTGTTCGACCTCCGGTTCAGCCTCGAAATCGATCCACCGGAAATTCTGTCCTTGAGGCCGTACACCTCGTCGGACTTGAACACGATGTCCCCCGGGCCGCCGAGAGGCCGGAGATACTCATGCCTTATCCAGTTTCGAACCGTGGCCCTCGACACGGAAAGAATCGAAGCGGTCTCTTTTATGGTGACGTAACGGTGCTCCGGGAGCATACGTGCTTCCTCATGCCTGCATATCTGAATGGTGCAAGGATGTCGGCGTTTGAAGGCGCGGCCCGTGCGGCCCGCCTTATTTACATCATCGACGCGGATGGATGAAATGCATTAATACTTTTATCGAAGCGCTCAAAAGGTGCCATTTAAATGTTTTTTGATAATTTCCTTATGCAAAAAAATATCCCGCCCCGGCACGCCGGGACGGGGTGGGTATGTTATATGAATTGCTGGAAAACAAATCCCGCGAATGCAGGCTGATTTCTGCTGTGTGCGGGCTTTAAGTGATTTGCGTTGAGAATAGCGAGGATCGCATAACAGGAGTGATATGAAACGAGGCGGAGGGAAGCCGGCGGCTCATCGGGCGATCTCCTTTTGTCCAAGGACCTCCTTCAGCTTTGCCGAAAGCTCCTTGATCTGGTACGGCTTCTGGAGGAACCCGGAGAGCCCCTTGCCGAAAAAACGCTCGGTTATCTCCTGCTCGTTGTAACCGCTCGATACGATGACGCGCACGTCGCTTTTGATGCGGCGCAGCTCGCGGAAGGTCTCTTCCCCGTCCATGTGCGGCATCGTCAGATCCAGGATGCAGCAGGTGATATCATCCCTGTGAGTACGATAAAGCCGTATCGCCTCAGTTCCATCCTTGGCCATGAGGACCTTGTAGCCGCAGCGCTCGAGCATCTTCTTGCCGAGCATGCGGACCGTCTCCTCGTCATCGGCCAGAAGGATCATCCCCTCGCCCGTCCATTTGTCCGCTGAGGGGTCGCGGACCAAGCAGGGTTCGGCCTGAATGGATGCCGCGGGGAAAAGAACTTTAAATGTCGTGCCCCGGTCTTTTGTGCTTTCGACTTTTATCGCGCCCTTGTGCCCCCGTACGATACCGAGAACCGCGGCAAGGCCAAGCCCACGGCCGGTGAACTTGGTGGTGAAAAAAGGATCAAATATTTTCGGAAGGATGTCCCGGTCCATTCCGCAGCCGGTATCCGCCACCTCCAGGAATACGTATCTGCCTTCCTGGAGCTTCTCGTCAAGCCACGACCCGGAGAGATACTCCTGGTCGCATTCCATTACGCCGGAGGTGACAATAATAACCCCGCTCGTTTCGTTGATGGCGTCGGATGCGTTGATCACCAGGTTCATCACGATCTGACGGATCTGGGTCGGGTCAGCCAGTATGGCGGGCTGCTCGGACGATAAATGATAACGAAGCATCGCCTTTTTGGATATGGAAATCTCAAGCATGTGCCGCATGTCTTTTATGAGGTCATTCAGGTCAAGGACCTCGCTGACGAACTGGCCCCTTCCGGAATAGGCGAGCATCTGCCTGCACAGGTCAGCCGCGCGGTGCGAGGCCTTCGCCGCCTCAAGAAGATTCGATCTAACGGAGGATCCGGCCGCCAGATCCATGAGCGCGAGATCGATGTTTCCAAGGATCGCCATCAGAAGGTTGTTGAAATCGTGGGCTATTCCGCCGGCAAGCACGCCGAGGCTCTCAAGCTTCTGCGTCTGCTGGATCTGGTGCTCGATCTTACTGCGCTCCTCCTCCGCCCATTTCCGCTCCGTGATATCGTTTAAAAAGCAGAGGTGGGCGGGAGAGCCTTCCCAGTTGAAAAACACAGAGTTCAGCTCCACCCATCTGACGTGATGACCGCCGCCCATCAGCCTGACTTCATAGTCATGCGCACGATGAGAACCCGCCGTCTTTGTCCGGAACCGTTCCGAGACAATCGGCCTGTCATCCGGATGGAAGAAATCGGAAAAGCTTTGCGAGGTCATCTCGTCAAATGAATGCGTCGAAAGCTCCATGAATTTCGGATTGGCGAAAACAACCCTGTGATCCTTAACGACCACAATACCCACGTTTGCGTTTTCAACGAGGAGCCTCGTCCGCTCCTCTGACGCCTTGAGCTTCTCATCCGCAAGCCTCTTTTCCGTGACGTCCTGTATTATACAGAATCCGCCGATGACCCCTCCCTCGGTGTTGCGCAGCGGGGTGGCGGCCATGGTTATATAAATCAACATTTTGCGGGCGAGCACATGGTAAGGGCCCTCATAATATGAAAAATGGCCCTGGAGGGTTTCCCTGAATTTCTGGATCACCTCCTTATCTTTGATCCGGGCAAGATTGAATCCCACGAGCTCCCGGCGCGGGGTTTGCACGATCCGCGTGAGGTGGTCATTGCACTCGGTCACCGCGAGCCTGTCGTCAAAAAGGAGTATGCCGACCGGCGACTGATCGAACAGCGCGCGGTAGCGCTCCTCGCTCTCCATGAGCGCGGTCTGGACCTTCATCCGCTCGGTGACGTTGCGGCATACCATCAGCAAGCCACGCACGGAGGTGTTGTCGAACAGGTTCTCCGCAAGCACCTCGAAATAGAGCCAGGAGCCGTTCGCATGCTTGATGCGAAACATGCTGGGGGTGTGAGGGTTGGTTTTACCAACAACCTCTTCAAAATCCTTGACAGCTCTTTGAAGATCATCGCGATGGATCAGACTCTTATAATGCTTTCCCAGGAGCTCGTAACCGAGGTTGGCTTTAACCGACGGATTCTCATAGATGATGATTCCCTCACTGTTGATGACGACGATCATGTCCTGCGAATTCTGCACGAGTGCGCGGAAACGCTCCTCGCTCTCCCTCAGCGCCTCCTCCGCCAGCTTGCGCTCGGTGATGTCCTGTATCAGTCCGTCGTAGGAAAGGACACGACCCTTCTCGTCACGATGAATTACCGAGGTGTTGCGCACCCACCTGAGCGCCCCGTCCCTCCTCCATATCCGATGCTCAAGGGGCCTTGTGTCCTCGCCCGATGCCGTAGCCGCCGCCATGCGATGCACCGCTTCCCGGTCGTCTTGATGGACCATGTTGATCCACAGTTGAGGGTCGGCGCTGAATTCCTCCTGGCGATAACCGGTGACCGCCTGGCAGGCCGGTCCGTGTATGGTCTCCACCGCCCGGCCGTTCTCAAGGCGCACGGTGAAGATGTAATCGGTCGTGGCCTGGGTTATACGGCGGTACCGCTCCTCGCTCTCCTTGAGACGCTTCAAAAGCCCGTGCCGGTGAAGCGCGGTATCTATAGTCGAGAACAGGTCGGGAACATTGATCGGCTTCATCACATACCC
>CAZHAD010000083.1:10292-14157 GCA_964529965.1 uncultured Leptospirales bacterium | reverse complement strand
CGCCGTTGTAGCCGGCATACACCCTGCCCCGCCCCTTGAGCGCGTCGATCCTGAACTCCCTCTTCGCGTGACGGAGGGTGTAAAACTCCTTCTGCAGAGGGCGGACCATGAGCGAGATCAGGGCCGAAACGAAAAAACCCCGCGGCAGGGCCAGCGTGCCTGCAAACCCCACGCCGAAACCGAACCCTGCAAACCGCCATCCGCTCATTCCGTACACGTCCATATAAAGAAAAAGATCGTGCGCATACGCCGGTATCAGGGGAACGCTGGAGTGTACGCGCTCGTAATCCCCCGAAAGAAGCACGAGAACCGTGCCGCCGGTCTTTACCACGCCCTCGGATTGGAAAAATGCGGCATTGTATGAAAAGTCTTTGTTAAGGGAAGAGAGGTCCTTTACGAAGAGAATCAGGTTCATTCCCGCCTGCTCGGACCAGATCCGGGACCCGCTGTTCGAGTCGTTCCACAGCTTTCCCACGCCGGCGGGGCTGCTCGTGATGCGCAGGCGGCCGAACCGGGAGTAGTAAATCTCGGCGCCGAAGGCGCGGGAAAAATAGCCCGCCCTCAGGTCATAACATTCGAGTTTCTTATTGTTCTGATTTTGAGTATCGAGCGCGCCCAGGCGCGCGTCCACGCCGAAACCGTAGTAAAAAACGCCGATGCCGGCGTACAGCTCGCGGTCGCGCATGTACCTGGTGGTACGCTCCGAAAATTTTCTGTCCCTGAGGTCGAGGGACATGACATCGTACGAAAGCGAGGCGCGGATTGTGACGCTGCGGGGGACCTCTCCCTGCTCAGCATCCCGAACGACCACGCCGGCCCCGGAACCGGCGGCTGGGGACCGCAGCTTTACTCCGGCGTCGTTTTCCGAAGAGCCGTCGGAAGGCGCACGTTGAGCCCGCGCCCGAACGGCGCAGCACGCAAATACCAGAATGAGGGCCGGGATTATGCAATTCTTCATGATGTTGGGCCACGGGCTTTCGCCAGGGAGAGATGTATGCAGATGGACGAAAAAAAGACAACACATATTTCAACCATGGAAACAGTCGTAAAATTTTTTCATCGACAGGCAGCTGCGGGCCGATAATGAGTCATCGGATCAAATGAACAAGACGGAGACGACGAATGAAGATCGAAGAAGAGATAGCCGCGCAATGCCTGTTCGGATTTATAAGCGGAGCGCCAAAGCACGAGCAGCAGCGGTCGCTGAAAAAAATTGAGGCCCTATACGGACCCTCCATCGCCGGGATCGTGAGAAGGCGCCTTGACGGAAGAAGAGTCCTGTAGCCCGCGCCCGCACCTGGGGCGGTTAAAATAGAACGTCTTCCTCTTTCTTGGATTTCTCATCGAAATACCGCGTGAAATAAACCTTCGATTCATACCTTCTTCCTGTAATGTCATAAATCACGCCGAGGTTGTACAGGGCCGCGACATACGAGGGATCGTACCGGTACGCCTTATTAAATGCGGCTGTGGCGGGAACATACTTCTTCGAAAATAAATAGGCCATGCCCAGATAAAAATACCCTTTCGCGAATTTCCGGTCAAGCCGCACCGAGGCCCTGAGCTGCGTGATCGCCTCGTCCAGCATCCCCTTCCTGTACAGATACGCCTTGCCCAGGCCATAGTGCCCCATGCAGTAATAAGGGCTCAGCTCGATCACCCGCTTGAACACGGGTATGGCGAGGTCGAGCTTCCCCGATGCGGCGAGTCGAGCCCCTTTCCGGTACAGCCCGGACGAATTCTCCCGCGAAAGCAGCGCGGCCGGGCAAAGGAGAAGAACGAACAACGCGGCCGCGACGGTTGGAACGGCCCTATTGCGCATCGGGCACCATCTTTTTAAGGTCTTGAAACAGGAAATGGTCGATCCCCTTGCTGAAAAAGAAATACACGATGAAAATGACCCAGAGCACGAGGGTGAGCACGCATAAAAACTTGAGCAGCTTTTCCGCTCCGACCGCATCGGACTTGTAAAATATGATGAAGAGCGCAAGCGGCCATATGAAGAACAGGTTCACGAAAACCAAAGCCGAGAGCTCCTTGAGAAAGTTGAGAATAAAGCCGAACCAGTCTGCGTTGAAGCTGTTGTATCCCGACGATATCTCCGTCCAGAAAAACCAGAAGTAGAAAGCCAGAATGACCGTCGCGATGATCTTCCACACCACCTCGATGCGGGACCTGAACCACAGCATCACGATGCCGATGCTCCAGAGCGCCATGAAGATGAACGTCGACTTTATCATAAGGGTTTCATTCATTTTCTTTCCCCGTGTTAGAGTATGGGCCGGAACGGGAGGTCTGATAACGCACGATACCCTCCTATGATACCTTTTCGGAATAAACCCGTGAATACATGATTAAATCTGCGACGATGGCCGTATGCCTTCGCGCGACATGACGAGGTGCTTCGCCAGCCTGATCGCTTCGGCCATGCTGGCAAACCTGGACATGTTCCTGCCCGCGATGTCGTACGCGGTGCCGTGGTCCGCCGAGGTGCGCACGACCGAAAGCCCCAGCGTGACGTTCACCCCGCGGTCGAAGGCGAGCATCTTGAACGGGATCAGGCCCTGGTCGTGGTAATGGGCGATGACGAGGTTGTATTTCGCCCATGTCGTGGGAATGAAGAGCGAATCAGCGGACAGGGGACCCCGGACGGGTATCCCCTCGCCGCGCGCGCGCTCCACCGCTTTGAGGGTGACGTCCCGGTCGAAGTCGCCGATCGCCCCGTCGTCCCCGCAGTGGGGATCGAGGCCTGCCACGGCGAGGCTCACCTCGCCGCCGTCGATGGAGCGGATGCAGTCATATCCGGCGCGCATGACCCCGAGAAGGAGCTCTTCCGTGATCGATTCCCTGATGCGCGAAACCGGCAGGTGGGTGGTCGCAAGCAGCACCCTGTACCTTCGCGAGTACATCATCATGTACGGACCGCGCTCGCCGATCCTGTCCGCGATATATTCGGTATGGCCGGTAAAGGGAGTGCCGGATTTCTCGATGTAGCCTTTGCTCACCGGTGCGGTGACGATAGCGTCGATCGCCCCGCTCTTCCACAGGTCGACCGCATGGTCTATGTACGCCCGCGATTCCATGCCCGTCGCTGCGCTCCCGTTTCCGGGAACCGGCAGGGGGAGGTCGAGGGGAACGTCATACAGGTATCGCTTCCCGGTTTGCAGGGCGGCCGGTCCTGGTCCGTCGGAACGCGCATCGATCGTTTCGTAGCCGGAAAAGATGGCCGCGTACCGGCTTACCAGCACGCGCCTGCGGCAGATTAATACGGGGATGATGGTGCGGTCCCGGATGGAATTGATGGCCTTCAGGGAGACCTCGGGACCGATACCGGCGGGATCGCCGGCGGTGACGCCGATTTTAAGAGCTCTTTTTCGCAAGAAACTCCTCAGGAATTATCCTGTTCTTTTCATATTCCGAGGCGATGAGGTCTTTTGCAGACGTCCTCAGGTCGTTGGCGATGGTGCACCGCCCCTCGAGGATCACGCCGTTCTGTATGATCAGCTCCGGAGTTTTAATGTCGCCGAGTATCTTGGCGGTCGGCATGAGGAGCACCCTGTTCGAGGCGTTGATATTTCCGATGACCATCCCCTCGACAATAACTGACATCGCGTTGATGTTGGTCTTAATTTTTCCCAGGCCCCCGATATAGAGCTGCTCGGCCTGAAGGTATTTCCCCTCGAACCTTCCGTCGATCCTGAGTGATCCGTTAATCACGAATGTCCCGGTGAAATACGAATTTTCACCGATGATGTTGCTCGCCACATCCCCGCTCGCACGTGCAATAGCCATAACAGCCCGACCCCTCCCCTGCAAAAGTTGCACCAGTATTTACGCCCGCAACAGGTGCTGTCAATATGAATTT
>CAZHAD010000083.1:0-10192 GCA_964529965.1 uncultured Leptospirales bacterium | reverse complement strand
TTCCGAAAATAAAATGAAGCCATTTTCTGTTTAGCGCCATGAAAAAACCGGCCACGCGCATAACATTCTTGATTTTATTGACCGCCTCGCTCGCGGCCGGTTCCGGCGACCTGCCGGAGCTGAAAACCCTGAACCCGCGCGCAAACGCAACCCTGAGATCGATCAGGAGCGACATCAGGAAAAGCATCTACGTGGTCAAGAGCCGCAGGCCCGCGCAGGAGATGCCCGATCTTAAATTCTATACCTACCGCGTCAAAAAGGGGGACACCTTCTGGTCAATACTCTCGCGATGCTCCCTTGACATCGACACCCTTGTTTCCGTGAACGGCTTTTCAACCGCTAAGGACATCGAGCCGGGGAAAATAATCTATCTTCCCAACATGAGGGGGATAATAGTCAACGGAGAGAACGAGTCGGCCATTCAGGAGATTCTGAGAAAAAACACGATCAGGCAGGAATATGTTTTCCAGATAAACAGGTGTCGTAACTTCGATAAAAAACATCTCTTCATCCCGAACGGAAAGATATCGAACCTGGAGCGGTCGCTCTTCCTCGGCACCGGGTTCATCTATCCCCTTCCCCGTCAGCGCGCCGTAATGAGAACGTCCGGGTTCGGCCTGAGGAGAGACCCCTTTGATCCGCGCCATATGGAATTCCACACGGGCGTGGACATCTCATGCCCGCGCGGCTCCGAGGTCCTGGCCGCCCGCGACGGGAGGGTCGTGTTCACCGGCTGGAAGGGAGGCTACGGCAATCTCGTGATCGTTGAGCACGAGCACGGGTACCGCAGCTTCTACGGCCATCTGTACAAGCCGCTCGTCAGGCCGGGTGATCGGGTGAAGCGGGGAGCGGTCATCGCCCTTTCCGGGAACACGGGAAGGACCACGGGCCCCCACCTTCATTTTGAAGTGCGACGTTCCGAAACAGCGGTCAATCCGGGCGTGATCTTCAGGAACTAGGCGATCCCGTATTCCCGTATATCCAGAAACCAGTGGCTCCAGAAACCCTGCTTCAGCACCGGCCTGCTTTCTCTTATTGATATCACCTCGTGAAAAATCGGACCGTCCACGACCAGGGTGTGGTATTCCCCGTTTTCCCCGCACACGCAGCTTCCGCGTTTTACCAGCTCCGCGGCCACATCCGCGTCAAGCTCGCGGCCTACGATGTCTTTCCCCAGCTCCTCTTTACAGGATATGATTACCGCCTTAAAGCCTTCATTCAGAAATTCTTCCATTATCGCGCCGGTATCGATATTCCAGAGCGGCTCGACGGCCTGCAGGCCGATATCGCCGCACACCCGCTCGACCCATTCCTTGTGCTCGTCAAGATAGATGTCGCCGAACACGATGCCCTCGATACCCAATTGCCTGAGCCCGTCCGCCGCCTCCCTGAACTCCCTTTCGTACGCGGACATGTCGTCGCTCGTCTCCTTCTGCACGAGCGGGACTCCCACGCACCGCGCCTGCGCGGCCATCAGGCCCGCCTCCACGCCGTGGAAGCAGCACCGCTGGTGCTCCCTTGATATGAAATTCAAAAGGAACCTGATCTCATGCCCGGATTTCATCGCCCGGTAGCAGGCGAGCGCGCTGTCCTTGCCTCCGCTCCACGAGCACGCCAGTTTCATATACTACACCTCTATTGAAAAGCTGTATCCATGCCTTGCAAATCCGAGTCTTTCATAAAACGAATGGGCGCGATTTCTCGTCACATTGCTCGATAAGGCGAGCTTGTAACAGCCGCGCTCTCTGCATACCTTCATCGCATATTCCAGCATCTTCCTTCCGATGCCCTTCGAGCGGTGCGGACCATCGACCACGACGTCCTCGATAACGGCGGACGGCCTGCCCCGATGGGCCAGGTTGTCCATCACGAGGAGCTCAAAAGTGCCCACGACCGCATCGCCGATTTTCGCCACATACAAATTGTAATCGGGATATCGTGAAAACTTCCGGTACATTTCAACCGCCTCTTCGATTGAGAGTATCTTCCCGTCATCGATATCTTTCTGGGAATAAAGCCTCAGAACCCCGGGCAGGTCTTTTTCCGCGGCTTTGCATATCACTATCTCGTTTTTCATGATCCAATTTTATAAAGCAAACCTCCATCATCACGGCTGGATACAAAGGCAAGCTCATGTTCGAAAAATCAGATACGATCAATGATTTTATCAATCTCTTCAATTAATGCAGCAACCGCTTCGCCGTGATCAACGACCCTGACCTTCTCTCCCCCGGCGAAAAGGAGGAGCCTGCCGCCCCTCACCCCCGCGAGCCCGACGTCAGCCTCCTTCGCCTCGCCCGGCCCGTTCACCTCGCAGCCCATGACCGCCACGTGCAGGGTCCTGTCCTTTTCGGCGAGCATCTTCTCGAACCGGGAGGTCACCTCGCGGTCCACGGTCATGGCGAGTTGGAGGACGTCGAGGGAGGGGTCGGTACGGCCGCAGGTCGGGCATGAGACGATCCTGACCAGGCTCCTGCGCTCCCCCACGGACTCGAGTATCTTTCGCGCGACGACGACCTCGTCGCACGGATCGCCGGTCATGGACACACGGATCGTGTCGCCGATCCCCCGCATGAGCAGGTGCCCGATCGCCACCGAGCTCTGCACGATGCAGGCGACGCCGTAGCCCGCCTCGGTAAGGCCGGCGTGCACCGGGTAATCGCACTCCGCGGCGAACAGCTCGTTCGCCTCGATGGTCTGCACAATGTCCGACGACTTTATGGACACCACGATGTCGGAGAAGCCGTTGTCCTCGAGGATCCTGACGTGCTCCATGGCGGACGCGACCAGGCTCTCGGGCGCGACCTCCGGGAACCTGCGGCGGTCCACCGAGCCGCTGTTTACTCCGATCCGGACCGGCACGCCGGCGTCACTCGCGGCCCTCACCACCTCGCGCACCCCCGCCGCGTTCCCGATGTTTCCGGGATTGATCCGCACCTTGGCCGCCCCGGCCCGTATCGCGGCGACCGCGATACGGTAATCGAAGTGCACGTCCGCGCACACCGGCACGCCCACGGCAGGTATTATCTTCTTTAAATATTCCACCGCGTCAAGGTTTCGCAGGGCCACCCGCACCAGCCCCGCGCCGAGCTCGTGGAGCCGGTTAATCTGGGCGATCGTGTCCCCGACCAGCTCGATCGGGATGTTGGTCATGGACTGTATGGATACGGGTGCGTCGCCGCCTATGGCGAGGCTTCCGGCCTTCACCTGTCTTGTTGTTCTTCGCCGCCTCATGATAAAAACGTGCCTGGTTTATTGCTTATCAAAACCTATACAATTTTCAAACGGCCCGGCATGCTCCCGCCATATAGAATACAGTCAAAGGCGCAGACAAGAACTTTTTTTGCGTACAATATTATTGACAGATAATACCCGCTTCACTACATTAACTAAGAATCAGGGCAGGAGAATTTTTTGCAATAACAAGGGGCTGTAGCTCAGTTGGGAGAGCGCTAGAATCGCACTCTAGAGGCCGAGGGTTCGACTCCCTTCAGCTCCACAGAAAACGGCTTGTTATCTTGACACGATCAAAAATAGTGTAAAGAAAAACGGCCGATTTTGAGGCTACCGGACGACCGGCGTCTCTGAAAACACGGAAAGTGTGAGATAACTGTGAGAAGACTTTCCGTGAATGTGGAGGTCAACGCAGGTTGTTTCTATTTGACCTCCCGAAGTCTTTATTTTGGTTCAAACATAACATAGCCGGCGGACTTCCTTAATACGTCCTTTAATACGTCTTTTCGCTCCTGTGACATGAATACTCTCAATGTTCGTATCATCATTCTCGACGCACCTCGCAGCGGAATGGGTCGTTTGAGGCGTTTTGACTCATCTACAAAGTATCTTATTTCACGTGGTCGCCAGCCATGTTGCTCAAAGAAACCAAACCAATCAGTGGGCTTAAATCGGAACGGGGCATTTCGCATCTGCCTCATCCGGGCCCGGGTTTGCCTGTATTTTAATGCCAAAGGAGAGATGTACTCGGCTATCCAAAAGCGGATGTTGGATATCCGCCTTATATCATCCGCAAGGAGAGCAGTTTCTTCGACGCTTAAATAGGGAACAACACCCTCGGTCAAGACAAGAATTCCTTTTGAATGCGAGCCGGCTTCCCTAAACAGATTCTGCCGCGCGGTCGAGTCGGTGAGATCCATTCTTATCCGTTCAAGCCGGCAGTTTGGCTTTTCATTCATGAGCCGATTTTCTTTATATGCGATAATGGTGGGATAATCAATTTCAATCCATGTCAGGGATTTGGGAAGATTCATCCGGTAGGGCCGTGAATCGAGGCCCGCGCCGAGGTTCAAGATTGTATCAATCCCTTCGGAAATCGCATATTGAATATAATCGTCAATGATAATGGTTCGAATGGCGACAGTCCATTCGCTAAAATCTTTTCGAGGCAGGTTCTCCGCTATCTTCCTGCCATGATCGCCGGCCAGCCGTTCCGCCAGGGGATCGTGAAAGAGCGCATCAGGCCTACCGGTTTCAATCGCCCTGTTCATCGCGACCAAAAATGCAGTATCCGAGACATTCTGAATTAAATTCTCAGCCATTTTTCCTTCCTTCCAATTTCGGTGCATCCTCATCAGCTTCAATCGAAACTTAGCAAGTTGAAAAACAATTGAGGCAAAAGTTCTGAGAGAGTCAACGATTTTCTGGATCGCTTATAAATGCATATTTCCGATCTGGCGGACACTTAATGGGGAAAGATTAGGTTCCTGTGTCGACGGTCCAAATTCTACTGAACCGCCGGAACCAGGACCATAATAGACATATGAGAATCGCGACTGCGACAAGGTTCATGGATCCTTCCAAACAAAGCCATCTGGATGCGGGGATAATGAATTGAAAAAAAATCCATTTTTTTCAATTCACACTTGACACGAAGGTAAATTTTTATTTAATTACTACTAATTCTATAGTATAAGTAGTAATTAATATCCGGAGGACCATCATGAGCAAAATTGATGGAAGATTAAAATTCGAATCGCTTGCGCTGCACGGCGGTCAGGAGCCGGACGCCAATACCCTGTCACGGGGGATTTCGGTACACCGGACCAGTTCTTACCTATTTAAAAGCACCGAGCACGCTGCCAGTCTCTTCGGCTTAAAGGAGCTCGGAAATATTTACAGCAGGCTGATGAATCCGACGCACGAGGTTCTCGAGACGAGGGTGACCCTACTCGAGGGCGGTGCTGCTTCGGTCGCGCTCGCTTCGGGCACTGCGGCCGTTTTCTATTCCGTCATTACGATCGCCGGACAGGGCGACGAGATCGTGTCGGCGAATAACCTGTACGGCGGGACCTACACGCAATTCGACGCAATCCTGCCGCAGTTCGGGATTAAAGTCAAATTTATCGATCCAAGGGACCCGAACAACTTCAAGAAGGCGATCACGGATAAGACCAAGGCTCTCTTTATCGAAACAATAAGCAATCCGGTCCTCGATTTTACGGACGTCGAGGCGGTGGCGAAGATCGCTCACGGCACGGGGATACCGTTAATCGTCGACGCAACGTTTACGACCCCGTATCTCCTGCGCACGATCGATTACGGAGCTGACATAGTGATCAATTCCCTGACCAAGTGGCTCGGCGGGCACGGCGCCGCGATCGGCGGCATCGTGACCGATTCCGGAAAATTCGACTGGAAGAGCCCGAAGTTCCCGCTGCTGAATGAGCCTGATCCGAACTACCACGGTCTCAAGTGGGCGTACGACCTGCCGCCGGTGCTTTCACCCATCGCCTACGCATTGAGGCTCAGGACCGTACCGCTGCGAAACCTCGGCGCAAACACATCGCCGGACAACGCCTGGATCTTTCTGCAGGGCATCGAAACCCTTCCCCTGCGCATGGCGCGCCACTGCGAAAACGCCGCGGCGGTTGCCCGACACCTGAAGGAGCACCCCGGCGTGGAGTGGGTCCGTTATCCGGGATTAAAGGACGACCCGACGCATCCCGTTGCATCACGATACTTAAAAAAGGGGTTCGGCGGGATGGTGGTGTTCGGAATAAAGGGAGGGAATAAAATGGCGGAGAAATTCATCAATGCACTGGAGCTCTTCTCCCACCTGGCCAACGTCGGCGACGCCAAGAGCCTTGCCCTTCACCCGGCGACCACGTCTCATTCGCAGCTCACCGAGGAACAGCAGCGGGAAGGCGGTCTGACGCCCGAGCTGGTGCGGCTTTCTGTGGGCATCGAGCATATTGACGACATCCTGGCCGACATCGACCAGGCGCTCGAAAAGGCCGTATCGTGACAACAGCTACATAAAAACAGACACTCGGAGGAAACCAGTATGGGAAGAATATTCAAGGACATAACGGCGACGATCGGCAACACGCCGCTCGTTAAAATAAACAGGCTGAACGGCACACCGGGGGTCATTGTTTTGGCAAAGCTCGAATCGTTCAACCCGGCATCGAGCGTCAAGGACCGGATCGGCGTATCCATGATCGAAGCTGCGGAAAAAGAGGGCAGGATCAACGACAAAACGGTCATCATCGAGCCGACCAGCGGCAACACAGGCATCGCGCTCGCATTCGTCTGCGCCGCCAGAGGCTACCGGCTCATCCTCACCATGCCCGACACCATGAGCATGGAGCGGCGCCAGCTTCTGCAGATATTCGGCGCCGAGCTCGTGCTTACCGAAGGGGCGCAGGGGATGAAGGGCGCCATCGCAAAGGCCGAGGAGCTGCTGAAAACGACTCCCAACAGCTTCATGCCGCAGCAGTTCAACAATCCGGCCAATCCGGAGATCCACCGGGAAACGACCGCCGAGGAGATATGGAGGGATACGGACGGGGGGATCGACATCTTCGTCAGCGGGATCGGCACCGGCGGCACCATTACCGGCGTGGGGGAAATAATAAAAAAAAGAAAACCGTCGCTCAAAGTAATCGCGGTGGAGCCGTCCGATTCACCGGTGCTGTCCGGAGGAAGCCCGGGACCGCATAAGATCCAGGGACTCGGAGCCGGTTTCGTGCCCCGAATTCTTAACCGCGACATAATCGACGAAATAATAACCGTGTCGCACGTCGACGCAGGGGATATCGCGAGAAGGCTCGCGAGCGAGGAAGGAATACTGGCGGGCATTTCGAGCGGAGCAGCGCTCTGGGCCGGACTGAAAGTCGCCCGGCGCAAGGAGTCTGCGGGAAAGACGATCGTGGTTGTTCTTCCCGACACCGGCGAGCGGTATCTTTCCACCTGGCTGTTCAATCAAGCAGTCAAAACCGGGGTGGGTCGATGAAGCTCTCCACCCGTTCGCGGTATGGAGTCCGCCTGATGCTGGCGCTCGGCGTAAAGAGCGAGCAGGGCCCGATTTTTTTAAAAGACATCGCCCGTTCTGAGGATATATCGGAAAAGTATTTAAGCCAGATCATCATTCCCCTGAAGGCGAGAGGCCTCGTCTCCACCTTCAGGGGCGCCCACGGAGGGTATGTCTTAAGCAGGCCGGCAGCGGCGATCACGTTGCGGGAGATCGTGGAGTCGCTCGAGGGCGACCTGTGCCTCGTGGATTGTGTGGCGATTCCGGAGGTGTGCGACCGGGCGACCGATTGCGTGACGCGCGATATATGGAGCGAGATGAGCGCCCTGGTACTGAAGTTTCTCGAGTGCATCACGCTGGATGACCTGATAAAAAATTATAAGAAACAGAAGAAAAAACTGGAGCAAAACCCGGACTTTACGATTTAGGATCCTCGAATGAAAGCGATAGGCCTTCTGTCAGGCGGGCTGGATTCGAGGCTTGCCGTACGAATTATACTCGATCAGGTCATAGAGGTTGAAGTACTCAGGTTTACTTCTCCGTTCTGCCGTTGCGACCGGAGCAATCGATGTCATTCCGCGGAGGTTGCCAAAAACTTCAATATTCCGATTAATATTCTTATAAAAAAGATTGACTCCCTGGAGATCATTAAAAAGCCTACATACGGATATGGGTCTGGCATAAACCGGTGCATCGATTGCCGAATTGACGTGCTAAAAAAGGCGAAAGAGTGCGCCGATTCAGCAGGAGTGCGCTTCATCTTCAGCGGCGAGGTGCTCGGACAGAGGCCCGTGAGCCAGTACCGGAGGGCGCTCGGGATCATGGGAAGAGAGGTGGGACTAGAGGGAAGGCTGCCGGAGAACTTACCGTGATAAAAATCAAAAAACTCGATTCACTGAAAGAATACATTAAATCGTACGACAGGGTTATGGTCGCATTCTCCGGCGGAGCCGACTCCACCTTTTTACTGAAGGTTTGCGCCGATGAGCTCGGAAGGGAAAACGTCGTTGCCGCGACCGGAACATCGGTGACGTATACTCTGGATGAGTTGCGGCTCGCGCGCGAGACCGCCGAAACATTAGGCGTGCGGCACATCGTGGTCGATACCGACGAGATGGGAAACGACTCTTTCTCGGCCAACACCGGTCTTCGCTGTTATTATTGCAAAAATCATCTGTACTCGAAGCTTACGGACATAGCGCGATCGGAGGGAATCGACGCGATCTTTGACGGAAACAATCTCGACGACGCGGGCGATTACCGGCAGGGCCTGAAAGCGGTCGCCGAATGGGGCATTCTGAGCCCGCTCATCGCGGCCGGGCTGACCAAAGACGAGATCCGTCGGCATTCGAGGGAGATGGGTCTTGCCACATGGGACAGGCCGGCGAATCCCTGTCTCGCGAGCAGAATCCCTTACGGCAGCCGGATCACGAGGGAAAAGCTCGAAGCAGTCGCCGAAGGGGAGAAATTCATACGGGATCTGGGTTTCAAGATAGTGCGGGTGCGCCACCACGGAGCGATCGCGAGAATAGAGATCCCCCTTCAAGATATGCCCCGTTTTTTTCGGGAGGATGTGCGGGAGCGTGTGAACGCTCGTCTGAAAGATCTTGGCTTTATATGGGTCGCCGTTGATCTTGAGGGATATAGGATGGGAAGCCTGAACAGCGCACTCAACCGTAAAGCAGGAGATATATCATGAAAATCGCGGTCGGTATGAGCGGCGGCGTCGATTCATCGGTGGCCGCCGCCATCTTGAAGGACAGGGGCCACGAGGTTATCGGCCTGTCCATGGCTTTGTGGAACGATACGTACGCGTGCACTGGCGTGAAAAAAAACACCTGCTTCGGCCCGAATGAAAAAGAAGACATTCAAGAAGCCAGACGCATATGCGATTCGCTGGGGATACCCATGTATGTATTCGATTGCTCTTCGGAATACGGCAAAACGGTGATCGAATACTTCAAGAGCGAATACCGCTCGGCTCGAACCCCGAATCCGTGCATCGTGTGCAATCAGAAAATAAAATTCGACGCGCTGCTGAAAACGGCGGAATCCTCAGGGTTGCAGTTCGACGCCTTCGCAACCGGCCACTACGCGAACGTCGAACATGATCCTGCAGCGGGCAGGCTTATTCTCAAGAAAGCCAGGGATTCAAAAAAGGATCAATCCTATTTTTTATACCGGCTGTCGCAGCCGCAATTGTCGAAGGTCATGTTTCCGCTGGGCGAATTGACCAAGGAAAAGGTCAGAAGAATCGCCCGTTCAAAGGGAATCGCCGTCTCTGAAAAAGAGGAGAGCCAGGACTTTTACGGCGGGGACTACCGTGAATTGCTCGGCGTTCGAGAAGAAGCCGGAGATATCGTGCTCACCGGCGGCAAGGTCGTCGGAAGGCACCGGGGGTTATGGAACTATACCCCCGGTCAGAGAAAGGGTCTCGGCATAGCGTTTCCCGAGCCGCTGTACGTGATCAGTCTTGACGCGGAGCACAACGCCGTGATCGTGGGCACGAAAAGTGAAATCAGCGTGTCGTCATTCATGGTGAACGATCTCAACTGGATTGCGGTTGAAAAGCCCGCTTCGTCTTTTACGGCGATGGTTAAGCTCCGGTCAACCCATAAAGAGATTGAGTCATTGGTTGAGATGAGCGGTGAAAGCGAAGCAAAAGTCATTTTGAAGAGCAGAAATGAGCCGATAGCGCCGGGCCAGTCAGCCGTATTTTACGACGGCGATTCGGTAATCGGTGGCGGGATAATAGATAGAACGCTGTAGCCATGAATGGCCGCATTATGTGATAAAAAAGAAAAACCCGCTCTTATGAGCGGGTTTGCTTCTGTATTCCAATAAGACTGTAGCGTGTTGTCTATTGACCACCAAGAAGCTGTAAGACCGTCCTTGTTTTTAGATTCGCCTGAGCCAGCATTG
>CAZHAD010000082.1:10432-15233 GCA_964529965.1 uncultured Leptospirales bacterium | reverse complement strand
CGGTTTTCCGCCGGGAATGAATGACGGGAAAATATCTCGGGAAGGGAGTCCCTCTGTTTTATCGGAAAAACAAGAGGAGGAAGCGCTTCATACGCCTCCCCCTCTTCCAATCTAAGATACATTTTTTTTACGGCAGCTAGATGCCGAGTGCCGCCCACAACGCCGCCAGCCCAGGACCTCCGATATTCAGATACGCCGCTCTTTCGGCGGCGACGATTGCCGGAGTCGCCTCGGCCGCATCCATGGTGAGAATGTAATTGTCGAGATTAGCGTCGAATGTGATAAATTTTGGATCAGCCGCCTCATTGGACCACTGCGTCCATTCGGGGAGTCTGGAGCATGCCGCGTTGGTATTGCCCGTTTTGACGAATGAAGTGAGATAATCCATCATGGCTTTCTGAAGCGCCACGCGTCCGTCATGATTCGCGGCCGTGAAGGTATAACCTTTAAAGAGGTCGGTCTTGTCCCCGAAGAAGAAGGGCACGTCCTGCGCATGCGACGCGCCGAATATGAAGCTGAAGTCCGCCAGGGCGGGATCGCCGCCGCCGGTCCAGGTAAAGAGATACGAATACACGGTATTGGCGGTGTTATTGGTCTTTATCGCCCGGGCGATGGTGTTGCACTCCGATTGCCATTCACGCGATTTCATCAGGCCGGTGGCTTCATACACAAACTGATCAGCGGGCGTCGGTAGCACTTGATTGAGAGTCGGCGTTCCCGCTTCGTTGATGACATTATACAGATCGTTCCATGTATACGCGGGAGCCGATGACGGGACCCCGAACAACGCCAGCAGGCTTGCGTAAAGCGTCATCAGGTCCTTGAATTCATACTTTGTCGTTCCAATGATCAGGGGAACCTTCTTGAAGTTACCATTGTTGATCGCCGTCAGCCAGTCTGTCGTGGGAAGCACGGTGCCGTCCATAAAAGGGGTAGGAACAGGCATGCTTCCGGCCGGAGAGCTGGCTATTGCCGCCTGCATTATCTGCACGGGCGTTTTTCCGCGCAGATAGGCCGCTATATCCGAATCGCTCATGCCGGCGCGATAGGCGTCAGCAGACGGGATATTGGCTGCCAGCCCGTCACTTATCAGCAGCCGGTCGATGATCGCGTTGGTCTGAGCGTCCCCTGCCGCCTGAGTCCTCAGCGGCATCAGCGAGGCCAGGGCTGGGCTTTCCGCAAATGCTTTCGTGAATTTATTGGTCTTGGGAGATATAACCAGGTTCATGACATGCTGTCCGCCAGCGGACTGGCCGCCCACGGTAACCTTGTCAGGATCGCCGCCGAAGGCCTTGATATTTTTCTGAACCCATGCCAGGGCCTTCATGGTGTCGAGGGTGCCGTAATTGCCCGAATTATCGTCGGCTGAACCATGCCGCAGCGCGGGGTGCGTCAGCCATCCCAGCATCCCCAGGCGGTACTGTATCACGACGATGATCATGTTGCCTCGTTTGGCCAGTGCCGCTCCGTTATAAAGCTGGGCTGATCCGATGATGTTGGCGCCGCCGTGTATCCACACGTACACGGGAAGTCCTTTTTCAAGCGTCATGGGACGGTAAATATCCAGGTAGAGGCAATCTTCACTCCCGGTAAATTGACCGGCGGCCGGCCGCCAGAATTTATCGGTTACCTGCTGCGAGCACTCGCTGGATGGAGAAGTGGCGTCGCGGACGCCGGTCCATGGATCGGGATCCACGGGCGCCTTCCAGCGCAGATCACCGACGGGCGGCTTTGCATACGGAATTCCCTTCCATACCCAGGCATCATCAATTGTGGTGCCCTTTACATCTCCGGATGCCGTGTTGACGGTCAAATCATGGGTCAACAACGCCAAAAAGGGTAACGCCTTCATGTCCCAGCAGCCGGCAATAACGGCTAAACTTAAAAATAAGGCCGTTATTGATGTTGTAAACTTAAAGGTTTTAAAGAAATTGCTGAACTTTTGTTTCATAGGTGAAATCCCTCACATTTTATAAAATTTGATTAGTAAAATTTAAATGAATATATTCATAGGCATAAATCGCAATATTATGAGTTTATATGCTTATGTAAATGGCTTGTCTAATGAATATCAGATATGTCAGATATTCATAATATTATCACGCTGCGTATTTCTTAATGGAAGGGGGCTCTGACCCCTCGAAGGTGCAGAAACATACCCGTTAGGCTGCAGGTATGCTGATTTTACCCAATATTTGACTTAAATATTACGATTCACGATGATGAAGGGGTGATTCCGGACGAAAAACGCTGCGCACCCCCCGTCGGACGACTAATCCACCCTGCGCAATGCGCGGTCAAGGCTCCACGGTCCGCCTCCGGCGAAGGCGAGGAAGAGAAACACAAAGCAATATATGATCGCAAGCTCCCCGTGGTTTACGGCCGGCCAGAAGCTTTTCGGCGCGTGCGCCATGAAGTAAGCGGTCGCCATTTCGCCGGACAGTATGAAGGCTACCGGCCGGGTGAAGAGCCCGACAAGAATGAGAACCCCCCCGAAAAATTCAAGAACGGCCGCAAGCCCCAGCAGAGAGAACAACGAAAGGGTAAAGCCCGGTATTGCGACCGGGAATTCGAAAAGCTTCTGAGTACCGTGCTCCATGAAAAGGAGCGCGATGACGATTCTCAAGATGCTTCGCACGGTGGGAGACCATTTCGAAACGAAGGTTTTTAAATCCGCCATAGTTCACCTCTACAATATCAACTTTTTTTAAAATATATTCACCAGGAAGGAGTTTGCAAAATATTATTTCAGGAAACTGCGTTTGATTTATGGCATTTGGAAAAGCCGCTTTACTTTATCGGGCTGACACGTATCCTGTACGAGTCCTCGATCTTTTCGATGATTCTAATCTCGATGCCGTTTTTTTTATCAGTGAACACATCCCTCCCCGGCAGGCTGAATGCGGCACCCTGGAGATACGGGGCCGCAGGGTCTGCATTCATCAGCCTGACCGGTGATTTCCCATACCTGCATTCTTCGATGGTATCGTCCGCATACATGATCAGAACACCTTTGCCGGGGAGGTATGGATCAAAACCGCCGACCGGCTGCCGGTTCTCGATGAGATAAAATGTCGACTCTGTAAGCGGAATTTTTATCACGAGCGTTTCTGATGATCCGTCTTCGAGAGGGCCGAGGACAATTTCGCTCACCTGCTTTGGATCCACCACCCGTACCTTTTTCTGCGCGATCCAGCCGAGTCTTAACTTCGTCCATGACGATATGCCCGGGGGCGGAATATTCCTCTTGTAGAAATGGCAGGAGAGCGGGTCCCAGTAACCCATATTGATGAGCGCCCCTGCAAAACCGGTGTCGCGTGTGGGATGATTTGCCTGAATGTCATGGTCGTAAAGGCAGGGTAGTACTCTTTTCCCCGCCCTCACTCCTCCCCAGACATGGGCTATATCATGAAAGAGCGTGCCAAGGTGCGCCTGAAAAGTGAAGATCGCAACCCCGCCTGGAAGAATTTGCCCGCTTTTAGTCCTGAACACAATATCCTGTTTCCATCCGAGCATACCCGGATATCCACAGAGCCCTATCATGCCGTATTCTTTAAACCGGGCGCCGAGAAAAAGGACAACAAATGAATAACGTGAAAAATCATTCTTTCCATCTGCAGCATCAATTGCATTCTGTATGAGTTTTACGACACGTGATTTATCGACTTTGAGATTGGCGGGAGAGATAGAATACTTTGTAACGGGATCAGGGAGCAGGTGCCATCCCGTGATATCGACGTCAATGCACACCTTCCCATAGGACATCTCGCGTACATAGAAGTCAAGCTTCTTGAAACGCTCCCTGATAAAGTCCTTATCAACCGGCGGAACAATGTCCGGAAACTCGACCAGAATTACCAGCCCTTTCCTCTTTTCGCATACGTCTCCGTGCAGCTCATGCGGCCGCGCAATCATTGTAAGATAGAGTAACCAGATTAAGGTGGCAAGAATGATGGTGGCAGAAGCACCTCTTCTTCCATTGTTGAGTTTCAAGGTCAATTTCTCCTGAAGAAAAGGGAATAGCCTCTCTTCCCTTTTACGCCTAACACCTGTTTCATCTGTGCGCTGCCCAGAGCGACGAAGTATATTGATCCCTCAGTGCTCGT
Source organism: uncultured Leptospirales bacterium (assembly GCA_964529965.1). Lineage (GTDB taxonomy): Bacteria > Spirochaetota > UBA4802 > UBA4802 > UBA5550 > RBG-16-49-21. Next base: position 11,127 of record CAZHAD010000082.1, on the reverse strand, counting down.
TTTTGTCGACTTTTTATTGATCTTCGATCAAGGATGAAATCTATTCCCATCCGCCATGAAGATGCATTAATCCCTTCGCAACAGCCTGGCCGGCCTCATTGCTGCCCAGCAGGCTGTAAGCTGTTCGGGGGCATCGATATTTTTTGTAGATCGCCCGGATGCAGTCGGCAATGCGGTCTCGCTGATCTCCCGACACGATGATGATTTCCTGGGATATCTCCTCGATATGCTTCTCCAGGGTGTTCTCCATGAGGAGCCCCTCCTTCATCTCCCGGTTTTCAATTTTTTCGTATGAGACGGTTACCCCGTACTGCTGTTCCAGCTTTTTTAAATCATCGATCAGAATTTCCTCGAGAGGGTCCCCCGGATAGTAGCGCAGCTTGGCAAGATATTCAGCCATATCGTACTCCTTACGTCGGCAAATATTCTTTATATTTCTGGGTTCTCTTCTTTCGCTCTTCTTTGGTGCGCAGAAAATAATCCTTTGACGGCGCAATGTGATAGGTAAAATGATTATAGCCCACGTCCAGCTTAAACCGACGCTCCTCCCAGGCTCTCTCCTCAAATTCCACCTTCACCTTGCCGTCGATGACACGGAGCTTGCCGCGCATGCCGCAGGTCGGGCATTCGATCGTCTCCCGGTCCCTCAATACACGGAGAAGCCAGTCGTTACAGCCGGGACAAATCCCCTCTTC
>CAZHAD010000082.1:0-10422 GCA_964529965.1 uncultured Leptospirales bacterium | reverse complement strand
CTGTAGGTAAAGTCTTTATTCTTGATGGCCTCGGCGATTTCCCGCCCCATCCGATCGGCCAGGTCAATGGCGTCCTGGTCAAGAACGACTTCGGATATGCCCTGTGTGCAAACGGCCGCCTGGTTAATTTTGGTCAGATTCATGACGCTGAACAGGATGTTGGCCTGCATGAAGATATAGGGAATCCAGCCCCGTGTGGCATACGGTACAATCACCGACGCCGGCTTCCTTGGCTTGCCTATTTTGTTATGGCTCAGTATCCAACAGCGATCGATCAATTGCTTGATCACGGCCGTTAATTCCAGGAAATAGCACGGCGCCCCGAGAATGATCCCGTCGGCCGCCGCGACCCTGGTGAATATCTCGCTGGTATCGTCTTTTACCTGGCAGACATTTTCCCGAAAGAGGCACAGCCCGCAACCCTGACACGGGCCGATTTTGTAATCGGTCAGGCGCAGGATTTCGACCTCGGCGCCTTCCGCTTCCGCTCCCATCAATGCCTGTTTTAAAAGAATTTCGGAATTTCCGTTTTTTCGAACGCTTCCATTTAACGCCAAGACCTTCATCGCCGTTGTCTCCTCATCTATTCATCCGTTGTTTATTTAATAAAGCAGTTCAATATTTTAACTGTATCTTTCCTCGGGTGGCCCCCCTTATGGGATTGGGATCGCTACATCTGATTTTCAACATCCCATTGCCTGTTTTAAAAAAAAATCCTCTTGTGCATTCAGTCAATTAGAATTTTTCTATACGAAAATCCGTTTAAAAAACACCCCGTCCCGGCACGCCGGGACGGGGTGTTCGGGCATTGCGATAAATTCTCCTGAGCAGCCTCTTCGGTTGGCTCAGTCTGATTCCGACCGATATCCCGCTCAGGAAATAATCTTCTATTTTTCCTTCCTCACCTTATTCAGCATTTTGCCTGCGCCTCGTTGAAACGCCTCAAGGTACGCCTGCTGCGTGGACGACTCGAACAGGAGCCCGACGTCGGCGGGGTAATTCACTCCGATGTTGATCGCCCTCTTGCACCCCATCACGGGCGCACCGTTGTCCGATATCTCCTGCGCCATCTTCCCGGCCTCCTCCATCAACGCGGCCTTGGGGTACACGTGCTCCACCAGCCCGATCCGCAGCGCCTCCCGGGCGTCGATCCTCCGTCCGGTGTAGATCAGCTCCTTGGCCTTTCCGATCCCCACGATCTTCGGGAGCCGCTGCGTCCCGCCCCCGTCGGGAATGATCCCGAGCTGGACCTCCGGGATTGAAAATACCGCCGTTTCATCCGCCAGACGGATGTCGCACGCGAGTGCCAGCTCCAGGCCCGCGCCCAGACAATACCCATGAATGGCCGCAATGACCGGAACGGGAAGCCTTTCATAAGACGTAAAGCAATCCCTGTAGATCTGGATCAGCCCGAACCTATCGTGCCGTTTGACCCCGCCGCTCAGATCCTCGCCCGCGGAAATCATTTTCAGGTCTATGCCGGCGCAGAATGCCTGGTCGCCCGCGCCGGTGAGGATGACTACGCTTATCGACGGCTCGGACAGAATATGGTTTGCCGTCTCATAAAGTCCCTCGAGGATGCCGTGGTTGAAGGCGTTTCTCGCCTGCGGCCGGTTGAGGGTTACGATTGCGATTTTTTCGTTCAGCTCCAGCTGGACATCGTGATACGTAAACATGGACACCTCCCCATTGACTATTATTCTTTCTGTAATGGATGATTACATGATGCTTCCGACATGTATGAATTCTGGAAGCGCGGAGCGGGCGGTCAAGACAATTATTTAAAACCGAATGTCGAGGAAGCCGATATCAAATGTTTCCGGCAACGTCATCACTCCCTCCTTATTCCGATTTTCTCTTGACGTGGTTCTTTTTCTGCTTATGCTGTTAAATATTAGTGTAAGCCTTTGTATTAAAGGTCCCGATCCATCTGAACTGTCGCGAAATATAGAATCAGGCAGTTGTTTCGTTTTTTCGAGAATACATACTTTCCGTATCATGCGAACATCATTTCTGTTCATGATATTTCAGATAAGCCGCGGCGCCATCCTGAATTAAAAACAGAATGATCATTACCATAAGGAGCGACCATCAACTCATGTGGAAGGAGGTTCATCATGAAAAAAGCAGCCTTGTTTACCTTGATTATGGGAGTGCTTACCCTGGCAACCCTTGCCCTCGTGATGATGAAAATGGGAGGTGAAGTCCGGCCATGGCGCTATCCTAACGCGTACGGGTTCAAGAACGCAATGGTATGGTCCCAGCTTGTCGATACCGCGGATGAGCTGTTTGCCGACCTCGGCCCTGCCGACAGCGACATGGGAAAAGAGATCAGGGCGAAAATGGATATCGGAAATAAATATGACTTTTTATTTATGCCGTTTTATTCCATCTTTTTCGCCTCAATTTTTTTGTATCTAATCAAATCATTGGAGCTGAAGGAGAAAAAGCTGCCTTTTGACGGAAAGGTCCTTTGGGCCATGTTCGTGTGCGCATTGATCATGTGGCTCAGTGACGTTTTTGAAAACAGGCAACTCTTATCGCTCACCTCATTTGCCTCGGCCCGGGAGGTTCCGGCTGCGATGCTGCGTTCGCTGAAAATCTGGACCACCATAAAATGGGGTATGATCTTTCTTGCCTGTGCGGCTGCCGCGGTTTATTATGCCCGCTATTTTTCGTTGAAGCGGCCTGCGGGAATCATATTTGTTCTTTTATATGCATGCAGCGCATTGAGCGGCGCTCTCGGCCTTGCTCTGACCGACTACCGGTCTGTCATTGAAACGACGAATATGATCATTGCCGTCGCGTGGTGCTTCTCTATAGTCCATGCAGGAATACTCGCATTTTCACGCGGTCCCCGGGAAGCGCGGATTGCGTAAGGTGTATTAACCAAAACGCACAGGCAAGGACCGCCGGCCGGTCCGCGCTTATGCTCTGACCCTTTCGACGTCGCCGGTCAGGCAGCCAATGCCCATAATCAGCCTGGAGTGCGGCATGAGCAGCCCGAGCAGCTTCGTTTCGATGATCTCGGTAATGATGCCGCACTGCTTTATCGTGTCCAGATACGCGTACCGGGTCACCGCCGACCCCTTAGTGAAGATGGAGCCAGACTGGAGCACGCCGATGCCCGCCTCCTTCAGGCGCGCGAGCCTGAAGTCGTATGAGGAGACGAGGAATCCGAGGTGATGGATACCTTCCCCGCTCTTCCGAAGCATGTCCGAGTACACGCACTTGCCGCCGCCCTTCACCTGTATGAGCTCGATCTCCATGCCGCCCTGGAATGCGAGCACGATGTCCAGGTCCAGACTGATCTGCCTGCCCCTATAAAAAGCTTCATGCTTCACGGTCTTGGAGCGGAACCAGGGCCCGATGTTCAGTATTTTCGAATAATACAAAACCGCCTTGGGGATGTTTGGTACGAGGATGCCCAACTGGTTGGAGTTCGAAAGCTTTATCTTATTGATGGTGCTGATGTCCGGTAACGTCATCGGCCCCTCCTTTTTTCATTGTATAACGTTTTAAAAATGAGGCACGGAGACACAGAGATTCATAATGGCTTATAATATTTTTTTTATTTTCTCCGTGCTCTCTGTGTCTCGATGGCAAAATTTTTGTTTTAAGACGATCAAAGAAGATCGGTAACCTCTACTCAAAGCTAACTGCTGTCTTCATGGCCCTGTTTGCGTCCTTATGCAGATTGACCTCGATCATGTCTCGGTAATCGGCAAGCTTGAACCTATGCGTGAGCATGTCGTGCACGCGGACCTTCTTTTTTGCGACCAGCTCAAGCGCCGTCTCGAACGCCTGCTTTCTTACGCCCTTCACCGTGTTGTAGCGGTAGGCGTAGCATCCCCTTACGGTCTGGAGCTTGAGCCACAGGGGCGTGAGATCGATCTTCATCTCCTTGCCGATACCGATGAGCGAGAGGGTGCCGTTTGTCGCCAGGACGCGGAGCGCGGGGTTGACGGTGTCCCGGTGCCCCACGGTGTCGAAGACCCGGTCGAACCCTCCCATCACGATGCGCTCCCTCAGGAGGGGCTTGTACGCCCTGCCTCCCGCGATCTCCACCGCCGCGTCGATGAGCCCGCCGCCGATGACCCTGTCCGCGTCCGACTCCATTGCGTACGCGGCCGCGAATTTCGACGGCTCAGCCACGGTGATGTGGCACCCGGGGGTCAGAGCCCGTATGGACTTGACCACCATGGCTCCGATGACGCCGCCGCCTATGACCAGAACCCTGTCGCCGCCGCCCGGTGTGTTGTCCATCACCGCCTGAAGGCCCACGGCCAGTGGCTCCGTGAGCGCGGCCGATTCGGGCGACACGCCGGAGGGCACGCGGCATATCTGGCTTTTATGCGCGACCACGTATTCGGCGAACCCGCCGTTGACGTCCCTGCAGATGCCCATGAACATTCCCGGCGCGAACGCACCTTCGGCGAAATTCTCGCAGTTGCCCGGTATCCCGGCCGCGCAGCTCCGGCACAACGGCCGTATGCCGCGCGTTTCGCAGCTGAGCGCGGGCGTCACGGTCACCAGGTCGCCGTTTTTACAATTCCTCACGTCTCTGCCGGTCTCGACTACGTCGCCGCAGAGCTCGTGCCCCGGAACGCAGGGGAACGAGGTGAAGGGCATTGCGGTGGGCGAGTCCTTCATGAAGATGAGGTTGATATCGCTGCCGCACACCCCGCAGAGCCTGGTTTTGATCTTCACCCATTCGGGCGAGGGGAGCTCCGGCTCGGGTATGTCCGCGAGCCTCAGCGTCGAGAAAGGGCCGGTATAGCAGAATTTCGCGCTTATGGGCCGCAGGACCTGTAGCACCGCGAACCGGAGAGGATCAAGGTTTAATAATAATGCTTTCATAAGCTATTCCATATTGAGCGATTGATAGAACAGGGGCGTCGCAGGGCTCGTTACCGACGGATCGGTCATCACGTTGACGCACGCGGGCTTGCCCGAATCGAATGCCCGCTTGAGCGCAGGGATGATCTCCTCGTCTTTGGTCACAAACTCGCCGTGGCCGCCGAGGCCCTCCACCATCTTCTCATAGCGCCGTACGCCGAACTCCGAGCACTGGAGCCGGTCCGAGCCGATGGAGAGCTCCTGGCTGTGCTTGATCATGCCCCAGGCGCAGTCGTTGTTGATCACGCACACCACCGGGATGTCGTGGCGCACCATGGTGTCGAACTCCATCGCATTGAACCCGAACGAGCCGTCGCCGTTCAACACCACGACCTTCTTGTCCGGCCGGGCCAGCTTTGCGGCCATGGCGAACGGGATGCCCGTGCCCAGGCAGCCGAAGAGGCCCGAGGAGGTGGCGATGACGCCCGCCTTGTTCCTGGTGGAAAATCCCAATCCGTAGTAGCTCGTGTCGCCGCCGTCCGCGACGTAGAGCGCGTCGTCGCCCACGAACTTCTGGATCTGCGCGACCAGCCGCGCCGGGTGGATCGGGTCGGACGCGGTTTCCCGCATCCTGAGCTCGTGGTCGAGGGTCGAGCGTCCCGCCGACTTCAGCTTGTTCATCCATTCGCTGTGGTCGTTTTCCCTGACGAAGGGGGTAAGCTGCCCGAGCACCGAGCCCACGTCCCCCACGAGCCCGGCATCGGCCATGCGGTTCCGGTCGATCTCGTGCGGGTCGATGTCGATCCTGACCACCTTCACGCCCGGCGGTATGACCTTCCCCGACTCGAGGATCCAGTTGAAGCGCAGGCCCGCGGCGACGATCACGTCCGCCTGCCCGATCCCGAATATCAGGCCCAGGCCGCCCATCTCCATGACCGACAGGGGATGGTCGTCAGGCAGCTCGCCCCTGCCGTAATTCAGGAGCATGAAGGGAATGCCGGTCTTTTCAAGGAACTGGCGGAGGCAGTCCGAGCACCCGCTGAACCCCACGCCCGAGCCGCCGAGGAAAAGGGGCTTTTTCGCGCCGTTTATGATTTCGGCCGCCGCCTTCAGGTCCGCATCGTCCGGATGCACGGCGTATTTCCGCGTGAAATGCGCCGGCATGGGCGCCAGGGACTCGTCGACCTTGATATTGAGGATATCGGGCGGCAGCTCGAGGAACACGGGCCCCGGCCTACCCTCCTTCGCCTGCCTGAACGCGGTCGACAGGTACTCGGGAATCCGCCTGATGTCGTAGCAGGTGGCCGCCCATTTGGTGATGGGCCTGACCACGGCGATCTGGTCCATCTCCTGAAGCGCGCCCTTCAGGTCCTCCCTGAGGGGCGCCCTGCCGCAGAGCACCACCAGGGGCGCGTTGTCCAGGTAGGCGTTGGCGATGCCCGTGAGGCCGTTTGCGAACCCCGGGCCTGCAGTGAGGAAACACACCCCCGGCTTGCCCGTGTAAACTGACCAGGCGTGCGCCATCATGGCGGCTGCCTGCTCGTGCCGCACGTCTATGGTGCGTATTTTGTACTGCGTGAAGCCGTCCAGTATGGACTCGATGTGGCCGCCTGAAATACCGAACACGATCTCCACGTTTTCCATTTCCTTCAGATATTTGCCGACCAGGTGGCCGCCGTTTATTAATGCCATTCGATTCCTCCTCAAGGTTGATCTGTACCCGGGGCCGGGAAGCAATGACTCCTACATCACCATCTTTACGCCGTCGTTGAACCACTTGGCGAAGAAGGGCATGCCGTCGAGCTTCATCGCGCCCTCTGCGGCAGCCTCGAACTGTGCCTCGTCGCTCTGCGACGCCATCACTCTGAAGCCCGTTTTCGCGTCCTTCCACACGATCGCCGTGTCATACGGGTGCCGGGCGCCTCCCCTGGATGATATGCTTCCGCGGTCGAAGATGAAGACCCTGCCCCGCTTCCCGTCCGCCGTTTTGATCATGATCCGCACGTTGTGGATATTGCCGACATAGTTGTGATAGGCCTTGTTTTTTTTCATCGCTCTTTTCAGTAGCCGGTACAGAACGTAGAGCAGCAGCGAGAATCTCATATTCATCCTCTTGTGTGGAATTTCCCGGCAGGGCGCAAACCCGATGCCGGCATCGGGTCGTCGTATGGTCGGATGATACCATACCGTCTCCTGTGTGTCGATCATTTTATCGATTTTGGTACCTGAAGGAGGGGGCTCTGACCCTCTATGGTCGCAAACGACCCTCCGGAGGCTCTGACCCCCGCCTCTTCCTTATTCCCTGGGAATGCTCTGACCCCCACCAGAGATTCTCACCCCTGGGAGTGCTCTGACCCCTAAATCGGCCCACAGCGAACTCTGCCCCCCATTAGATCAGCTATCAGCTAATTCAGGGGGCTCCTGCAGGGGGGCTCTGACCCCACCTTTAGCTTTAAGAGCCCCAACAAATGTTGGCAAGAAAATACAGGCATGCTTGATATCGAGTGCAGACAAAAGAAAGGGCGGGAGAAATCCCGCCCCTTTCTTTAAATTATTGCTGCCGCCGTTAACGCGGCGGCGTATCAACTCACTATTGAGCCTTGATCAGCTTGACCGAGCCCTTCATGGTCGCTTCAGCTTCCTTGATGATGTTGGTCATCACGTCCTTGACCGAGGGGATGTCGTTGATGCCGCCGATGCACTGGCCCGCGAAGATGATGCCCTCGTCCACGTCGCCCTGATCGATCGCCAGAAGGTGCCGCTTGGCCGCTATCGCCTGGCGTGCCAGCATCATCACTCCCCGCGAGTCCTCGCCGGCGAACATCATGGACAGGCCCAACTGCATGAACTGCAGCATGGAGAGGTTCAGCATGTTCTTGACCATGCGGGCCGCCCCCATGGCCTCGGCAATGCTCAGGTGACCCTTCATCATCTTGCTGGCCTGCTTCGTTTTTAAAACACGTCCCTCCATACCGTCGAAATAGCTGCTGTAGAGGGTGTCGGCCTCTGAAGCCTTCAGACAGAGCTCCTTGAATTTTTCATGCAGGCGGCTTTCCTTGGTGAGCATGAAGCGGGTGCCCATGGATATCGCGTCCGCACCGAGCGCGAGCGCGGCCGCAAGCCCCCTGCCGTCGTAGAACCCGCCCGCCGCGATCAGCGGAATCTTGACCAGGCGCGCGACGATCGGGATGAGCACGAGGGAGGTTGCGTCCGCCCCGTGGGCCGCGGCCTCGTGCCCGGTGATGATGAGGGCGTCGCACCCGAGCTCCTGCGCCTTGAGCGCGTGCCGCGACAGCGCGATGGTGCCCACCACCTTGCCGCCGTACTTGTGCACCTCGTCGACGAACCAGGGCTTGCCCAGCGAGTAATTGATGATGGGGACTTTTTCCTCTATGGATATCTGTATGTTTTCCTTCGCACCCGGACCGACCAGTATCTGGTTTATGCCGAACGGCTTTTTGGTCAGGCTTTTGATTTGCTTGATGTTCTCGCGCGTCTGTTCGGGCGTGTACTGCGCCACCGCGAGAATGCCGAGCCCGCCCGCGTTAGAAACCTCCGCGACGAGCTCCGGGTACGTCAGCCAGTTGGCGCCCGCGAGCACGATCGGATGCTTGATGCCCAATAATTTCGTTAACCTGGTCGGTATCATGGTAATCCCCCTCAATAATAGTTAATCGCCGAAAAAATGAATGCGTTTTGACCCATTATCGGGTAGGCTTCCGTCCGGGCAATTATTTTTTTGCCTGAATGGGGGGATGAGGGAGGATTGTGGGAGGGAGGATAGCCTGAAGCAAGATAAGGGGATGAGGGGGGAGGGAAAAAGTGTATTGGTGGGATGGGGATGGGTTTATATAGGCTCAATTTTGAATTGGATCGTCTTGATTTAAAAAGGGAAAATCTATTTGACTTTTTAGAAATTGTCTGTAGATATTTTTACTATCAATTTGATACGATAAATGGAGGCAAATTGATGAAAAAATTCTGGAATAATTTATCTATTCGGAAACAAATAATAATTCAGGGAATAGTTATAATATTATGCGTCCTCATCGCCGTACTCGGTTATTTAATTCCATTAATACAAAATACTCTTATGGCGAATCAAAAAAAGATAGTTAGGGAAATTGTAAATATAGGGATTGGCATTGTTCAGGTTAAATATAAACTCTATCAAATTGGAATGATGAGTGAAGATAAAGCGAAAAATGAAGCGATAAGGGAAATTGATAATCTAAGGTATGGCAAAGATAAAACGGATTACTTCTGGATCATCGATACTTCGGCAAGAATGGTTATACATCCAATGCATCTGGAATTAACCGGCGAGAATGTATCCGATATGGTTGATGCAACAGGTAAACGGTATATGGCTGAAATGATCAGGATATGCAAAATCAGCAGCGAGGGATTTGTTGATTATAAACGGGAGTCGCAGGATAAAAAAGAGAAGGCGGCTCCGAAGTTATCGTACGTAAAAATATTCCGGCCGTGGAACTGGATAATAGGCACGGGTATATATATCGACGAGATGCATGCTGCGATAAATAGAATAATATTTGTAATGATAGGAGTATTTCTTCTTATAACGGTCGGAACGTTCACCATTTTATATTTTACCAGCAATACCATAACAAGCCCGGTCAGGAATATAATCGATAAATTGAAAGACATTTCAGAGGGCGAGGGCGACCTGTCTGTTCAGCTTCAGACTGATTGTAATAATGAATTCGGCGAGATGGCGAAATACTTTAACATGTTTGTATTGAAGATAAACGATGTAATTAAGATAGTAAAAAATACCTCACTTCAGGTAGCGTCATCTTCAGATCGGATGTCGGCGGCAACAGTATCATTTTCAGATAATGCCCAGAATCAGGCCTCATCGATAGAAGAGATTACAGCTACAATGGAAGAGATATCGGCAGGGATGGATAATGTAGCATTAAGTGCCAACGAACAGTTCGGCAAGATGAATTCATTGATATACAGCATACAGGAGCTGTCTGCAATTATTAAGGAAATGGGGGATAGGGTAAAGGAGTCTTTAAAAATCTCAGAAAATATATCCTCCATGGCAAAGGAAGGGGAGTCGTCATTAAACGAGATGAACGAGAGCATGCAGAAAATCGGAGACAGCTCAAAGGAAATGACTAATATTATTGAGATAATAAATAGAATTTCCGAACATATAAATCTTTTATCGCTTAATGCGGCAATAGAAGCCGCCCGGGCCGGTGATGCCGGCAGAGGATTTGCAGTAGTAGCAGATGAAATCTCGAAGCTTGCGGATCAAACCGCCACAAGCATAAAGGATATAGACTCACTGATAAAGATAAATGAGGATGAAATAAACAAAGGTGATTCCAAGGTAAGGGATTCGGTGGAAGTAATAAGCAGCATTATATCAGGTGTAACTACCATAAGTAAAATGATGGATCATATATATGATAATATGCAAAGGCAGCTGGAGAGAAGTGATATTGTTAACAGCGAGGCGGAGATAGTTAAGGACAGGTCAAATGATATCAAAGATGCAACTGCTGAACAAAAGAATTCGGTTGAAGAGATAGTAAAATCGGTTTC
>CAZHAD010000081.1:0-15265 GCA_964529965.1 uncultured Leptospirales bacterium | reverse complement strand
TGAACCAGAGGTTCGCCAGACAAATAGGAAGCTACATCATCATCTTCACGTGCCTTATCGCGGATGTAAACCTGAAGGATTCGACCGTAACGATCGCATCAGCCGGTCTCCCGCGCCAGTACCTGCTCAATTCCACCGCGGTGATCCCCATCAGGGCACAGAACCCAATTCTCGGCGTATCCGAGAATATCATCTACAAGCAGAATACGTACGATTTCGGCCAGGGGGATATGCTCTTCCTGTATACGGACGGGCTGTATGAGCTGGCGCATCCTCAGGTATTCGGAAATAACGCGGATTGGGATGATGACGAGGACATGTTCTCAAACGATCTGCCTCGCATATACAAAAACAGAGGCATCGTTGAGGCGAGCGCAGACCTGGCGGACAGATTCTGCGAAGGAAAAACCCTCAACGATGACGTAACATTCATCGCATTAAGAAGATCCCGGTAGTCGGGCGGCCGGTACCGGATCATTCTAACAGGCCGAGCACCCTTTTGCAGTAGGGAACGCTTTCTTCCATGTCCCTGAACCATTCGGAGGGGCGCAGCATCCCCTTTTCCATGCACGCCGAATGGAAGCGGCACGCCGGGCAGGTCTTCGTGTCGGGTGACACCGCCGCGGCGTATTCGTCCGAGGCGAGGACACCGGCCAGCGCGCCCGGGGAATAGACGCCGTAGGATTCCCTGCTCGAGTGGGACAATGTGATGGAACGGTCCGCCATCACCACGATCTTGCCGCTGCGCAGGAGCGCTTCTCCAGGCGGAAGCCACGGCATGCCCAAGAGGTCCGCGGCCACCCCGGCAAGGGGGTTTTCCAGAACCGAGGTCCGGTATCCATACAGGTTGAGGAGCGCGACGGAGCGCACCAGCCGCGCGAAATCATCCGGGGACAGGAGCTCTTCAACGGGATCGTCCGCGTCCCCCTCCACCCTGATGAGCTGAATGAGCGTGAGCTCACGCACACCCTGAAGCTCCATGAACACGAACTCCGCAAACCGCGGGAGCACCGCGGCAAGGCTCCTGCCCGCCACCGCGAACACGATCACCTGAAGGCCCGCGTCCAGGGCGTTCCGCACACCCTGAAGCGCCTTTTGATACGAGCCTTCGCCGCGGAAACGGTCATGGACATCTTCCGGACCCTGAAGGCTGATCGAGAGGAACAGCCGATCGCCGAACCCGGCGAGCCGGCGAGCCATCTCGGGAACGAGAAGCGCGCCATTGGTATTAATGAAAACCGTCTCATAGCCCGACGTCACGGCTCTCTCGAGCAGGGATATAAGACGGGGCCACAGGAGGGGCTCGCCGCCGGTCAGGTGCAGGTGGCGGAAGCCGATAGACAACCCTTCCCCGACAATTTCCTGCGCGGCATCGAATGAAAGCTCGGGCGAATTGATTCTTCCGGCCCGGGCGAAGCAGTGGCTGCATTCGTTCGTACAGCGCGTGGTGAGCTCGATGCTCAGGTTTTCGGTCTCGATGCCGGCGATCGGCAACTTCCCGCGGCCGGTTGTCATGCCTTGTTGTTCCATGTCAAAGGCTCCCTCATAGCGGCGAATTCCCGGCCGAGTCCGGACATTCCGATTTGTTCGCAGATCGACTGCGCCGCCTCAAGCTCTTCGCCGATCCTGCGCACGACGGCGGGGATTATCCGCTCCTCCTGCATCGCCCGGACGAGCGGACCAATCCGCGCCTCAACCGGGCCTACCCCGGCCTCATCCCAGAGCCGCCTCCCCTTTCGGGAAAGCAAAAAAAAGGGGGCGGTTTGTTTTTTTCCGCGGATATCGTCCGCGATGTCCCGGAGATCATCCATGAGGCGCCAGGCCGTAAAAAAGGCCTCGCACGCTCCTCGTATCGAGCGCACGGTATCATCGTCCGCCCCGTACTTCATTGCAGCCAGCAGCGGTACGATGAGGCCGGTGGCGGCCTGCCGTTTGAAATTTGCACAGTAATCCTCGATGCAATCCGGCTCGGCCCTCCCGCACATCGCCGCGTAATAGGTGTTGAAAAAATCATTCACAACACGCTCCCCGCCCGCGATGTCCGCGCAGAAGCGTCCGAGGGACTCGTGTATAACGCGCCACGCCTGGCTTCGGATGAGAAGGCTGGTGTGTGAGACGGGGAGCCCGCCGTCGCACAGGAAGTTGTCCAGGGAGTGAAGCAGCATGGTCATGGCATGGGCTCTGACCCCGTCCCCCATATCATCTATGGAACGAGTGCGGATATTCCACGGAGCCTGCAGCATCCAGTACAGCACCGACCAGACCGGGATGTGGTAGTGGCGGAAAAAATCGAGCTCCTCCCCGATTCGTATGCCCGCGAAATGCATGTACAGGATCATGGCATCCGCCTGCGTCGAAGCCGGCAGGGTCTGCAGCAAGCGGATTATCGACCCGTTCAGGGAGCGGTAAAAATCCATCTCCCCCTCGGAAAGCGCCGGCCTGCCGAAATCGAATGAAGCGCACAGGGAAAGGAAATTCTTCACGGTTCCCCGCCCTCATCCTTCGGCTTTTCTTCCGGTCCCTCCTCAGAAGGCGCGGCCGGCGCATCGATCCATCCATACGCGCCCCTGATCGAGTCGAATTCGCATAAATCGTAAAATCTGAAATTTTTGCTCATGTCCGGCGCACCGAGCTCGTTGACGAACCGGGTAATCTGCTGCTGGTGTGCGGGACCCATCGGAAACACGGCCGCACCCCCGGGCTTGAGCATGGTGACGATCGAATAGGGGGTGCGGACGCAGGCGGCGAAGACCACCGCTGCGTCGAACTCGCCCAGGTCCCCCTCAAAATCGGTCGCGTCGCCGCAGTAAAACCTCACCCTGGCGTGCCCGTCTCCGTCCATCCTCTCCTTAGCCCTCAGCGCCAGGGCCTCGATATACTCGACCGTGACCACCTCGCCGGCGAGCCGGGACAGCACCGCGGTCGAAAACCCCGATCCGGTCCCCACCTCGAGGACCCGACACTCCTTCTTCAGGCCGAGCAGGTCGGTCATCCTCGCCATGATGCGCGGATCATCGCTCCTCTGCCCGGCGCCTATCGGTATGCGCTCCATGGAATAGAGCCGGTCTTTGAAAATGGGATCGAAAAATTTTTCCCTGTCCACACCCCTGAGCGCGTCCATGGTAGCTGCGCCGATCCCGGCGTCGCTTAACTGCCTGAAATAATTGCTCTTTTCCCCGCTCATGCAGAAAAACCGGACCCCGTCATTCAAAGAATCTCATTATGTAGGTGAGGAAGTAGTTGGATATGAGTATCATCATCGAGGACTTGACCACCGCCTGTATGGTCGACTTGCCCACGCCCTCCGCTCCCCCCGTGGTGTTGAATCCCTCGTGGCACGAGATAAGGGCGATCTCCATGCCGAAAAAGACCGATTTGATCAGTCCGGTGATCAGGTCGCTCAGCATCGTATACTGGAGGACGTTGTCGACGTACTTGTCCATCGTGATCCCCAGTGAAAAGTAGCCGATGAAGGCCCCTCCAAGGACCCCGACGATGTCAGTGAGGATCGTAAGGATCGGCGTCATGACGAGGCAGCCGATGAATCGCGGCACGGCCAGGTACTGGACCGGCTCTGCCTGCAGTGTGCGCAGGGCGTCTACCTGCTCGGTCACCTTCATGGTTCCTATCTCGGCCGCGATCGAGGAGCCCACCCTGCCGGCCAGGAGGAGCCCTGTGAGTACCGGGGAGAGCTCCCTGAACATGGCGATGGTCACGCCCGCTCCTATGAAGACCGACGATCCGGACATGATGGTGTCCGTGACCCTTCCGAGCTGGTACGCCATGACCATGCCGGTGAAGAACAGCGTGATGGTGGTCACCGGAATCGATTTATACCCGATCTCGAGCATCTGGGTGACGACGTTCTTGGCGTCGAAGGGGGGACGGAACATCCACACGACGGTGTCGCGGAAGAAAAGGGCGAAGCTGCCGATCCCTTCGGCCGCGTTTACAAGGATGTCCCTCGCGTCACTGAACTTCATATTCGGGGTGCATCTCCTCAAAGGCGTGCATCTCTTCAAGATCGTCGAAGCGCGTGTACTTCTCCCAGAACTTGAGGGATATGGTGCCGATGGGGCCGTTCCTCTGCTTGGCCACGATAATGTCCGCAATGCCCCTCCGCTCGGTCTCCTTCCTCACCTTGTCCTCCCGGTAGATGAACATGACCACGTCCGCATCCTGTTCTATCGCGCCCGACTCGCGCAAGTCCGCAAGGGTGGGGATCTGGTCTGCGCGGTGCTCGACCGCGCGTGAGAGCTGCGATATGGCGATGACGGGAACATCCAGGTCACGCGCCATCTGCTTCAAAAAGCGCGATATCTCCGCGATCTGAAGGTGGCGGTCGATCTTCTGGCTGGTGCCGGTGATGAGCTGGAGGTAGTCGACGACGATCAGGCCGAGGTCGCGGTTTTTCTGGGCCATACGCCTCGCCTTGGCCCTCATCTGCAGCACGGTGGACGACGGGCTGTCGTCGATGAACACCTGCGCCTTGGAGAGCCGGTCCGCCTTCTGGAACAGGATCTTGAGCTCGTCCGAATTGATGTGGCCGGTGCGCACCCTTTGCGAATCGATCATCGACTCAACGCAGAGCATCCTCATGCCGAGCTGCGTCGAGGGCATCTCGAGGGAAAACACGAGCACGGCCTTCTTCTCCCTGAGTGCCACGTGATTGACGATGTTCAGCGCGAGCGCGGTTTTGCCCATGCCGGGACGCGCGGCGATGATGATGAACTCCGCGCTGTGAAATCCGGTCAGGATCTCGTCGAGCTTTTTGAACCCGGAGGCGATCCCGGTCACGCTCCGCTTGGTCTCGTACCATGTCCCGATATTGTCAAGGGTCTCGTGAAGCACCGCGTCAAGCGGCTTGAAGTCCGCGGATATCCTTCCCTCGGTTATGCTGAACACCTCCCGCTCGACCTCGTCCACCAACTCTTCTGTCCCGATCGACATGTCGAAGCACTTCTCCACCGATTCCGCGGCCACCTCGATGAGCCGCCGTCTGAGGGAAAGCTCCTTTATCCTTTTCGCGTAGAATTCCGCGTTCGCCGAGGTCGAGGAGGACCGGTACAGCTCGACGAGGCCCGAATCCCCTCCCACCTTGTCGAAAAAGCCGCGGTCGGAAAGGCGCTGCTTAAGAGTGGTCAGGTCTATGGGCAGGTCCTTCTTCTCAAGCTCCATAATGGCGCTGAATATGACCCGGTGTTTATCAAGGTAAAAATCCTCCGGCTGGAGGATTTCGGTCACCTTGTACAGGGCCTCCCTGCTCAGCAGCACGGCGGCAAGGCACGCCGATTCGGTCTCGATGTCCTGAGGAGGGAGCTTCTCAGCCAGCATACGCTACTCCTTGACGACGATCACCTTGACCGCAGGTGACTGGCCCTCATCAAGCCTGATCTTTACGCCGTATTCGCCTTCCTGTCTGATCGGGTTGTCCAGAATGATCTTCCTTTTGTCGATCTCGTGCCCCATCTCCTTGAGCTTCTTCGCAATGTCCATTGCGGTCACGGAGCCGAAGAGCTTTCCTTCCTCACCGACCCGCGCCATTATCGTCAGCTCTATGCCGGACAGGCTTTCAGCGAGCTTCTGGCTCTGCTTTTTCCTCTTTTCCTTTTTTATTCTGATGAGCTTTTTCTGATGCTCGGCCACCTTCTTGCTGGAGTCGTCGGCGAGGATGACCATCTTCCGCGGCAGAAGATAGTTCCTCGCATATCCGGCCGCGACCTCCCTGATGTCTCCTGCGTCGCCGAGATTCGGGATATCCCTTTGCAAAATGACTTTCATGATCAGCTCCTTGTATCCTTTTTCTTCGTAAGATTCCTGAAGTCCGCCCATATGTCGAGGGCGCCCACCCCGGCAATGACCACCGACAGAAACATCGATGCCCACAGGCCGGCGAATCCGATCAGAAACAGGCCTGCAAACGTCAGCGGGATGACATACGCGGGCACCCCCCTGCGCAAGAGCAGGTATTTGATGACCCCCAGGCCCTGTATGAAATAGAGCAGGACCGTACCGAGCATGATGTTCAATCCCGCAATATTTAAGACCCGATATGCAACGCTGTCAACCAGTAAAAAAAGAGCCAGCCCCGCGATCAACGCGAATATCCAGTAGTCGCTGATGCGGAAAAATTCCAGACCGGGGACCCTTGCCGCACTAAAAACCCTGACGAGGATTTTTCTTATTACTATATACGCCACGGATGAAAAGATGATCGAATTCATAAACGTGCCGAAGGGCACCAGATATTTCGACTTTTCAAAAGCCTCCAGCCATTCCTTCCTGATGTCCGGGGGCACGCGTGCAGCGCCCATAAGTTGAACGAAAAACGACCGCTGCATCTCAAAGAAATCCACCTTCAGAACGAGCAGATAAAAATAAAAAAATCCTGCGGACAACGCCGTCAATATGAGGGTGGTCGCCACGAGATAAAATTCAAGGCTCTTCCCCTTCTTGAAGGTCAAGCCGCCGAGACCGCCCAATATAAACGGAGTGCTCACCATCGGGATATACGACATGCTCCCCGAGGCGATGACGGCGGCGTATATCAGTATGATGAATATAAACAGGGATCTCCATTCCATCCGGTAGTAGAGATACGCCGATCCGGCCGTAACGGCCAGCCCGACCGCTGCGGCGGCGAGGAAGAAAAGCCCAAGTGTCACTGTTCCACGAACGGCAGCAGGGATATGATCCGCGCCCTCTTGATCTCCCGCGCGATGATCCGCTGGTGCCTGGCGCATGTTCCGGTGACCCTGCGGGGCAGTATTTTACCCCTGTCGGTCACGAAGCGCTCAAGTATGTCAGGCCTCTTGTAATCAAGGGGAATGTTCTTGTCCTGACAGAAATTGCATATCTTCCGCTTGAACCGTGAGACCCGCCCCGGATGGTCAGACACAGGCTCCTTGTCTTTGCCTTCGCCGGAAGAGTCGGCATATCCCCTCCTCCCCCTTCTTTCAGGCCTGTCGCGGTATCCGTTGCGGTGATCGCT
Source organism: uncultured Leptospirales bacterium (assembly GCA_964529965.1). Classification (GTDB taxonomy): domain Bacteria; phylum Spirochaetota; class UBA4802; order UBA4802; family UBA5550; genus RBG-16-49-21. The sequence continues at coordinate 8,274 of CAZHAD010000081.1, read as the reverse complement.
CCTCTCGGGCCTTCCGGCCGGCCGAGGTGCCGTCTGTTCCTTTTGCACGGGCTGGTCCGCTTGGTCGCCTCCCGTCTGGGTCTGCTCCGAAGCTTCGGGTGCCGCCCCTTCATTCATTTCGTCAATATTTTCCGGCATACAATACTCCTCATGGATTTAAATTCGATCATGTCTCGCATCAAAAGGGCACGTCCTCGTCGGAGAATGGATTCCCTGCATCGGGAGGCGATCCCTGCTGGCCCGCCGTCGGATCCGCAGCGGATTCGGAAGCGCTATCCCTCGGGCCTGACAAAAATTGGAAATTGTCGACGACGATCTCCACCGTATACCTGCGCTTCCCCTCCTGGTCGTCCCATGACCGCTGCTGGAGACGGCCCTCGATGCCGATGCGGTTACCTTTTTTGCAATACTCGGCGATGATCTCTCCGGCTTTCGCCCAGGCCACGCAGTTGAAATAGGATACCTGCTCCTTCTTTTCACCGCCCGTCACGTAGGTGCGGTTATTGGCTATTGAAAAGCTGCACACTGCTGTGCCCGACTGGGTATAGCGCAGCTCAGGATCTTTGGTGAGCCGTCCCACCAGTATCGCTTTGTTCAGGTCGTTCGCCATGGCCGTCCCCCTGTCACGCGGTCGCCGCTTTTTTTATTTTTACAAACAGATAACGAAGGATATTGTTGTTCAATTTAAATTCGCTCATTATCTTTCTCACGGAATCCGACAGTATCTCCACGTTCATGAAAAGATAGTAGCCTTCGCTTTCACGATCGATCTCGTACGCGAATTTTTTTATGCCGAGGGAATTATCGCTCAGGAACGTGGTCCCGTGCTTCGTGAGAATCTCCTTTACCCGCTCGATCTGGCGCTCGACGTCCTTGTTCCGTAAAATAATGGTGAGCTCATACGTATTCATCCGTTCCTCCCTCTGGTATAATTGCTGCAATGCCCTGCGCGGGGAGCGCATGCCTGGAGCAGAAAGGTTTTCCAATCTTTGCCCGGGGATGTTTTTTTTCAACAAAAATTCGACGGCACCCTATTTTTTCTTCGGCAGCCCGGGTATGAGCCTTCCGGGATTCGTGAAAAAAACGTAGGGAAGCATGAGCGTCCTCAAAAGAATTCCACCCACCTTTCTCGAAATCATATGCACGGGCGCCGGCCTCACCCGGAAATCGTCAATGCTCCCCTCAACCTTCAGGTCAATGACCACTAGTCCCTTATCATTCCCCTTGACGATCCATCCCAGGACGGGAAGGTTGCCGATAACCACGTCGAGCGATTCCAGGGGCATCAGGCCGAGCATCGCGTCGATGGTGCGGGTTCTGAGCGAATAGGTGCCTGTCGCGGACATCTGCACCGAATTGCTGTCAAGGTAGAGATTATCGATGCTCATCATGCTGTCGCGGATGGAAACATTGGCCAGTATCGAATTGTAGGGAAATCCTTTGTTATTCATACCCGGATTGATGCGAAGGATCTGCTTGTAAATATTAATGGCGCCGAAAATCTCGGCCAAGGCCGCGTACCTTTTCAGCCTTCCGTTGAACGTGGAAAAAAAAAGGTCGCCGTTGACCGAGCCAGCGGTCCCCCAGACCCTTCCCTGCAGATCCATGGTGCCGTCCACCCATGACCCGGTGGTTGAAATGAAGCGCAGGGCCGATTCGATATCGTAATCGCGGAGGAAAAAATCAACGTCGAACCGGGCCATGGAGCCGGGACGAAGCACCACGATGCCCGAACCTGAAAGGGGGCCGCCCTCCGCCCGTATATCGTTCAGATGCAGGCTTCCCCCCTTCGCTTCGGCGCGGGCGATCGCCGAATCGACCGGAATCCCGAACAGCCGCATGCGGATGAAAGTTATCCCCGCCTCTCCCTCACACACACCCAGCAATCCCTTGAGAAGAGGGCTTCCCTTTCCTCCGGTGGGACGGATATCCAATCCGGATATCAGCGCGTTGCCTGAAAATCTCCCCGGGGCGCCGACCGCATAATCACCCGATGCTTCCACGTTAACACTCCCGGCAGAAATCGCAAGCTTTGATATTCGTATGTCCCTTCCCTTCATCAGGATCAGGCCGCGCACATCCACGGATCCGCCGTCAAAGCTTATGCGCGCACCGCTGATGTCCATGGTACCGGTCGCCGAAATCTTCCCCGCTTCGGTGCGTGCAAACGATACCCGGCCGATCAACCCTCCCTGCAGCCTGATTACATGCCCCTGATAATACAGGGTGACGTCAGGATCCCTGATGTTAATTTCGGGAATTTCATCGATCCGCGTTCCTTCGGCGGAACCCTGGTTATCGAACCGGAACACGATCCTGGGCCTGACGAGGCGGATGCTTCGGAGCCAGTGTCCTTGACGTATTCTCTTAAGAATTGAAAAAAAAAGGTCGATCTCGTCCGCGGCGAGCCGATATTTGTCCCCGGCCTCGATGGTCGCTCCGTGCAACGCGATCCCCAAACCAAACCCGATGCAAATGCGGGCCTCTTTTGTTGAAGAAGCACCCTTAAACGCATCTTGCAGATAATCAAGCATCACCTGCCTGACATACGGAAGGTTCATGCATCTATTGATGTCGTCAACTGCATGAACCGCGATAAAGGGTATGAGGGCGACGGTGAAGAGGAGCGTGAAGAGCGCCCTCTTATAATTCATTGCATGGAACGTCATGGCTAATGTATCACTCCGAGCTCTGACAGTCCGTTACGTATAAACTGCACGGACATGGCCGATAGAATCAGCCCCATGAGCTTCTGTATGATGGATATGCCGGTATTGCCGAGCGCGCTTCCCACATACGTGGAAAAGAACATGACGATCATGGCGATGATAAAAACCGTGATCGAGACCGCCATGATGACGATGAGCTTCATGACATCGCCGTCGGCCTGGGTGCTGAACATGAGAAGCGCGGCGATGTTGCCGGGTCCGCAGAGCATCGGAATGGCGAGGGGAAACACCGATACGTCACGGTCCTCCTCAGGCTGTTCATCGTCCCCGACATACCTCATCTTGATACGCGAGACCTGGCCGAGCAGCATCTCCATAGCAATTATAAAAAGAAGTATGCCTCCGGCGATCAGGAAGGATCCGGACGATATCCCCAGAAACCTCAAAAGGTATTTGCCGAAAAGGATAAAAAAAACTGATACCCCGATGGATATCAGTATCGAACGTAAAATTATCCACTTTCTTCTGACGTCGTGGTATCCTGATAGATACATCAAAAACACCGGAATCAGACCGAGTGGATCCACAACAAAAAAAAGAGTAAAAAAAACCGTGGGTATATAATATACGTCCATTAATGACCTCCTGTCAATATGCTGGTTACAATTTTCTTCGGTTTGCTGAAAAATATCAAAATTAATCGTCAGATAAAAAAACCGGTAATTATTAATTTTAGTAAATTTAATTATTAATATAAAAAAAATAAATATAGTCTAGTTTTAATTCTAAAAATTTTAACAATATTAAATATAATATCTATTTTTACGAGCTTGGCATAAAAAAAATTTTTTAAAATTCCGATAGTTATCGGTGTACCAATAATATCAAAAAAATACAGGAGCAAAATTGCCAATATACTACACGTATCTAAAAAACATTTATCCGGGGATTTATATTTTTATATTTAAAATTATAATTTTATATATAAAACTTTGTCATATACATTTGAATAAAATTTTGTAGAGGCGGGATGAATCCAGCCTCTACACTGGTAAGGAGAAATTTCGTATCCCTGTGAGAGGATAAATTAATCATTGATAAAATAGTCGTGCACATTATCGTTGATACGCATGCTCGAAGGAGATCCGGATGAGAATCGCAATGGCCCAGATAAATCCCACTATTGCCGACCTTTCCGGCAACACGGAAAAGATCATCACATTCATCGACCGCGCCAGATCCCAGGATGCCGATATCGTCATATTCCCGGAGATGGCGACCATCGGATATCCACCGATGGATCTCTTGGAAAACAAAAAGCTGGTGGAAGACAACCTTGCGGCAATCGACGAGATCGCGGGCCATGCAACGGAAATATCCGTTGTCTGCGGATTCGTGGACTTTGACATGGAAAACCAGCCCATGCTGCATAACGCGGCCGCATTCATGAAGAACGGCAAAATAATCTCGCGACATTACAAGTCCCTTCTACCGACCTATGACGTGTTTGACGAGCAACGCTACTTTTCAAGCTGCAAGGAGCAGACCATCGTCAAGCATATGGAACACAGCATCGGCATCACCGTGTGCGAGGACATATGGAACGCGATCGGTCATGAGGACAACAAGTTCATCGAAAACAGGAGATACGACATCGATCCGATAAAAATCCTTGTGGAGAAGAAAACGGATATACTCGTCAGCATAAACGCTTCACCCTTCATGAGGGGCAAAAACCGCTTCAAGAGGATCATGCTCGCGGAAATCGCGCGGAAAAACTCCCTCACCGTGGTATATGTAAACCAGGTCGGAGGCAACGACAGCCTTGTGTTCGACGGCAACAGCGTCGTGTACAATCAAAAGGGAAAGCTGATCGGCCACGCCAGGCCGTTTGACGAGGACCTCGTCATCGTCGACGATTCCTCTGAATCGGAGATTAAAATAAGGGATGACGAGATCGAGGACATACACAGGGCCCTCATCCTCGGCATAAGGGACTACGTGCACAAGTGCGGCTTCCGGAAGGTAGTGATCGGACTTTCGGGCGGCATCGATTCCGCACTCACCGCCGTGCTCGCGGTACAGGCGCTCGGACCCGAAAACGTTACCGGCGTCTCCATGCCGTCGGCCTATTCCTCGGCCGGCAGCATCGAAGACTCGCAGACGCTGGCCCGGAACCTGGGCATCCGCCTCGAGGTCATACCCATCAGGGAACTGTTCGACCGGTACCGCAGGGATCTTGCGCAGGTGTTCGAGGGCAAGGCTGAGGACTCCACTGAGGAAAATATCCAGGCGCGCATACGCGGGAACCTTCTGATGGCGATAAGCAACAAGGAAAAAAGCCTTGTCCTCTCCACCGGCAACAAGTCAGAGCTGGCCATGGGCTACTGCACCCTGTACGGCGACATGTCAGGCGGACTTGCCGCCATATCCGACCTTCCCAAGACGCTGGTATACCAGCTGGCGCAGCATGTGAATTCCGAATGGCGGATGATCCCGGAGGCATGCTTCACCAAGCCGCCCTCCGCCGAGCTCAGGGAAAACCAGACGGACCAGGACACGCTCCCGCCCTATGAGGTGCTGGACCAGATCCTGGACTTTTATATAGAAGAACGGCGCTCCGCGGAGGAAATCGTCGGCAGGGGATATCCGGAAGAGCTTGTGCGTAATATCCTGCACATTGTAAATATCAACGAATACAAACGGCGCCAGGCGGCACCAGGGATCAAGGTCACGGCAAAGGCATTCGGCGTGGGAAGAAGGATCCCGATCGCGCAACGGTTCAGGCCGTGAGCGGTCAAAGAGAGCGAAGCATGATCCCCATAAAAAAGTTAAGTGACCTGTCCGGGAAAGAGCTTTACCGCCTCTTCAACCGCTTGGGAAAGGATTTCACCTCGATCATGATCGAAGCGGTCATTCCGATCGTCAGGGACGTGAAAAAAAACGGCGACCGGGCGGTCATAAAATATACGAAAAAATTCGACGGCGTGAATCTCGATTCGGTTACCGCGTCTTTTAAAGAGATCGAGGCGGGACGCCGGAACATACCGGACGGACTGTTCGCCGCGTTCCTCGAGGCGAAGCGCAACATCGAGGAGTTCCACCTGCTTCAGAAGCGCGGCGACATCCGGCACGAACGCGAAGGCGGAACCCTCCTCGGGGTCAGGTACCAGCCGATAGAAAACACGGCCGTGTACGTGCCCGGAGGAAAGGCGTCATACCCTTCGTCGGTTCTCATGGGAGTGATACCGGCGCAGATCGCGGGCGTGACGAACATCACTCTCGTCACTCCACCAGCCCCGAATGGAAAGCTTCCCGACATCATCTGCGCCATGTGCTCCATGCTGGGGATTACCTCCGTGGTAAAAGCCGGGGGCGCGCAGGGTATCGCCGCGGTCGGACTCGGCACCGCAAGCGTGGCCAAGGCGGACCTCATAATCGGACCGGGTAATATCTACGTGTCCGCGGCCAAGGCATACCTCTACAGCCTGGGAGCGGTCCAGATCGACGGGGTCGCCGGGCCGAGCGAGGTGCTCATCATTGCGGACGAACGGGCGGAACCGAAATGGGCGGCATGGGACATGCTCTCTCAGGCCGAGCACGACGAGACGGCCACCGCGATCCTGGTCACCACGTCAGGCGATCTCGCCCGCGCGGTTGCGGACGAGATCGTACGGGATATCGATTCAGGTACCGGAAGGCGAGAGATCAAAAAGGCCTCTATTGAAAAAAACGGCCTCATTTTGCTCACAGACACCATAGGCGAGGCGATCGATTTCTCCAACAGGTACGGTCCAGAGCACATGGAGCTCATGGTCGAAAACCCGATGGATTATCTTTCCCTGATAAAAAACGTCGGGTCCCTGTTTCTCGGCGATTACGCGCCGGTCGCGGTCGGCGATTACTACTCGGGAACAAACCACATCCTCCCGACGGGCGGATCGGCCCGGTTCTCCTCAGGCGTGTCCGTGGACACCTTTCTGCGCCGCACCACCTACCAGATGCTTTCCCCTGAGGCGCTCTCAAAGGCGAGGGGGGCGGTCGATTCAATGGCCCGGGCCGAGGGATTTGAGGACAAGCACGCGGGATCGATCAACGTAAGGTTTAAAAAGTAACTCAGCCCGTTCGACTATTATTTCTTTTTCTCTTCGGGGTCGCGGTAGACCCAGTCTTTCCGCCTGCTCAGGAGCTCTCTCAGATCCATTCTTATCTCCTCAGGTGTGGGACGGCCGAGGAACCACCAACCGTTGTAAATCTTGTGAATGGTTCGGTCATGGTCAAGGATGAAGGTGTAGGGTATATAGATTTCACCATGCGCCTTGTCGGTAATGTCCGTCATCTCGAGCTCATGCAGAAGCGTACGGTCGGCGTCCATCAGGAATATCCAGTCGGCCCCCAGGGCGTCTCTGGTTTCGTTCGTATTCATGCGGTCGTCCACGGAAACTGAAATCATATGGCAGTAATTGACCCGGAATTCCGGCTGGAGATGCTCGACATAGTTCGTCAACTGACGACGGTCCTTCGGTCAATAGTGGCCCCTGTTGAATATAAGCACGCCGGGCATTCCGCGTAAAAGATGAGATAGCTTCTTTGTTTCGCCGTTGTGGTCGGGAAGCTCGAAATCCGGGAACTTGTTGCCGACCTTCAGGTCGGCGCGCATCGGATATTCCATGGCGAGATTCCTCCTTTATCAGGATAATCACTCATAGTTATATCATATTTCGCTTTGAGCGCCTCATCCCCGGAGATCGGGACGGGGTTTTCGGACGCCCTGCGGTAAATCTTTAACACATTAAACTGACTTATTGTACAGCGGAACTTTCAATCGTAATAAAATAACTCTGATAAAAAGCCGGTTATTTTCATATAAACAGAACAAGGTGCTATAATGCATCGATGAAGAATATACAAAACAGCCATGTTTAAAGATAATTAAATGTTTTGAGATATAACAATAAAAAATCGGTATTATTTCATAAAAAATTATTTTAAAATAAAAAATAATAACTCGAGTTACGTTTGACGTTCATATAAGAAGTGGATACACTTAAATATATAGCCAGCCGAAAGAAAGTTTTGTATTGATTTTCCGGCATTTTTTCAATATCGTCCCAGAGAGCGGGGATTTCGCCGGATGAGTTGCCCATCTGAAATCGAAAATCCCGGACAACAAAGACCAAGGCCCTGGTTAATTTTTTTGTATTAATGGAGGCGGAAGATGAAAGACGGAAAAGGTAAAACAATAACGATACATTTCACCGCGTCGCTGAAGAACGGCGAGGTGATCGAATCCACAAGAGACGGCGATCCCATTCAGATGACGCTCGGGAAGAACTCCGTATTCAGCCATCTGGAGGATGAGATCGCCGCCATGAAGGCCGGGGAACGAAAAACCATTGAGGTCTCCTATGCGGATGCGTTCGGAGATTACCGTAATGACCTGATCATCAACCTCCCCATCGAAAACTTCCCCGACGAGGTGCAGGTGGGCGAACGGTACATGCTCATGATCAATGACAGGGAGAACATGCCTGTATCCGTGACCGAAATCGACGGCGACCTAGTTACCGTGGACGGAAATCATCCCCTGGCGGGTAAAGACCTG